>JAGXOS010000024.1 GCA_023659775.1 Methanomicrobia archaeon LH_S14 | reverse complement strand
GCCATTGCCGTCTTTTCCAACGAGTTTCAACCTGGAAATGATTTCATTGTCATTACCTTCTTCTTCTATCTGTTCAGTAACGTACCATTGAATAATGATTTTCTTCCATCGGGTGTGGAACTGAACCAACTTTCACTTTCACCTTTTTGTCCTTTCTTCCGATTACGGGAACATGCTTCTCTTTGCCCGCATCCGCAGTCTTTTCCGCAAGCAATTCCATCGGCTGACCACAACAGACCAGTTCACCGCCTTCCCGCATGCAACACCTCTACTATATTACCGCACACATTACAGCGGTAGATTTGTTTTCGTTCGGTCATATTCTCATTCCATCATCTCCTCCACTTCTCTTTTACCATGCTCCAGTTCCTCGACCTGCTCCGTGTCTTCTTTTAAAAGCAGTACCTGAAATTCTCCCACGTGAGTTTTTTCTTCTTTTGCTATATCCCGGGGAACCTTTCTTACCTCTTCTCGCTCCGCCATCGCCGCAAGTTGCTCATACAAATTCACGGCATCCAGTTCCGCTATTATCCCCACACGCAATATCTCCCTATCTCTATCTTCCTTACTCACCTTTTCCAAATCAAATCTATCGGTATTTCACTTATATAGACATAACTTCGTTCTTTATATAATTTTCTGTTTTTGTTCCTGTGGTTAGTCAAGGCTCTCCCACAAACACCCCTTACTTTCGTGTTCCTTATTCATCGGCGTAGTAACATGGTCCCGGTCTCATTATAGAAATTCGGGTTACTTTGACTTCGATAACCCCTCCCGGGGCACTATCAGGTTTTTTGGATTTTTGGAGCATAAATTTTCTGCCCACTTCATAAATTAAGCCGTCTGTATGGTATCTTCCTATTCCTTTTATTTGGCATCCTTTTTCTTCTTCTGGATCCCAGTAGGAGATGCGAACATCATTATCCTCTATAAGATCCTTCTCGTTCAGTTTCGCCAAAATCACCAATGAGCAGAACCGTTTTGTCATTAAGCACCTTCTTCCAAATTCCAAAATACTTGAACGGCATTTTGATTCCCTTCTTTACCCGCGGTTTCAAATACAACTGAATCTACCTTTTCAAATATCTTTTTTAATTCATCTGGAATTATCATTTGAGGCATCTCATGCCAACCACCCATTTCTTGTTTTAGTTTCAGCTTTGTAATAAGTTTAAAATTATAGTAATCATAGAGCGGTTGCTGAAAGAACGGGAAAAAACCGCAAACTTTTTAAGCTTCGCAGTAAAATAAGAGTGAAATGGTAGAAATAGACCTGAATAGAGTGGATGAGATAATAGAGCGATATAAAGGAGAAGAGGGGGTTTTAATTCAGTTGCTGCTAGACATCCAAAGTGAGTTCAACTGGATATCGAGGGAGGTGATTGCACGAATAAGTGAGAGGATGCGGATTCCTAAAAGCCAAATATACCGAATAGCGAGTTTTTATAAGGCGATGAGCCTGAACCCGGTGGGTCGCCATATAATACAGGTTTGTCTGGGCACTGCCTGTCAGGTGCGTGGAGCGCCGAAGATTCTGGACAGGACAGAAGAGAATTTGAAGATAAAAGAGGGCGAGACGACATCAGACATGCGGTTTAGCTTGAGGAGAGTAAATTGCCTTGGTTGTTGTGCCATGGGGCCGGTGGTAGTGGTGGATGGAGATTATCACGGCAAGATTACGCCAGCAATGGTAGAAGAGATTTTAGAAAAATATGAGTAGAGGGAAAATGCCGGGGGTAAGATCGAAAGGGGATTTGGAGGGGCTAAGAAGCGAGATATTGATGAAGAGGGACCCGAATAAGCCGTACATCACTCTCTGTTCCGGAACTGCGTGTCGTGCTACGGGTAGCGACACTGTTGCTGCTGCGATACAGAATGAATTGGAGAAGCAGGGTTTAACGGAAGAGGTGGGCGTACGGAGGACAGGTTGTCATGGCTTTTGCGAGCGCGGACCGATTATTGTCATTCATCCCGAGGAGATATGCTATCTCAATGTAACACCGGAGGATGTTCCAGAAATCATCATAAAAACGATAAAAGGAAAGGAGATTATTGACCGTTTGCTTTATACCGACTCCAGCACCGGTGAACGGATCGTTCATGAACGAGATATTCCGTTCTACAAATATCAAACCCGGCTTGTCTTTGGTGATAACCTCAGGATTGACCCGACAGATATCGAAAGTTACATTGCTATTGGTGGATACCAGGCATTAACTAAGGTACTGCATGAGATGACGCCGGAAGAGGTGCTGGAAGAAGTGAAGAAATCGAATTTGAGGGGTCGTGGCGGTGGAGGGTTTCCCACAGGTAGGAAATGGGAGACCACTAAAAATGCTCCCGGCGAACCCAAATATGTGATCGTCAATTGTGATGAAGGCGACCCGGGAGCGTATATGGACAGGTCAATAATGGAAGGAAATCCACACAGGGTTCTTGAGGGATTAACCATCGGTGCATACGCCATAGGCTCTCATCAGGGATTCGTTTATGTGCGTCAAGAATACCCCTTAGCAGTGACGAATTTGGGTATTGCTATTGAACAAGCGAGGGAATACGGCTTCCTCGGTGATGATATACTGGGCTCAGGATTCGAGTTCGATGTGAAGGTGCATAGAGGAGCAGGGGCTTTCGTCTCGGGTGAGTCCAGCGCATTGATGAATGCGATAGAAGGAAAGGTGGGAGAACCAAGACCTAAATACGTTCATACATCAGAAAGTGGCGTTTGGAATAAGCCGAGCAATTTAAACAACGTGGAGACATGGGCGAACGTGCCTCTGATAATTGATAAAGGAGCCGCCTGGTTTAACGCTATTGGAACAGAACGAAGCAAGGGGACAAAGATTTTCTCGCTGGTGGGCAAGGTAAACAATACCGGTTTAGTGGAAGTTCCGATGGGGACGGCGTTACGGGACGTAATATACAAAATAGGAGGCGGGATTCCCGGTGGGAAGAGATTCAAAGGTGTTCAAACTGGTGGACCATCAGGAGGAATAATACCCGAAGAATATCTCGATTCCCCCGTTGATTTCGATGAACTCACGAAGTTGGGTTCGATGATGGGTTCAGGCGGTATGATTGTTATGGACGAGGATACCTGTATCGTGGATATAGCAAGGTACTTCGTGGATTTTCTCTGTGATGAATCGTGTGGCAAATGCGTACCCTGTCGTGAAGGCTTAAAGCGTATGCGTGAGATACTGGATGGCATCGTTGCTGGAAAGGGAAGAGAAGGGGATATCGAACTGCTCGAAGAGATAGCGAATGTGATGAAGAAAGCATCACTATGTGCGTTGGGAACGACAGCCGCTAATCCTGTTTTAAGTACCATCCGGTATTTCGGGGACGAATATGAAGCGCATATAAAAGAGAAGAGATGCCCGGCGCTGGTGTGTAAGGAGCTGATTTCATATTATATAGAGCCGGAGAAGTGCATAGCCTGTCTTCGGTGCCTGAAGAGTTGTCCTGAGGGTGCAATAGAAGGCGAGAAGAGGGTGATACACGTGATAGACCAAACAAAGTGCATAAAGTGCGGGATTTGCTTTGAGGTTTGTCCGCCGAAGGTAGGAGCAGTGATGATGATCTCGGGCAAACCTGTTCCACCTCCTGTACCTGAAGCTGAGAGGGTAATAGAAAGGAGAGGGGGAGAAAGGAGATGAAATTAGAAATTGACGGTAGAGCGGTAGAGATCGAGGAAGGAAAGACCATCTTAGAGGCTGCGAGAAGCAATGGCATTGACATACCTACTTTATGTTATCATCCCGCGTTAGAACCTTTTGGTGCTTGTAGATTATGCTCAGTGGAAATAGAGAAACGAGGCAGGAAGAGGGTTGTCACTGCCTGTAATTATCCAGCAGAGGATGAACTGGTGGTAAACACCAAAACACCAGAGATTGTCGAGATAAGGAAGATGCTCATAGAACTGCTGCTGGCGAGATGTCCTGAAGAAGGGAGGATACAAAGTCTGGCAATGGAATATGGAGTTGAAAAACCGAGATTCGAATTAGAAAATGAGCGATGTATTCTTTGTGGATTGTGCACAAGAGTTTGTGAGGAGTTAGTTGGTGTCTCGGCTATAAATGTTATAAGTCGTGGTGTGGAGCGGGAAGTTGGTGCGCCGTACAAAGAGCTATCAGATGATTGCATAGGTTGTGGTTCGTGTGCGCTTGTATGCCCCACGGAAGCAATAAAAAGGGAGAAGAACATATATCCAACGACAGCAGAGGACATAAGAGAAATAGAGGATAGGTATTTAGAGGGCGAGCATGATAAAGAATTGGGTGTTTATAGCGATTTAATTGCCGGTAAAGCATCTGTGGATGGTCAAGACGGTGGAATGGTTACCGCCCTGCTTATCTCAGGTATGGAGAATAAGTTCTTTGATGCTGCGATGGTTGTGCAGCGAGAAGAGGGCTATAAAGCAGAGGCTGTCGTAGTTGAGGATGTGGATGGGATAAGAAGTGCGAGAGGAACGAAATATCTGCGTGTGCCAATGATGTCCCGGCTTGATGGAGCGTTGAAGGAAGGTAAGAGGCGAATTGCCATGGTTGGTACGCCCTGTGAAGTTAGAGCGGTGAGGAAGCTACAACAACAGTGGGATTTGGAACGCGAATTTCCTGGTGTGGAGATAATCATATTGGGCTTGTTCTGTTTTGAGAGTTTCGATTATGATGGTCTAAAGGAGTATACGAAGAAACTATTTGGCGTTGACCTTGATAAAGCCGAAAAGACGCAGATAACCAGGGGGAAGTACATTGTTACATCAGCGGGTAAGGAATATTCATGCGATGTGCGAGAGCTTGAGAACGTGATACGGGAAGGCTGCCCTTATTGTGACGATTTCGTTTCCAGGCTTGCAGACATCTCTATTGGCTCGGTAGGAAGTCCGGATGGCTATTCCACCGTGATTGCGCGGTCCAAAAGAGGGAAGAAACTGTTAGATGCAACGGAGTTCATCAGAGCTGAGGTTGATAAGCGCGAGATTGTGAAACTTGTAAAGCTAAAGAAGAGGAATGCGGATAGGAAATTCGCAAAGATTTTAGAGGGTTTGGAATAAATTAAAGCAACGCTTCCTCCACTGCCTCCCTGATAATATACCCAGCCCTGTGCAGTATCGTGTCGCCAAGCTCGCGGTCTTTCTCCATACTTGCGGTGCAGGGATAGGAATGATGAGATTCGCTGATTCTGTCGTAAAGTTCCTGTCTATTCTCAACTTCTACTCGTTCTAACTGCTTTGCCACGAACCATGTACTCCCAGAAGGAGCACTTCTCAAAACATCCACATGAGCAATACGCCCTCTTCTATCCTCTTCTACCCACACCTCAGGTCTTCCAATCCCAAACTCAGCCACAAACCCCTTAATCAAGGGCTTGTCATCCTGCAGCTGTAAATCACAGAATGGCATCAGGAATCTCTTTCGGTAAATACTCACTTGCTGAATCCTCAATAAACATTGGGAGAAGAGAAGGTACTGGAAGCTTAAAAAATCCCCTTATACGGTCTGCAAAATGTGGAGTAGTTTATGAAATTCCCAATAACTCTTTCGCCAAAATCACCGCTGTATATCACTATCAGCTCCATTTTACAAATATAATTTATATACGAGCGTCACAAATTAATTACAGCGTTTGTTAGCTATTTTCAGTGTAATGCCAAAAGGTAAAATGAAAGAGCAAGCAAAACAAAAGTTGGGGGAACTCGTTGAGCGATTCAGGTATAATCTTGACGTTTATAAAAAATCAACATATAACGAAGCACAGGTAAGACGAGAATTCATTGACCCCTTCTTTGAAGCGCTGGGCTGGGACGTGAGCAATAAACAAGGGTTTGCGGAGCAATACAAAGAGGTCGTTCACGAAGATGCAATAAAGGTCGGGCGTTCAACCAGAGCACCGGATTACAGTTTCAGAATCGGCGGTCAGAGAAAGTTCTTTGTCGAAGCGAAGAAACCCACGGTGAACATAAAAGAGGACGTCAGCCCGGCATACCAGCTTAGGCGGTATGCGTGGAGTGCGAAACTGCCGTTGTCGGTCGTAACGGATTGCGAGGAGTTCTCGGTTTTCGACTGCCGAATCAAACCCAATCCAACGGACAAATCCGGTGTAGGAAGGATTGCATATTATACGTTTGAGGACTATCTCGATAAGTTTGATGAGATATACGATGTATTTTCAAAGGAAGCGGTACTCAAAGGAAGTTTCGACAGGTATGCAGAATCAACCAAGGGTAAGAAGGGCACTGCGGAAGTGGATAGCGAATTTTTTAAGGAGATAGAAAGCCGGCGTGAACTGCTGGCTAAGAACGTTGCTCTTCGCAATCCCGCTGTGTCCATTTACGAGTTGAACTATGCCGTGCAGAAGTTGTTAGACCGAATAATCTTCTTGCGGATTTGCGAAGACCGTGGCATCGAACCTTATGGACAGTTGCAAACAAAAGCCGAATCCGGTGATGTTTACACGCATTTGCTGAACCATTTTAAATTGGCGCAATCGAAATACAACAGCGGTATATTTGATTTTGACACCGATAAGATAACGCCAACGTTGAGAATTGATGACGGGGTCTTGAAAATGATTGTTCAGCGTTTGTATTATCCGAAGTCGCCTTACGAATTTTCAGTGCTCGGAGTGGAAATTCTGGGAAATGTGTACGAGCAGTTTTTGGGTAAGGTCATCAGGCTGACGGCAGGGCATCAAGCAAAGGTGGAGACAAAGCCGGAGGTGAAAAAGGCCGGTGGCGTGTATTATACGCCTCAGTATATCGTCGAGTATATTGTCAAGAACACTGTGGGTAAGCTGATAGCGGGAAAGACACCGGACGAGATTGCGGAACTAAAAATTCTGGACCCTGCATGCGGGTCCGGCAGTTTTCTTATCGGTGCATACACATATTTGCTGAAGTATCACCTGGATTGGTATGCAAGCAACGGGCCGAAGAAGCACAAGGACGCGGTCTTTCAGGTTCGCGAGAACGAGTGGTACTTAACAACGGCGGAGAAGAAGCGGATTCTGCTGAATAACATATTCGGCGTGGATATTGACCCGCAGGCGGTGGAAGTAACGAAATTGAGTTTGCTGTTGAAGGTGCTTGAGCACGAAAGCCGCGAGAGCATAGACCAGCAGGTGAAATTGGGGCTGGAGGGTGTGCTGCCGAATCTTGACGATAATATCAAATGCGGGAATTCGTTGATTGGACCTGATTTTTACGATACGCAACAGACAACACTTTTCAATGAGGAAGAGATGAGGCGAATCAACGTCTTCGATTGGAATGACGATGTGAAAGGGTTTGGAGAGATTATGAAACGCGGCGGGTTCGATTGCGTTATCGGCAATCCGCCGTATGTCATGCACGCAGACTTACCAGGTGTGAAATTTCTCTACGAGAAATATAGCCAATCTTTTGGGAAGCCTGATTTGTATAGGTTCTTTGTAGAAAAATCTTATTATCTACTCAATAACAACGGGCAATTTGCATTTATTCTACCTAATACTTTGCTGACTATTCCAGCGGCAAAACTGCTTCGAGAATTCTTGTTAAAAAATACAAACATCGTAAAGATCTGTAATTTTTGGGGGCAGGTTTTTCGAAATGCTCAGACTAACAATATAATTTTAATATACGAAAAGAAAAAACCCGAAGATACCGTTCAGATTGTTGAGGATCGAATACTAAAGCCAAGTGCTGAGACACTATCAAAAACGGAAAATAAATGTGATTACTATTCTAAGAAAGAATGGTTGAAAGATAATACATTTAAATTTTCAATTTTCATAGATCCAGAAAAAAAGATTATATTAAAGCGGATAGAAGATTGCTCGACACCACTTCATAAAATGGCAGACTATACATTAGGAATGCAAGTTTACCATAATTCTATGCATACACCAGACGAAATTAGTAATAGAATTTACCACAGCAAAGAAAAGAAAGATCAATCTTATTTCCCTGAATCAAGAGGGACAAATATTAAACGGTATTATTTTGAAAATACTTTCAAGGAGTATGTTGCCTATGGTGACTGGTGTTACAATAAACCTGAATGGAAATTCTTTTCTGAACCACGCATTGTACTGAGAGAGATACCTTCTCAAACACTTATTTGTGCATATACTGACACTACACATTGTTCTAATAAAGCAAGTATTATTGTTGTTCCAAAGACCACCATGAATATCTTTTATTTATTGGGAATCCTCAACTCAAAATTAATTGGATTTTATATTAGAAATGCTGGTGAAAAGAGTAAGCAAAGATTGTTCCCTCGGATATCTCTGACTATGGTACGAAACCTACCTATAAAAACGATTGACTACACAATCTCTTCAGAAAAAGCCCAGCACGATAAACTCGTAGCTTTGGTGGAGAGCATGCTCGAACTCCAAAAGAGATATCACGAGGCGAGAATGGACAGGGATAAAGAGCTTTATGAACGGCAGATAAAAATTGTTGATGCACAGATTGACCGGCTGGTTTATGATTTGTATGGGCTGACAGAAGAGGAAATTGAGATTGTGGAGAAATCGCTATAAATAGCATGGCTACTAATGCAGCAAATCCATCACTAAAAATTAGCTTTCCGGTCTTCTGATATATTTAGTTAGGCTAAATTGCTTTTGGGAGATATTTTTGCTGATCTTTTTGAATCTCTTCTGTAACGTTCAGTGCTTCAAATAAAATCCAAATGACTTTAGCTGCTAATTTATCGTCGAAAGCATAATCCAAGTTGTATCCATGGAGGACACCAGCTCTTATGGAGTCTTTTCCCATAAACCTTCCATAGTAGTTCCTAAAAGAGTCGTCTATCTCTTCAATTTTTTTCTCGCCCCCTTTCTTTGTTACAACTTTAACGCCGGTAGGTTCTTCCTCCACCTTCCATACATCCAGATCGAGTGCTAATTGGATAAAAACACCATCTACTTGAGCCATAAGTGTTGGTATTGATAGTGCGTATTTACCTTCCTTATGTGCATCGAGTGCTTGATCAATTATAGGTTTTCTCTGTTTATAGTAGCTCAAATATTCCAAATCACTTTTTAATTTGTCTAAAGATAATTCCTCTTGTAAAACCTTCATGAGATATTCTGTGGCTTTATCGTTTCCTCCCTCCTCATATTTAGCATATACATGCAGAAAGAAAGGACAAGGAACACTCTTTAGCCATTTATACTCAAAATCAGATTTTTCTATTTCTATGAACTTTTCGCTAATTATTTTCAGAGGTTCAAAGAATTCAGGCTTAATAATGGGTTGTATATCTCGTAAAACTCGTTGTGTTAAAGATAACTGCTGAACCATAGAAGAAAGATCTGGTAATCGCTTGGCAAAATTACTGAATTGTTGAATAAGTATTTGATGACTTCTTGCATTTTTTGTTAGAGCCTCATGCTGTTGTATAAGTCTCTCCTGTAATCTAAAAAACTGGCTAGCAAGATCAGGAATTTCTATTGAAATCTTTTTCTCTCCTTCAATTCGTTTTTCTCTCTCTTCTTCACTCATTTTCCCCTACGCCCACAGAACCTTATAATACCTAACTAAAAAACACATATAAAATTTTATATTAGAAATTAAAGAAGAATCCAATTGAGTTAGAACGGAATTCGCCCTAAAGGGCACCCCCCGATTTCAGAGGCTGTCCCTCAATTCAAAATCACAACAAAGACAGTGGTAAAATTTACTAAAACTTCCTGTGTGGATTTAAATTTAAAATATACTGCCTGTGATTTCTGAGTATATTTACTATTTGTTTTATTCACTGACAGTTCCTTTCGTCATTCATTACCTCAATTGTTGCATCCCCTTATCCAGTGGACAAAAAAGATTTCCACTTTTCCCTAAAATCCTAAACCCTAAATTCGAAATCCTGAACAATATCAAATCTCAAAATACCAATGACAAAAACTGCGAAGCGTTCTTTTGTAAAGATTCCTTTAGAAATGTTTGTTTTGTATTTTGGATTTAGATATTAGGAATTGTTTAGAATTTGGTGCTTAGGATTTAGAATTTTTTGCGGTAAGGCGGAAATGACTTTTGTCCGATTTTCTTCGATTGCAACAATTGATGAGATGTCACAAATGAAGTTTGGCGTGAATATGGAAATCAAGCGCTGACAGAGCAAGAATGGAAGAACATCACTTATGGAGGAATGTCTGATGCGAAACAGCGAGAAGCGGATATGGAGTATTGGATGAACCAAATCAGAGAAGGAAGCATCATTCCACAAATGGGTGGTGAATCGCAGATCATTCTGAAAAAGAATGAGGAAATGGTCTTTGCCGTTCCAAACATATCCTTGCGGGAGCCGATAGCAGTTAGACGAATTGCTGGCGGATATGGAGGGCCGAGTTTCAGAGTTACCAAAGGAGTTTATTTTAGAGTTGGTGCAGTCGGTGCGCAAAGCGAATCCCACGAAGAGCTAAGAGACATAGACCAGGGTGTGCTTACTTTGACGAATAAAAGAATCGTGTTTTCTGGTGCGAAACGTGCGGTCAACATTGACTTAAGAAAGATTGTGTCGGTAGAGCCTTATAGCAATGGGATAGCTTTGAGGAGAAGTGACCGTCAAAAGACGCAGTATTTTACGGGTATTGACCAGGCGGAACTTACCGTTGGCATCGAGGGCAGAACCTACAAAGAACCTTTCTCCGGATTGATATTGATGAGCATGATTGAAGGGCTGATAAAGGGGATGGAGTGAGTTAGCTGCCGTTATACCTCGCAAGTATTTGCTCCAAATACTCAAAAACACTTTCTTCCCCAAATTCTTTATCTATCACAATTATCTTCCTTATTCCGGGGTTATTTTTTACAGCATCGAAAAATATGCTTTTTATGTGTTCGTCTCTGAAAGAATATCCTATGACTATACAGATGCAAACAATTTTTTAAACGAGTGAATAACTCAAAGAATGGGTCTTTATAAATTTCCTTTTCTCGCATCGGGTAAATCATTGTGTTTTTAAGCCTACGTGGTTCAAGGGGGGGGTTTTTAATTATTCCTTCTTTGTCGATATACTGGTCAATAGAGCCATGTAGCTTTAAAAGTTTGATTTTATAGTCGTTCTTGTCATATCCTTTTGGATTCCAATCGCCTATCCTTCTTTGAGGGTCGAGATAAGTAAAACCATCATAAAATTCATTTAATTTGCCTTTCGTTTCAATATATGTCTCAATAATCGTGTCATAATTTGTCGTGAAAATCTCAAAAAGTCTATCGTATTTACTTTCGATTCCCGATTTTACAGAAGAGTCATATTTGATTATCTCTTTTATGGAGCATTCCTTCTTGATAAACTCTATTATTTTTGATTTTAACTTTTCTGCTAAGTCATAACTGGTTAAAACGTATCTTCTGCCTATTGCTTCTTTTTTAAGTTCCGTTAATCTCAAACTTCATTCTCAACTCCTTCGGCAAAAGATAATAAAACGCTCCTTTTGAAGCATGACGCTTGAATTTTACCGCAGGTGCTTTTGCCTTCACTTGCTTCGCATATATTCTCTTGCCACCCACCTTAATTATCTTCCAAACCCGCCCAGCCAGGGCAAAAACTTCGTCAATTGGATATTGCACTTCTCCCACAGCTTGCTGTGTGCTACTGTCAATAACTTTCAACGCCTTTGAATCAGGTATATTAGAATGAATCTTCCCCCATCCTCCCAGGTCCATTAATTTAGTTGATGCACGCCATCTTCCATTTCCCATAATTTCTATCCATCCATGTTCTGCAAGATGCTTAAAAATGCCTTTAAGGTCTTCTTCTGAGCAGAATTCGTTAAATAACCCCGAAAAATACTCGTCTCCTAAACCATTGGGGTGGGCATAAAGCGATGAGAATGTTTGCTGCACCACTACGGACAAGTCAGGCAAATAATCCACTTCTTCAACATAACCCTTAATTGCCACATTTAGCATCTCCTCCAATAACGCCGCCTCATCTTCTGAATCGTACAAAGCAAAAACTCTGTTCTTTTGAGTTCGCCTGTTTCCCCTTCCAATACGCTGAAGTAGTGCAGATACGCTCCAGGGGACCTCAGCAAGAACTATTGCATCAATATCCCCTATGTCTATCCCAATCTCTAATGTCATGGTTGCGATGCAAACACCAAATTGCGATTCTTTCATAAAACCCTCTGCTTCTTCACGAATTGCTTTGCTTAAGCTCCCGTGGTGAACGACAACTTTGTCCGGTCCCCACAACTCCCTTGCTTCTACTGCCACCACTTCTACACTTTTTCTTCTGTTGCAGAAGATTAGCAGCTTCTTGAGTTTCTCATTTCTCGCATGTTCAAAAACGTCTTTAAGCGATTTAACCAGTGTATATTCAATTTCACGTTTACCCGGCGATTCAATTACTTCAAAATCGTTAAAATAGCGGCTTCCTATATCTTTCGGGTCTGCTATGGTTGCGGAGAGTGCATACACATTAAACGCTGTTTCTGTGATGTATCGAAGTCTTTTCAAAAGCAAGCGAATCTGGTCGCCCCGGTATGTATTATCTATAAGATGGATTTCGTCAAGCACAACGGCTCTCAACTCTTTAAATGCTTGAGGATGCCTGCAAAGTAGCGAATCGAAGGATTCGGGCGTTGTTATGAGTAAATTCGGTAGCTTTTTAGGATTGAATGAAGGGCTATCGCCGGTTTTTAATGATGAGGAAATGCCTAAATCCTCAAGCTGCTCTTTCAGCCGGTAAGACACATCGTTAACCAATGCCCTTGTAGGGGAGATATAAAGT
Organism: Methanomicrobia archaeon LH_S14; assembly: GCA_023659775.1. Taxonomy (GTDB): domain Archaea; phylum Halobacteriota; class Syntropharchaeia; order Alkanophagales; family Methanospirareceae; genus JAGXOS01. The sequence goes on along the minus strand of JAGXOS010000024.1, from coordinate 7,126 downwards.
ATTGCCAGGTTCGCCCAACCGTCATTAAAAAATCTTTCGGCCAGTGGTGCAATAACCGCTTCGGTCTTTCCACTTGCAGCAGGAGACGTAACAACTGCATTTTTTCCCGCTATAACCACGGGTATTGTTTCTATTTGGACAGGTAGGAGTATTCCAAATCTACCAAAAAACGTCATCCATGTTCGTTTAAGCTCTCTTTTCAGTTCTTTGATTGTTTCTCTATCTGTCATGTCATCTCAACAGTTCTTCTACTCTCCTATCCGGATGAAAGAGAAGGAGGTCAAAAGCTTCTACCGCCGCTTTGATAAAGATGCGAATATTATCTCTTGGAAGCAGTTCGTAGATTCTTGGCAGTAGCTCCTGGTTGATAGGTGTATTATATGCCTGTTCATATATCAACGATGCTCGCTCTAACATTTCCCTTAAAAATTTCTCTTCAATACGTTCTATTTTAATCCGTGGGATCGTATTAAAAGGCGCTCGTGAGTCTAAAACCTGATGTGGGACGAAGGCAAAAACGGTTTCAACCCCACTGGGGTTCTCCCATAGAAAGGGTAAGCGACTATAACCGCAATATTGTAACTTAGTTTCATGTCCCCAGTATCCCCTATATATTTTATGCTTATAAAAATTATTCTCATTCACTTCTCTCCTGAGTCGTTCATCATTATTTGTCATTGAAACGAATCCTTTCAAAAAGTTCCATACTTTATTATTTTGGTAATACGAAAACCAGTAGGGTTCAACACTTTCCGCTTCGTCCAGTAGGATTACAAAACCATCAAGCCCAATGATGTTTCTCGCAGCCCAACCAATCCCACTCAATATATAACAATAAATATTCGCACACGTAGCCTTATCATACATACGAGGATATCCTCCTAAATACTCCCAGCTTGGATACCCTTCTATCCATTCCCAAAGATATTCCTTATCCTCACCACTTCTTAACTTTCTAATAATTTCACCAAGATACAAATGCTCTTCGAGTTTGTAGGAATCCTCAGTTCTCGCTATTGACCGCATAAATTCCCTAAAATCGTATTGATGTCCTTCTTTTTGGAATCGGAAGGAATTAATAATCGCTTCGTAAATCCTTTTTGGCTTATAGAAAGGCAATTCGTTAGCGCTGAGTTCAACTAACGAAACAGCCCAATTATTTTTTAGTGCTGTTGCATAGATATGTTCCAAAAGATGCGTCTTTCCACTTCCATAGCCACCGATTAGTACCTGCGATCCTTCTTTTGCCTGGTTTAGCCTGTTTTTAATGCCTTCTATTTCCACATCGCGGCCAAATGTAAAGTCCTCTACATGTTCATGGGGAACAATTCCTAACCTGAAGGCTTCAATCATTTGTCTTGCTTTATACTGCTCTTTTGGCATGATGCGATGTTTTAGAACTTCAGGCTTTGACAAAACAGTTTTTTCTATTAAAAATCGCACTTCTTCTCTTCTTATCCACCTTAAAAGTCCATTATTAAATTTTACACGAAGTTCAAATCCCCTATATCTACGCTCAATTACTTCTCCTTTCCCATAAATTATGTGTTCAATCAATTGCGACACTTTTCTGCCCTTTTTTAATGCATATTTGCATCGACCACTTCACGCGCCCTTTCGATGGACACTCGCTTTTCTGAGCTGCGCAGTATATCAAAAGCATTAATAACACTCTTAACAAAGAGTCGCTTGTAGCCGATTTCAAATTTTTTCTCATAAGCGGCATTGGCAATATTTTCTATGCTTTCTTCCAGCGTGTCGGACTTAAACGGAGTTTTATAGGCTATTTCGTAAATTCGTGCCAATTTTCTCCCTATTTCTGCCAGCATATCCACTGCCTCAACAGGGATTTTTTCAAGATCTATCTTTACACCCCTTGGATTGATTTCTGTGTCGAAAACACCGGAAATCCTTTGACGTAACGCTACATAAATTTGTGTTTGTCCGTCAAGGAAGCTTTCATCAGGGACGGCATAAAAGAACATCGTATTTTTTACGTTTGCATGTCCACAAGCATCAATAAGTTCCCGCAAGTTACTCAAAAGCGTGTCTTTTTCCTTACGACTCATGCTCGACGTTTGTTCTGCTTCGTCCATAAGCATAATGAGACCGGAATAGCCTATTTCCCGAATCCACTGTATAAGAGAACGAATCATCCTGAACGCCGTACTTTTGTCTATTTCCTCAAAGATACCAAGATTATTAAGAAAGTTCTTTTGGGAATTTTCACCCTTTAACCATTGCAGAATCCGTGTAAAATCATTCTCCTTCTTTTCTGCCAGGCACAAAAAAGCTTCTTTTACCGCATTTCTGAAGCTTGTACTTTCATACGAACCAAGCGAAGAAGCATAACTGTTGAGTTCTTTTCGTATAGCGTCGTCGGATAATTTCGCGGACAGCTCCTGATATTTTTGGCTATACCACGTCTTTATAACTGCTTCTATTCCTCTATCATACCCGGATAAAAGTTCTTCGGGTGTTTGTGGATACATAAGGTTCGCAACGATTGCTTTGTAAACCAGTTCCAGTTTATGAAATGGTGTTTCTTTGGGGCTTAAGGATATATATGATGAGATATAGTTATATCCCCATGCTTTTTCTCTAATGGAATACAAAAAGTGTGTTTTGCCACCTCCATAGGTGCCGATAACCATTTTAAATATCGAGCCACCACTCTTTATATGGGTTTTGAGATACTCTTCATCAATTGTGTTGAGGTAATCATCCAATCCAACGGTAAAATACTGGGACCCATATTCCGGAGGATTGCCCATTCCTACGATTTCCAGGATCCACCTTGCCACTTGCGCGTCTATTTCAATTTCTCTGTTTGCCATTTTTGTTGTACAGTATATAAAGTATAACCTCCTTCTATTTAAGACATGGATTTACACGGATTTTTTCTTTTATTCATTGCGCTGGGCTAACGGCATTGCTCGTTTCATCTGTGTTAATCTGCGTTAATCTGTGTCTATAATTTGTTTCTTGTTCCCGCTCTCGAAACTTAATATGAGAAATATAATTACCTCCGCCTTTTTCATTAGAAGGAATCCATAAAAAATCTGACCTTCTTCGCGTATATGCCCTCGTAGCAGCTACGAGGCTGAGTTCAAGATTTTCAATCCTTCTCTCCGTTAACCTGTATAAATCATAACTGAAGAAAACACGCCCATAATCTCGGTAATTGCTTTTTGTAGGGTTCATTTTAAATTTCTGATTTTGAATTAGAAAAGCCAAATTTGAAAGAACAGCCGTGATAGGTGCGGCATCTCCATTTTTTCCTTCATTGCGATAGACAGCAACTCTATACGCATCGTATAAAGTGGACAGAAAAGTATTATCATCGAATTTTCGCTGTGTGATTTGGGCATGGGAATATTGCAGTTTTTGCGCGATTGTTTCTGGTATAAGCGTAGATGAATCTAATTTCTCCTGCTCAGGTCCATACCAAATCTCAACGTTATTATTATCTAAATCAATTTTTAAGGTGTAAAACGAAACTTTGAGCGTAGGATAATGCCCTTTTAACTCAAACCCCAACTGTTGGAGTGCTTGCTCTAATCGCTGCCCAAAGCTTTTCCTGGCTTTCTCTTCCCACTCTGGGATTTTTGATTTTACCGGCTGTATATGCTGCTCTACACCTTCTTTAACAAACTCATCTAACTTGCTTTGCTTTAATGTCTTTTCGATTTTAACTACCTCCTGTTTTATCTTATATAGATTATTCAGTGGTTCATTCTCTGCCAATCTTTTAACTGTGCGAATAGACTTCTGTATATCCCGGATATTAGCCCCTTCTTTAGAAAGAATTTTTAAAAGGTCTTTTTCTTCTACATCCATGTTAATCCCCCTAACATTAGTTTAATATTTCTAATATAAATAGGTCGTGTCCCCCTTTTATCGATTTGAAAGACAAGATGTAACAGATTATGCTATGCAAATTTTATATTTATAATGCCACTTGAACAATATAAAATGCACATGCATGCTCTGGCAAACGTGTCCAGATGTGGTCCGTGAGGTTAGCAGCTATTGCAGGTGTTCTTTGTTTCCAACGCCGTCTACCATCCGCAATTTCGATTTTTAGTGCATCGTGGGGTTTAACGAGGTTGAACCAAGCAAAGAACAGGCATAAATGCATTATCAGCGGATTTAAACGTTTAGCTTAGAGAAATCGATTGTCTTCCTGATCAGTCTACTCACGCCATTCCTGACGGTGAGATTGTTCCGCTCTATGTAAGACGTGTTAATGCTGTTTCCTGCCAATTTGAGTGCGCTGAGCACTTCCTCCTCGTTTCCAAATACAACTCTCTTCTTGACGTCGGTAACCGCATCCCCCTCTCGATACTTAATGACCTGCCCATATTTCAGGTCTGGCGGTGGCACTTTCTTCGGATTGGGGGTCTTCCCCGTCCCTTGTATTCTGGCTGCTCTTCCACGCCATAGACCTCGACCAGTGCGTTTTTGTATGCGTCCCAGTCGTCACTGGTAAAAATTGGAAGCTCAGTGCTCTTATCTCGCCTGCCGACATGATAGCTGGTGACAAGCTTTGTTTTCGCATAAACCCTTACAGGGTTTTCGGGGTCAACGGGGCGGAGCCCCGTTATTGAGCAACCAAAACATATTTTGTACCTACTTCGTCAGGGTCATCGGGCTTCAGATTTTTGTCCTTTTTTATTCTGCTTGCCATAGTGTTCCTTTAGCACGATGTTCCCCTTCCCTTTCTTTCCGTAATCCGGGCACGCCTCGTTTGGACAAAAGAATTCGTCTATGTTTGCTTCTCCCATTTCGCCAATCCCTTAATTTCCTATGGAAGTATGGGTTATATATACTTTTCTGCGAAATTGGGACACGACCTTTCAAATAAATCCCCTCTAAAATAAGAGAACCGTGTATATAGTTGTTTATCATGCTATTGTTATTAGATTCGTTTAAGTATATACCACTTTCCCTTTCAGACTGTGACTTCGTGGTTAAATTAACGATTATGATTATATTATATCTGGCTATACCATTATCGGATAACATGTTATGATCGGATTTCCATAATTTAATTCCAATATTGCCCTCCGGGCCTATTTCAATATTATTATTGGATAATGTGTTATTGGTGGAGTTACACAAATAAATGCCAAAGTTTGGAGAATAGCCAACATAATCCCTAATATCTAATGAACAGTTTGCTATGGTATTGTTATTAGCTGATAATAGAGAAATACATTCTCCTGACCCGACAACTATTAGTTTGAACCAACCCGAATAAGAGATATGATAATAATACATATTACGAGCGATAATATTCGTCACGATGTTATTATCAGATTTTAGAAGAATGCCCGTAGATCCGTTCATCAGTGTAAATTCACTGACCATACAATTATCAGCAAGTACTTCGATAACTGGTTTCGTTTGGTTAATTCCATCGATACTACCATTAATAATCGTATTTTCTTTTTCCTCCCCTCTTAGTATGATTGATTTGTTTACAACCACATTCTCATAGTAAGTGCCATTAAAAACAAAGACAGTATCACCGTCCATTGATGTGTTTATTGCATCCTGTATCCTTGTAAAATCAGCATTTCCATCATCGTCCACTGTAATCGTCCTTGACATATTTTGAATATTTAGCCACATTATGTTGAATTTCCCATCTGATGCGATGATGTAATCATCCTCTGTATCCATGATTTTCTCTGCCAGCGTTGCATTAAACACCAAATCTCCATCCTCATCTGCCAACGTTACATTTTCATAACTATCCCCAACCTTCACATGCGCAATTACTTTCGTGATGTTCTCATTATCAGATACTCCTGCCTTTATCCCTTTCATATCTCTCGAATAAGAAGCCCAATGAATTTCCGGCGGTTTTATGTCCGGCGCTTTCATTACGATTACCCAGCCCTGCTTTATCGTTACGTTCAGCAAATCATACACAGTCCAGTTCTCTGGCAAAGTTTCGTTTATCTGCTGAAAAGTCTCATTATCGGAGCCGAAAGTCCAGTTCTCTAATTTCACTTCCTTACCGGCTTTCCATCCGATGTACACGCCATCTTCTTTTTCCTTTATTCCTAAAGTCCTGTCTATTGCATCACTTATCGTTATGTTATGAATATAGAGATGAGGAGGTTCTGCCAATAAATGAATCCCTGACCATACTTTGTGTTCCTTTACGTTTCCATCTCCAAAATCAACCATGAGAGTCGAACTTACCGGTTCAAATTCTCCTTTATAATCATCCCAAGTTATCCATCCACCCTCCCATGGGACTTCGGCATTTACTTCTGTAACTTTTATACTAACTGGTGCACCAAGTTCGATAGATTTCAACTCATCTAATGTTATCACAATCTCTCCATCCCTATCATGGTCAATAACCATTTCGTCTGAGGCTTCACCAGGCTCCAGCCTCCACGCTACAATATCCGTCCACACCGTATCTGCAACCTTATCCTCTCCTATTAACAGATTAAACCGTAATTTCACGTTTTTTGCAGCGTCTGTGCCTTCATTCTTTATCTTCAGATGAAACTTCAACTTCGCTGCTTTATCAGAATCAACAGCAGTCGCCTTGCTCCATTCCTCTCTGCTCCAACCTGAGGTGCTGCTAACTGTATGAGTATAACTTTCATAATAGGCGTAAGCATACCCATATGCTTTAAAGAACGGAGGCCAATAGGGAGTATATTCACATCCAGCTTCTACACCTGCCTTCGTCCACTTTTGTGTCTCTGTATATAAATACCAGCTTTCACCTTCCTCCTTTGTTTCTGTTGATGTTATCTTGCATTTTGGTATCACTTTTATTTCTTCAAGTTCAACTTTAAGATCAGCATAAGAAGGCACACATGGATGTCTTCCAGGGTCTATCACCGCAGTGGACATATCTATCCCTGTTATCTCTTTATAATCATCGTATGGGTCTCTGTCTGTGCTTGCCTGATAAGGATTTGTGAAATAAGTTTTGTTTTCCCATGTGAATCCATGAATTTCATCATCATCCGAGATATCATCTCCATCAAAATCACCTTCAACGCTTTCATTATAAAAGCTCGAAGCGTTATCTAATACATGACTTTCGGAGATTTTGATTTTATGACCAACCTAAACTTGACCATTAACA
>JAGXOS010000243.1 GCA_023659775.1 Methanomicrobia archaeon LH_S14 | reverse complement strand
CTTTTTTATCGGCAGGGTCATAGAACAGATTTATATAGAGTATATGAAGTTAAAAAGGTGGTACAAATGATTACGATAGAATTTAGCGAGGAAGAGAAGCAGGCATTGGAGTACGAGCGTTATAACTATCCACATCCGCGAGTGCAGCGTAAAATGGAAGCTCTTTGGCTGAAGAGCCAGGGACTGAGCCACGAAAAGATATGCCAACTTACAGGAATCTCGCCCAATACATTGCGCAGTTACCTGCGGGCATATCAACGAGGGGGGATCGAGGCGTTGAAACGATTAAAGTTTTACCAACCCCATAGTGAAATGAGCCAGCATAGAACGACGATTGAGGAATACTTCCGCGAGCACCCCCCTGCCAGCGTTAAAGAAGCGATGGCTAAGATCGAAGAACTGACAGGGATTAAACGCAGCGAAAATCGGGTGAGGGGGTTCCTCAAGTCTATCGGGATGGCTCCGCGCAAGGTGGGCATGATTCCTGCTAAAGCAGACCCCGAGGAGCAGGAAAGCTTCCTGAAAGAGGAGCTGGAGCCCCGTCTCGAAGAAGCCCGAGGGGGCCAAAGAGTCGTCTTTTTTGTTGATGCTGCGCATTTCGTGCTGGCTCCTTTTCTTGGCATATTGTGGTGTTTCACACGATTATTCATCAAAGCTCCCGCGGGCAGAAAGCGATTCAACGTTCTGAGCGCGTTGGACGCGGTGACTCACGAATTGGTCATTGTTACCAACGATACGTATATCAACGCTCAGAGTTTTTGTGATTTATTGTGGCGTATTTCTCGTCTTAACATTGGAGTTCCCATCACCCTTGTTTTGGATAACGCCCGATATCAGAAGTGTAAACTTGTTTGGGCGTTAGCAGAAGCTCTCAATATCGAATTGCTTTATATACCTCCTTATTCGCCCAATTTGAATCTCATTGAGCGCCTCTGGAAATTTGTTAAGAAACAGTGTCTCTATTCAAAATATTATTCCGAGTTTAAGGATTTCAAAAAAGCCA
>JAGXOS010000242.1 GCA_023659775.1 Methanomicrobia archaeon LH_S14 | reverse complement strand
TCCTACCGGTATCCCTTTTTCACTATCTCCTTTTTTATTTCATTTAATCTCCTTACCGTCCTACCCTCGTAAACGATATCTTCATCAATTCCTTCAATCTTGCCTAACAGTCTATAAACTCCGCCGAACTTTTAATCTCCTCTTCCTCCATTTCTCTTTCCAGTATCTCCATGGAAACTCCCTCCTTTAACTCTTTGATCAGCCCAGAACCTCTCGCATGCTCAACCGACACCATTCTCACGCTAAATTCATATCTCCCATTCCTGATGAATTGGAGTCGTTGTCGTTTAATCTCGGTATCGGTTTCAGGTCTTTCGTACGCCCTTTCTCCATATTTATCTCTTCTGCATGACCAACGCAATCCTTCACGCGATAATCTTCCAGCATATTCTCAAATGCCTTAACCTGGACAGAATGAATCTCCCCCTGGCATACCGGGCATATATATGGTTTATCAAAGTAAATGGTATCAAACATTCCCATATCCTGTGACCTCCTTATCTCCAGATAATCTTACACAACTTTTTTACCTTCGGTAAAAACCTTGACTAAAAAAGTATTCAAACTCGCCGGTTGGCTCTTCAAAGGTTACATCTACCTCTTCAACCAGTATTGGGTCTTCTTCTATCTTGAATACCTTACCCCGGTAACCCACTCCTTGCACTTCCCCTTTTGCGATAATGATTGCCGAAAGCTTTTCGGCGTTTGGGTGTTCATCGCTACTATTTATTCTTCTTATCCCTATAAAAGGGTTTACTACCAAACAAATCCCAAACCCCCAATCTTTTATAACTGCAGGATTTTCACGAGAAAAGGAGCTAAACAAATGCCAAAATTCTTGAAATGCGTAGATTTATATCGCAAGGCCCTAAGTTATTTTCATCAAAAGGAGTTATTACCAAATCGCCATTTAATAGACACTTTTTAAAATCTTCTCCCGATAATATCCTATTACATGACTTTCGGAGATTTTGATTTTATGACCAACCTAAACTTGACCATTAACA
>JAGXOS010000241.1 GCA_023659775.1 Methanomicrobia archaeon LH_S14 | reverse complement strand
GGGCATATTAGGGGTGAGAAAAAAAATGGCTGATCTAAAAGGGAAGAAGATTTTAATGGTTGCAGCACCAGAAAATTTCCGGGATGAGGAACTAAAGGAACCAATGGAAATTTTTACACGGTCGGGAGCTGAGGTAACAATCGCTTCAAAGGGGGTTACTCGAGCCACAGGAATGTTTGGAGCTGAAGTAAAAGTGGATAAAAATTTAGCGGAGGTCAACGCCGAGGATTATGATGCGGTGATTTTTGTTGGAGGTTCTGGAGCAGATGTGTACTTCGATGATTCAAGAGCCCATGAGTTAGCCGCCGATGCGCTTAAAGAGGGGAAAATTGTAGCTGCGATTTGCATAGCTCCTTCAACTTTAGCAAACGCTGGACTACTAAAAGGAAAAAGGGCAACTTCTTTCAGCTCGGAAAAGGAAAATTTGAAGAGAAAAGGTGCCGATTATACGGGAGCTGCGGTTGAGCGAGATGGGCGGATAATTACGGGAAGGGGACCAGAAGCTGCCGAAGAATTTGGCAATGTGGTGGCATCAGCTTTGGAATAAGAGGGCTGGTAGAATATGGCTGTCGTTGTATTTTTGGCTACGGGATTTGAAGAGATAGAAGCCATGAGTATTGTGGACACACTCAGAAGGGCGGAGATAGAGGTTGTGATTGCAAGTCTTCAAACGGGCGCTATCGCAGGCGGACATGGGGTTAAGGTGGTTCCGGATAGACAAATAGAAGGGATTAATATCGAGGATTTTGATGCGGTCGTTTTGCCCGGTGGGTCTCCCGGGTACGTGAATCTGGGTAACGACAAGCGCGTTTTAGATGCGGTAAAAAAAGCATTTGAACTCGGTAAAGTCGTTGCAGCTATTTGCGGTGCGCCTTCTGTGTTGGCAAAAGCGGGGATTTTAGAAGGCAAGAAAGTGACGATTTATCCTGGATTGGAAACCGAACTGAGGGGAGCGAAATCCGTAAATGAGCGAGTTGTGGTTGATGGTAAGATAGTTACCAGCCAAGGTCCCGGGAC
>JAGXOS010000240.1 GCA_023659775.1 Methanomicrobia archaeon LH_S14 | reverse complement strand
CAGAAGAAGGACCTAAGAGAGTACCAGGTGCAAAGTATTTCAGCACGATGGAAGCTCGCCTTCATATATTCGATGGCAGAGGAGTAGCACTTAGCGAAGATTTATATCTGGCGCCTTTACACCATTACAGGCTTATTCATGAGTCGCCAAGCACTATAATAACTGTAGGCGAGCAGGAGATAAAATTTGTGAAGGTTTTTGAATACGTAAAAGGGGCGAGGATAGGAGGAACCGCTCCTGATGGTTCGATTGCCGAAATAGCAACAAGCATAACTACAAATCGAGGGAGAGAATTCACGTACTCCGAAAGGACAATTTCTAACGGTAATGGCTCATACGAGTTCGTTGTGCCTTATTCAACGGAGGGACCGATGGAAGGCGGCACGAATTTCGATGTCTTTGCATCGCCTTATAAAATAAGAGCGGGGCATGTGGAGAACGCAACGATTGTGTGGGATGTGGAGAAGGAGGGAATAAGTGTTTCAGAAGAGGCAGTGATGGAAGGTAAGACGATAAGGGAGGAGTTATTTGTATAGTTAGATTAAGAACCTAGCACGAGATTTCACGAGAAAGACACGAGAAAATTATCTGATTGCAAAGAGATTTTGAATGGTTGAAGTAGGTAAGGTATTCAAAAAACCAAACTTTTTATACATTCCTATACATTGTATATAATATGAAACAAATAGGAAGACGCTACATATATCCTGTGGACCTGAAAGATGCAGGCGAGGCATTGGATATGATTGTGGAAAAAATTGGATGCTCAAAGGCAGATGCAATACGAGATGCAATCAGATATTATGCTGATTATCTAAGCGGTTTGGAGGTCATAAGGTATAGGGAAATAGGGAGTGAAGATGCAAAAGGAGAGATAAAAGCGTATATAAAAGGAAAAGATAGGGTATCCGCAGATGAAATAAGCGATGCACTTAGAATTGACATGAGCATGATTAATGAGGTTCTATTAGAATTATGGGAAGAAGGGTGGGTTGAGCCAGATGGACGCGATGGGGAT
>JAGXOS010000023.1 GCA_023659775.1 Methanomicrobia archaeon LH_S14 | reverse complement strand
CCGCTACGTTTATTTTAGTATTTTTAATTACACCGCTTTTAAATCCTTCTGCGGCAACGACAGAACTCGGGAAATATCGTGAGAACTTTGAAAACGCGACAATTGAACTTAAAAAGATTAATGAAAGTTTAAGTAGTATGGAAACTGCGAATGTGAGTACACTTAAAGAGTTAAGAGCGACTGTTTCAATCCTTAAGAATGAGTTAAACGTTACAGATATGGAAGCTGCAGCGTCAATGCTTGAGATCGAGAGAAATGCAACGGATGCTCTTAGAAATAACGTTTCTGAAGTTGAATCGCAGAATAAAAAGGTTTTTGCCACTGTTTTTGGTACTTTCGGTCTTCTTACAGGCTTTTGGGGTGCGTTCTTTGTTTACACAATTTTAAGCTCCAGAATGAAAAGGTGATGGGAGATGAGAAAACGGAGACGTTTGTTTGCTATTTTATTCCTTCTGGTGTTCATTGTGATTTTTATTTGTGTTGCAAGCAGCAGTGGGCAAAATCCGGGACAGGAGCAAGAGTTAGAAGCCGTTTTAGAACTTAAAAATGATACTGCTCTGCTTGGAGAGAATAATACGGAACTTTTGGAGGGGATAAATGATTTTACAGAAGTAAGCGAGGACATTTACTCTCAAATCGTAGCTTTAGACATTAGCAACACGGAAGACATAGACAAAATTAATATGGACTTGTTAGTGGATGAGTTTAGCAAGCTGTTGGTAAAACTAAGTGAATTTCAGGGCGATGACATCGAGAAAATACGCAAGGATGCTGAAAACGTCTTGGGAGAAATAAACAGCACACTCTATGCAAAGATTGATGAGATGCGTGATAAAAAGGAAGAACTTGAAAGGGATCAGTTAGAAATTAAAAAAGAATATGCAAATCTCTCCATTGAACTTGCAGTATTGGAAAAGTACACAAAGGCGTTAAAGGATAAGAGAAAACTCGAAGAAAAACTTAACACTTCTGGAGTAGCATTAAAAGAGGACACATCTATTTTTTTTACCGTCTTTTTTATTTTTGGAGCGGTTTCCGGATTAATATTTTGCTTAAAACTCAGGAAAAGAGAGGATTTTTTGAAGCTCTTCACGAGAGCTAAGGAAACACGCCCACTGCTCTTTGTGATGATTGTAAGTATCATTCTGGTGGCTTTTGCCTTTTATATTGGTTTTAAATACGATACTTTCTGGTTTTTATGATTGCCAATTAAAGATTGTCCGCGTGAGAGATTGCGGATAGCATCTCCTCACTTTCATATTCTTCTTGCTCTCTTTTAGTGTGCTTTTTAGTTTTTCTACCGCTGTCCCCCTTGCATGTGTCGATCTCGGAAGTGGAGCTCTGGAAACTTCTTACTGCCTCCTCGACATCTTCAGTTGAAGGAGTGGAGAGCGAGAAACGCTCTGCTGTGATTTTAAATGCGTCATCCATCACTTTTGAAAGCTTCTGGACACAATTTGCTGCTATTCCCGTTACTACAGACACATCAAACCTGGCACGTTCTTCCTCAGAGAAACGCGAAATTTCCAAAAGAACACTCTTTATGTCATCTAAATGTGCTAAATATGTCTTCAGTTGGTCACGCGTATTTTCCCAGGCTTTAATCGAGTTTTCATGCAGCGATTTATACATTGCGAAGCATTCATTCACATCACCACTGCCACTTTTTACCTTAGAAGCAGTATCTAAAATTCTAGAAACATAAAATTTTGTAGTCTGATCGGACAGTTCCCCTTTTAACTTAGCCAGTTCCTCTTCCATCGTTTCCAGTGAAGGGAACTCTTTTATTTTACTTAATCGTCTCAATTGTTCCTTACGATGGTTAATCTTTGTTTCTAACTCCCGTATAATAGCTTTCATCCGATTTTTTATTTGCTCCATTTTAACTGCAAACTCATTCTCGTAGAGTCTTTGGCATTCTTCCAGCGCTTCACGACGACGTTCGCAAGTGTTGACCAAATAAGAGCGAACAAAAGACCTTACGCGGTCATGCATCTGCCCCACAATTTCTGAATCCGCTTTACAACGTTCCCACTCTTTCCCGATAATTTTAGAAGGACTTCGGATGTCGAATTGCAGATTCGCACTCACATATTTTTGAAGGCTTGCAGGTTCGTCGAGCCAAGAAGATCTTGCTACCTTTTTAATTACCTTTAACTCTTCATCAGAAAGCAGCAAGGCATCCTCCTCCCCTTGAAGTTGTAGAGAGAGCTTAACCAATCGCTCATAGCATATCTCTTTAATCTTTGAGACATCCAAATCACTAATACTCATATCAAACTCCCCTAATACCGCTTGATGCTCCTTTAAAGCGGCTTTTAGCCTTTCGTGGGAATAAATAGAGAGGTCTATGAGGTCAACCCAGCGGTATTTATCCAAGGTATCACGGAGTTCGGTATATTTATCCATATAGTTTTTATATTATCAGGTAACATATAAAAGATGATGCCCTATGAAAAATGAGACACGTAACATCACAGTTGTGGTATCCCTTACCATTGTGATTTTACTTATGGCAATAATATTTTTCTTTACGCATGGCTTTGTTATCGCTTTGCTGTTTGCGATGGTGGGTGTACCGGCGATATTTATAACTCTTGTCATAGCTCTTATTCTTGGAAGGCGAATGCCCGCTGAGGAAATAAAAATAAAGAAGAGGGAGTTAGAGAGCATCACCCACGAATTTTTAGAATTTAAGAGCAAAGTATCAGAAATTGGAAGGGAGTTCAACGTTGACATAGACAGAGCGGAGTTCGAGTTGAAAAGCGTGGAGGCAGCACTCAACAGGCAGGGATGCACATTAAGAGGTGGTGAAGTAAATTATAACGAGGGGAAGCTGAAAAAGACGAAACTTGTAGAGATAAGCAAGATTGGCAAGGAAATAAAAGAAATAACGGAGAAAATTGCAGATGCACTTTATGATGCAATCAGGGAGAAAATTAATTGGTATGTGAAAGAATTCGGGAAGTTGAGCGATAGCGGTTACGAAGTTGAAAATGCGATTTCATCGCTGAACTCAATTTTGGGGAGTGCCGTAAAAAAGGACCTTTCGGCGTTAGAGAAGCTCGGAAGCGATGCTACAGAAGAAGTTAAAGGTGCTTTGGAGGGATGCCTTTCAAAGGTGCGAGAGAATGTAGCATTTGCACGGGGATTTTTTGATGTCTCTAAGGCGAATAGAGATTTAGAACTTGCAGAAGGGAATTTGCGAGATGATGATTATGGAAATTGCGTGTTTCTTCTGGATAAATTAATGAGAGAGATTAATGAAAAACTTTCGGGTAATTTCCGGGAATACAAGAGCGGACTGCTCAGGTGCTTCAGTGATATTCTTAGCGTAATGGACGAAAAAGAAAATGAAGAAGTAAGAAAGTTAAAAGGAGTTGTGGACGATGTCAACACGCCTTCGGAGATGAAGCTTTTAATAGGCGCTTTTAATGACCTTGTACGAGAGTTAAACGAACTTCTTGAAAGAATGCACGGCGAAATTTTCGAGCTACGGGATGATATAAGAGCTAAAAGTACTCCAGACTGGTTCTCGATGGAACAGAGCGTTCCCGAACTTGAGGAGTTACCACAGGATATTGAAAAGCTTCCAAAAGTATTTGAAAAACTTTATAAGGAACTTAGAACGCCTCTTACAGATTTGAGGGATAAAACACGCGTTTTAAAAGCGTATCCACGTGTAGAGAGCATGATAAACAGGAACTTAAAGGAGCGTGGGGAAGTCGGCACGGATGAACTGAAAGTAAAGCGAGCAGAGCTTTTTATGAAGTTGTATTCGGAGAAGCACCCAGAGGTAATTTATGATGATGCAAGACAACGGCTGAGAGCAGAAAGCTTCGAGCCTTTAAAACCTGAAGAAAGGTTCGTAGTACAAGTGAAAATACGTGATGCAAAAAGCGGAGCGCCATTAAATGCAAAAGTTCTTGTTGGTAAGAAAGAGCATGAAACGCTTGGCGGTGAATTGAACCTGAAACTTCCTCAAGGAAGGCATACTTTGCGAGTTCTCGCCGATGGGTATGCGAGCAAGGACGTGCGAGTTAATGTTGAGGGCGATACAGAAACAGAAGTAGAAGTTGAACTTGAAGAGGTAGGTTTACCCGAGCAGTTGTGCGGGGACATGGAGGAGCGAATAAAGGGGCAGATGCCAAAACTTATTCCGCAGGTTGAGAGTATCTTCAAAGAGCGTGGCTATGTGTCATCAAAGGATAAAATAAACATTAAGAAAGAGGAGTATGTGCCTTGTTTCCTTTTTTTATGGGCAGAAGAAAACGAAAATGCAAAATTCGTGAAGAGCGATGGTGAATGTATGGTTTACGATGTAAGTCGTGCAAAAGATAAGCTTGTGAATGCTTTAAACGGGCTTCAAATAGAAATGTTCAAAGGAGAGAGTTATAGGTTTGATGAGATTACAAGTTTCATGGATTTGCCTTTGCCTGTTGAGGAGTTGAAGTTTCTTTTGCAAGAGGTAAAAGATGATGCGAGACTTCAATATTATATAGAAATAAATGAAAATATCGTTAAATTAGCGGGGAGGAAATAGAGATGGTTGAAGAAGAAAATGAAGAAGGGGTATGGGAAGGGAGAGTAAGGCTTACAGATTGGGGGATTATCGCTCCGGGTGAGGGAGGGAACAAAGTAGCATCACTGTTCTTCTCCACAAGGAACAACGTCGCTATTGCAAAACGTATCCTTTTAATCAATACCGCAGAGGCAGATATCCTTAAAGCGGCAAAAGCGGTTAGTGAGAGAGTAAAGAGCGAAAAAGCGAAGGTATTACTAACCGATATAATGAGCAATAATAAAGAGATATTTGGAAAAGGGCGAGGTGCAGGGAACTTTTGGCCCGAGGGAGAAAATAGCATAAAGGAAGATTTCGATGGAGATGAAACAGTAAGACGAAGGATTGATATGGTGGGATTAAGTGCCTGCCCCGCTGTGTGCGATATATTTACGTTAGGAGGAGGGACAGGATGCGGAAGCGGTCCCTATATAATATACCGGACAAAAAAGGACGAAATTACAATGGGTAAGCATTTTGCAATTGCAATCTGGCCTGAAATAAGAGACGGAGGGCAAAGGCATTTCAATGCGATTGATGGGCTCTCAAGACTTTTAAAATATGAAGACGAGCAGAATGCTGATCTTATCATTTTGATAAGTAATGAATACCTTGCTAAGAGCATATCAGAAGACAAAGTCAAAGGAAAGGAAGACCGGTATTTCCAGATGAATAACGTGATTGCAGACCTCCAGGAGTTGATGATTGCACCAGGGAGAAGTGAATCCGATGTAACAATAGAGATAAGTGATTACACCACATGGCCAGCAGCGCTCGGTGTCTATCATGCTGTTCCCTGCCTTTCAATGGGTAATGACGTTGAATTAATAGAAATAGAAGCGGCATTGAATGATGCAGTTAGCAAAGCCTTGTTCCCGATGGACGCAAAGACAGCAACAATGGTCTGGGCGATTTTCAGGGTCCCTCAGGATTATTATGGTGTGGATGAGTTTGAGCCGGAAAAAATACATGAGATATTTGATAACTGGGCTGAACAGCACATTATTGGTAAGGTGAAATATGTGGCTGTTACATACGACAGGAACTTAAAAGAGACATTTGATGTGCTTTTGTTACTTGGAGGTCCAACCATAGACATCTCAAAATCGTATCAAATGTATAACTGGTTTAAAAAGACATTGAGCAGAGGGAGCGAGAATATAATTTTACCGGGCAGGGGAGGGAAGATAATTTTGCCTGTAAAAACACTCGATACTTTGGAGAAGAATTTGAATAATTACCTGCGGCACACAGAAGAGGTGCAAAAGCAAGAGACTTTGGGTGAGGAGGAGCTATGAGGAGGAAGTGGTTAATGTTTGGAATATCTGTTTTAGCAATGCTTGTCATCGGAGCGTATTTTGCAGTTGCTCTTACACCTATTGCTTATGCGAGTGAAAATGAAAATGAAAATATAACAGGAACTTCAACTTCGACAAATCTATCCACGCTAACGCCAACAATAATTCCTTCTCCAACAGTAACACCTACACCAAGTACAACGCCAACTATCTCTATTAGTAAAAAAATAGTAACACCAAATGAGAGTTTTATTATTGAAGTTCATGCTCCAGATGCGGAAAATGTAAGTGCAAAGATAAATAATCGTACTACGAATTTATCTCCGAAAGATAATAAGACTTGGAGTGGTAAAATAGAAGCACCTGTTGAAAGTGGCAAGTATAATCTTAGTGTATTTGTAAATGGTAAAAATATAGGTCAAGAAAGTTTGGAAGTCGCTCCTCTGTGGCTCATTTTTCTGAAAAACTATTGGCTTTTACTTGTTGCTGCTGCTGTTGCTATAATCGGGCTCTCACTCCTTATTATTTTACGCAGTACTGGTGATATGGAACAAAGAAAAGAAAAATTGCGGGTGATGGTTAGAAAGGAGGACAACCGTGCTTTAGAAGCTGCAATGGTCACGGTGGGCTCTTTAAAGAAAAAAACAGGTGAAACAGGTATGACAGATGATTTTAAACTTCCTGTGGGAGTGTATGAGATAAAGGTTGAAAAAGAGGGTTATAAACCCTCCACACATACAAGGGAAATAAGACGAGGTGAAAATAAGGAAGAAGATGTAGATTTGAGACCTGTCGAACATGTAGGAAAGTCCTTGGAAGTAGAAGTTGTAGATGAAGAAGGGACAAAAATAAAAGAAGCAAAAGTAGGGATTTCGAGAGGAAATAAAATTCTCGGTGAAATAGATGTAACAGATGAGTCTGGTATCGATAATCTTGAAATGCCTGAGAGCAAGGGGAAAATTTACGTATTTGCCGAGAAGGAAGGATACGAAGAAGTTAAGAAGTTAATAGACATGGAACAGCCGTCGACATTTTTGCGTCTCACGGCGAAGCGAAAGAGAGGTATACTGAAGTTAACGGTTTTAAGTGAAGAGAACGAGCCGCTAAACGGTGCTGTGGTCACGATAGCTGGCAAAGAAAAGTATACAACTTCAGGTGGGAAAATTGAAATTGATGTTCCCTGGGACGTCCATAAACTTCGCATAGATAAGGAGGAGTATAAACTTTATGAAGAAACTGTGAATGTGAAAGGGGACATACCGCTTGAAATAAAGTTAAAAGCAAAATCCGGTGCCTTAGAAGTTAAAGTCGTGGATAAAGAATCAGGGGAATCTATTGAATCCATTGAAGTGCGTGTAAGGGGAACACCTAAAATAACAAACAAGGAAGGTTTTGTCGGTTTTGATAAAGTCCTGGTAGGAAGACAAACAATTGAAGTTAGCGACCCTACGGGTGTTTATAGCTTAAGTTATCAAACGGCAGAAATAAAAGAGAAAATAACAACCCCGATTAAGATGAAATTAAGCAGTTCTTTCGAAATCCCCGAGTCAAAGAGGGAAGATTTGAGGGCGGCATACAAATATTTGGAAGACCAGCGAGAACGAGTGGCTACATACGACTGTTATCTACCAGACTATTACATGAAAATAGGAGAGAAATTGGTAGGGATAGTAAGCGATTCCGGGAAAAGCAGAAAACTGTTAAGGGATGTAAGAGGTATTCGTGATATTACACCCACAGTATTTGTGGAAGACCTTGCAGATGTCATCAGCAATGGATGCATGGAAATAGGTAAGGGAATGCGGGAAAGAAGGAATTTAGAAATATTTGAGGATATTAAAAGATTTGTTGTGGATAAGGGCTTAGCGAAATCAAAGGTAGAAGTCTTTTTGAAAGATGTGGAGAGCGAAGATATTAAAAAGTATATAGAACGAGGAAGAGAGGGGACTGAGGGGTTATTGCGTGAAGTTGACCAATCGCTTACCAGGACCGTAGGGAATATCTATCCAATGTCTGTGCTTTTCAAGGTTGCGAGACAAATCATGAATTCTGATACGAGTTCAGATGATAAAGCAAAAGCTCTGGTTGCTTCAGTGATACTTGAGTATGTGAGGGTAATGCTAAAAGATGATAAGGTAGAGAAACGCTTGAGAGGATTAATAACTTAACTTGAGGAGGCTTTACATGGGCATAGGTAAATACATCATCATAGCATTGGTTGCATTCTTCTTTGTAGCCATTGCTCTTAGTGAAGAAGAAGGTTTTGGTATATGGTCCTCTATCGTCATCTTCACTAGCATAGGCTATGCCATTGGTCATAAAATTTACACATCGAACAAAGCGAAAATTTACGTCGGCGTTAGCGACAAAAAAGGATCAGTGCGGAAAGCAGAAGTTTCTGTCTTCATGGACGACATGGAGTTTCGCAGAGGTGTTACCAATTGGGAAGGAAAATGTACGTTTTATTTGCCCACCGGCAGGGGTTACATGTTCAAAGCAAAGAAAGGTAACTATGAGTCAGGGGAAGAGACGTTGTACATCAGCGATAAGAGCATGCGAGGCATATCTCTGGAACTCACTTCACGTAAAGTTTCTGTAAAAGTGACCGGCGAACATAGACCGCTAAAGGATGCGCATGTGAGTGTGAGGACCTCCATGATATCAGGCACGATGTCTGGACACACGGATGTGGATGGGAGATGTGCATTTACGCTTCCTCTTGGAACTTGTGAGCTAACCATTGAGAAAGACGGCTACGCACCTGCAAAGATTCAACTTGACGAAGACGATACGGTTGCCGCTGTAAAACTCGAACCGAAGTTTGTAAAAGTGAAGGTAGAAGTTGTAGATGAGCTTGAACAACTCATAGATGGTGCATCAGTAAAAATAGGCAAGAAATCGCTTGTTACCGATGACAGAGGTGTTGTGGATGCGGAAATACGTGTGGGGGGGCAGGAGCTCAGTGTCGAGAAGGAAGATTTTCTGCCTTTTAATACCACATTAAACATCTCTAAAGACATTGAGCAGCGTGTGATACTGAAACGGCAGCAGGGATGGCTTGAGGTGAGTGTTATAGATTCAGTTACAGGAGAAAGCCAACCTGCGAATATAACGCTACTACTTTTCGGCTCGAAGAGCGTTGAGGAAAAGCGTGAAGAGAAGGGACATGTGCATTTTGATGAAGTTCCCGTAGGAACTCATCAGGTAAAAATCACATCAGAGGGGTACCACGAAAAAGAGATACCTGTTGAAATTTCCGAAGGTGAGAACGCATTGAAAGTACAGCTTGAGCCTTTACCTGCACTGAGCGAAATGCAATTGCAGGAACTTGCCAATGTAGAGAAGGGACTTCAATCTACGGTAAGCAAACTTTCACAAAGTCATGATGTCGTGCTACCACGATACTATCAAAGCTACTGCCTTACGCTTTCGCAACTTGCTAAACGAATGCCACAGGGTGCAGATATAGCTGCTGAGAGAATGGTGGGGGTTATAAAAGAGGTATGCAGGGAAGCAGTAAGAATTATGGAAGAGAAAAAGCAATTTTACATTACTACTCCTGCAAAAGCAGAAGAAACTGTCGAGTTCACACCTCTTGGAAGCGATTTCTATGAACTTTTTAAGGAGCTTATTAAGGATGCTAACTCGTTTTACAAAATGCATAGCGATAGAATCCGACAGAGAATTAAGGAAGTTGACAGGCAAATCACGGAGAAGATGACCGAATACGAGATTGCTCCAGTGACAAGTCTGTGGAAACTTGCGAAAAAGCTCGCAAGTATGCGTGAAGACATCGCGAAGAATGCGATTTGTTTACTGTTTGCGGAGATAGCGCTTGATTTCGCAGAGCGGATGTTTGTGGTTGAAGAAGTTGCGGAACGGCTGAGAAAAACATGATTTTTGATACTATTTTGGCATTTGGACTTTTTGGTTTCCCTGATATTGATCCACACAACCCCATATCAATCTACCTTGCATGGCTGATTTTCAGTGGGTTCCTCTCCTTCTTATTCTATGGCTACGATAAAATCAAAGCTGTAATGGGCGGTTTCAGGATATCCGAAAATCTGTTGCACTTTCTGGCGCAATTTTTTTAGCCTTTTCAATACATTGTCTCATTTTCTTGTATCTCCCCTTTCCTTGGTTGTAACCAGATTAACCGCAGAGTTCACGGAGAACGCAGAGGATATGGAGGATATTGTTTGATAGATTTTAGGTTTTAAGTTGTAGGGGCGCAAATACCTGACAAGAAACATCTAATTTTCTCAGTGAATCCAGCGTTCTCTGGGTAATAAATACAAGTGGATTATAAAAGCAGGGTATAAATTTCAGGCTCGCCAGTGCGAAGCGATACGAAAGCGATTTTACCACCTTGAGGATGCCATGCTGGGTCCCAATCGTCAGCGGGATGCACAGTCAGAAGCGTTTGCCCGCTACCATCAGCATTCATCAGCACGACATCCCAGTTCCCTTCGCGCATTGATTTGAATATTATCTTCTCACCGTCAGGACTCCATAACGGCTCCATGTCGTCTGCAGGTGTTTCAGTCAGCCGCTTCACTTCCTTACTGAGAACATCAACGGACCAGACGTTCCAGTAGTAGCCTGCTCTAAGTGAAGAGAATGCAATCTTGTCGCCTTCAGGACTCCATGCAGGGCTGTCATCCACTCGGTCACTTTCTGTAAGCCGTTCCACTTCTAAGCTTTCTAAATCCACTATAAAAATACCTTGTTTATCCTCCTTTTTTGAAGAAAAAGCAATTTTATTTCCTCCAGGACTCCATGCAGGAACGTCATACCAAAACGTATCGCTCACGAGCTTTACCTTTTCCAAACTTTTTACATCCAACAAGTAGAGATGCCCAGTATCATCAGTAAGGACGCTACATGTAATCTTGTCGCCTCTTGGGCTCCATGAAAAAGCCATGCAAGCATCTAAAACTTTTAACTCCTCTCCTTCATCAGCATTTATCAAACACAAACTCGAAGTTTTTTCTGTGACTTTAATAAACCCTATTTTCTTTCCGTCAGGCGAAAATTTCGGGTTCTCAACTCTTGAATCTTCACCTGTTAGCCTCTTTTGGTTTCTGCCATCTGAATCCATAAGCCATACGCCCCAGCTACCTGCTCTATTAGACATGAAAGCTATTTTTTTGCCATCAGGACTCCACGAAGGGCGTACGTTCTCTCCTTCTTTTGTAAGTTGAATGATTTCATAAATTTCCTTATCGGTCATTCTTGTCTGGTTCTCATCTCCATTGTTCTTGCTTCTCTTTCTGCCTCTTCAATCAAAGCTAAATCCTTTTCTGCATCTCTGATAAGATTAACATCCGTTCTTGCTTCTCTTTCTGCCTCTTCAATCAAAGCTAAATACTTTTCTGCATCTCTGATAAGATTGACATCTACATCCTTTTCCTTTGCCTCTTTTATTTCCCCTTTAGGCGTCTCTTCCATGATTGCATTTAACGTTTCGTTGGTTCCTCGTAGATTTATAAATTCATCCATTCTTTCTTCTATACGGTCTAAGTTTTTGATATTAGCAGTCGAAAAGTCGATTAAAGCTATATAGTAATTGTGTAGCTTTCGTATTTGTTCCCCACTTAAGTCTCTAAGTTCTGATACTTTTTGCACCTGCTCAGCGCAAAAAGCAAGAAGAATCTCAAACGTACTTCTTCCCATCAACTGTCTTGTGATAAGCCAGAAATTCAATGTTGAGCGTAGCACAGGTATAAAAATATTTAATAATTCAAGTTTCTTGAATTGTAATACAGTTCCTGAAGTTGTTAAACCAAGAGCCTCCCAGCATCTTTTTCCTAAGTATGCCCTCCCCGATTTCCCATCGCCTTTAACCTCTGCTACTGCTACTGCTTCTGCTTCTCTGCCCATAGTCCGTATAATAATAAAATCGCCATCAGAAATACGAAAATCACGCATGTCATCTTCAGAAAAAGTAACAGTAAATCCCCTATCTCTACCTTTGAAGGTTATAATAGTATACTCTTCTTCAATCAAAGCAATGCTCCCTCCCACTCCTGCAACATCCCTCTCTATTCCCTCCCAGTACTTGGTAACATCCCCTATATAGGCATCCACTCTTTTCCACACAAAGTTCAAATTCTGGATATCCTTCTTCTGCAGATTTTTAATTATTTCCTGAAGGTGAGCCTCTTCTATGTGTGTGGGCAATGGCATTCTCAGACTACTTTTAAGCGAGTTTTTAAGCAAGCCATCTGCCTCCTCTATCCCATCACTCACACCGTTCAATATCTTTATTATCGCGTCAAATAGCTCACTTGCAAGTGCATCCTCAGAAATTTCTTTATCGCTCACCCCTACTTCATCTCCATTGTTCCTGCGTCTCTTTCTGCCTCTTCAACCAAAGCTAAATTCTTTTCTGCACCTCTGATAAGATTGACATCCACACCTTTTTCTTCTGCCTCTTTTGTTTTCCCTTTAGATGTCTCCACAAATTTTCTTAATGCCTCACTAAGATCTCCCGTAAGCTCAGCTCCGTCTACCGTTTTATCCAAGTTTAAAGCATTTGTTGAACAATATTTAAATATCTGCATATAGCTTGTGGTGAGTCCTTCCAGATTCATCAATAAATCTTCCATGTTTATCATGTCTCGCGGCATCTTTGACAGCGTTTGTAGAAGGCCTTTAACGCCAGTAGCACATTTTGAAAACACCTCCATCTTTACTCCTATAGATTCCAAGCTTTGACTGTTCTGCCTCGAAATATCGGCTAAACTTTTATAGTAATCGTTTAACTCCTCTATATGCCCCCAGATTTTATTGTTGCCTCCTGTTATAAAATCTTTTGTAGATTTTAAATTTTTCCAGCCCAACCATGCTAATTGGTCTTTCAGATTAAGTTTCTCATTTCTTCTGATTTTTTCAGGAATCCCCTGCTCTTTAAGACTCATTGTTGCTTGTCGATAATTTTCTATGAGATCTTGTGGGATTTCTCTGTTTAACCCACCATGTTGGGGTATATTTTTATTTAACTCTTCATATTTGGTAACATATTTCTGAAGCGTAACCTTCGAGGTTTCTATCACCCCCTTCATCCCGTCTAAATTTTTTATTACCTCATCCAACCGCTCCATTGACAGGTCTAACGTATTCACGTCAGGTATGGTCACCTTTTTCCCCTCTAACTTTATTATGCCAGTATCAATAGCATTTTCTACCAAAAATTCATAAAATGTTTTCATTTTTTTCACCTCAACTACTTTTTACCGCTTCTTCGATTACCTCTGCTATATCTTCTTCGGTTAATCCTTCTTCACTTCCTATTTTTTCTCTTAATCTGCCTCTTAACCTTTCTAAAACCGCGGGTTTTGCATTTTCAAGTACTCTGCGCAGATTTTCTGCATCAGCAATGACTTTCATCGTGGAATCATCAACTTTGTGCTCTAATCGAGTGAACCTATCCCCTAACATATCTTCAAGAATTACTCTTACGTCCCTCTCATTTACGCTAAGTCCACCGAGTGTTGAACCCTGCTCCACCCGTAAGAATTCATCATTTGCTTTCCTCGTGACGAAGCTTATCAGTTCATCTTCAGGCATGAAACCTTTTCTTTCAAGGGTATCCTTCACAAAACCTTCAACAACTATTTTCTTCCTTGTCTCCTTCATTTCAGGCATGCTGTAAGCCCCATTGCTTTTAATTAGGTACCCAGTTTTACATAGAGCTTCCAGTACAATTTCAGTGCCAAGTCCTCGTGAGATATTATACTTAACAAGTAATTCATCGAGCTTATGTCTCTCCACCTCTTCCCGAAGACCACCGGTCTTCATCGCTACGGACTTGAAAAGCCCCTCAAGGTCTGATATGAACGCACCTCTGCTCAACCACTCCTCAAAAGCACCCACATGCAAATATATTGTCCCTCTATCCTCTGCTTCGTATTTCATAATGGACGGCTTTGCCTGCTTCTCCTGTGCCTTTATGAGCTTGTTCGCTATTTTCATAATCTCCGCTTCGTCCACATCTTTTTCGAACCGCTCTTTATATACGCTCCTCAATCTTATCGGCTTGATAACCCCTGCAGTCTCTTCAGCAGCTTCGTACATAATGTCCTTAGTGTCCCGCTTTCTTCCACCAAAAAACCCTTTTAGTTTCACCATAATATTATAGATATAGAACGTTTATCTATATAAAAGTGGTGTCATAGGTATGGGAGATATAGTTACATTCAAGGGGAGAGATAAGGGATTTACCGCAATGTTCTCGGGGCAAGACCTGCGCAGATTCGAAATCTCCGAGGGAGAGTTCATAAACATCTCAGGGAGAGGAAAAGAAGTAACAATAAAAGTTAAAGGTGGCGGTGAGCAGGGGATGATGTACTTAGGGGAAGGATGCTGGAATGCTCTTGGATTAATAACAGCTGGAAAGCACGTACAATTCAGAAAAGCAGAAGCGAAGCACGCAAAGGAAGTGGTTATGAGTGTAGACGGTGATTTTACATCAGAAAACGACTTAAAATCCGCTTTACTCTCGGAAATCGTCTCCGGCGGCACTGAGATAAGAAAACTTGTAGGAGTAAACACCCTTACCATTTCGGTAGAGGCTGTCGTTCCCGAAGGGAGTTTTTTGGTCGATGCCCAAACAAAACTTATAATACAAAAAAAGAAGGGTATAGTATCAGGTAAGGAGAGAGTAACTTCCGGGATATTAGGAAAACCGAAAGAAGAGTGGACAGAAAAAGATTTCTTTGCGGAGGTTCCGAAAATAACGCTAAACAGTATTTATGGTCTGGGAGGAATTGTGGATAAACTCAAATTTTATGTGCTTAATCCACTAACAAAGCCAGAACTCGCAGAGAAAATCAACTTCAAGCCCGGGGCAGTCTTGATCTACGGACCCGCAGGCTCAGGGAAGAGCAGTGTAGTTTACGCACTGGTGAACGAAGCTGCTGCAAGATATGTGCCTATTGCCTCTTACATGCTTGCGCAGAAGGAGATGTTACAGGATGCACTGGATAAAATTCTGGATGCCACTTGCAGTGGTTCACAATCTACAATCGTGCACATCGAGGATCTGGAACGCCTCACACCACAGCAGGAACTCTCCTTCGAGAGGGGCTTCACAAGCGCACTTCTAAAGTTCATTAAGGACATAGAAAATAGCTGGAGCAAAAAAACACCTGTTGTTGTTATTGCGGAAACACGTTTAAAAAGCAATGTTAACATGGCAGTCATGGACTCCGGCGTATTCAAAGAATATATAGAGATTGACATCCCTAATGAAGAGGCAAGAAGAGATATACTAACAAATAAACTTAAAGACTTCAGTGGCAATTTTAACACTGAAAATCTCGCAGTGATGACACATGGATACAGTGGTGATGACCTTATTAACCTCATAAACAAGGCGATAATGTATAGCACACAAAGAGAAGATGAAGAAGGCGACAAATGGTTATATTTAAGGGATGATGATTTTGAGCGGGCTATGAAGGATATTACTCCTTCTGCGCTTAAAGAGTTCGCCATTGAAGTACCTAAGATTTCATGGGCTGATATTGGGGGGTATGAAGAAACAAAGAGGGAGATGCAAAGGGTTATCGAATGGCCACTGAAATATCGAGAGGAGTATGAAGCTTACATAGGCTCACCGCCAAAAGGGCTCCTCCTCTTTGGACCCCCGGGCTGTGGAAAGACACTATTTGCAAAAGCGGTAGCGAATGCGGCAAGCGCAAGCTTCCTCAGCGTTAAAGGTCCTGAACTGACGAGCAAATACTACGGCGAATCAGAAGAGAGAATAAGGGAGAGTTTCAGGAAGGCAAAAAAAGCTTCCCCTTCTATTATCTTTTTTGACGAGATAGATGCGATTGCAAAGAAGCGAGGTGAGACACACGAAGCCACTGAAAGAATTGTCGCCCAACTACTCACAGAGATGGACGGTGTAGAACAACTGAAGGATACACTTGTCCTCGCAGCGACGAACCGAATAGACATAATTGACACCGCAATCTTAAGACCCGGCAGGTTTGACCGCCTTGTGTATTTACCAACGCCTGATGAAGATGCGCTAAAAGCGATATTAGAAGTTAAGACCAACAATCTCCCGGGGATAAAAGAGATGAATGAGGAAGAAGGAAAAGAACTCATCGAAGAAGTGGTCACACATATCTCTGAAGAGGAAAAGAGGCGGCGTGTAGGTGCCGAAGAGGCGATAACATTCTTGCGTACCCTCGATGTGCGAGATGATGATGAGATTACTGAAATAATATCAAAACTAAAAGTTGATGAAGATAAAATCCGCGCCGCAAAATATATTGGCGCGGACATCGAAGCCATCGTGAAAGAAGCGGCGAACATAGCTATGGTTGAAGAAATAGAAGATCATAAGCGAGAAGAAAGCGATGCGCAAAAAAGAAGAGGTGTGACTTTAGAAGACTTTAAAGAAGCCATTGAAAAATGTCCGCCTTCTTTACCCTGGCGAGATTTTCTAACTTACGAGGCACAACGCATAAAGTTCAGGCGAGGCGCCTGAAGAGAATGCAAATTCTGGTGGATCAAGGATTAACGACATCGCCAAGCATTATTTCACCAGAATCCCTTAAATAATCTACAACGCCCTTCGATAGCCTGAAGACCACAAGAATGAAAATGATGCTTAGAAACACCATGTAAGCGAAGAACAGTGTTGAGATTGACTTCCAGTCTTTTTTTAGCTCACTAAATCGACTTTCGGAATCGCTTTTCATTCTGACCTCACCAGCATGTCGATATTTTTCTATTACGCCAGAATATGTGGAGAGTGCGTAATCATAGCCGCTTGAAACGTCATCATAGGCAAAAGGATTAAGTATGACATGAACGCTACCTATCTCTGAAAGTTTAGGTTCTAGCAGCATTAATTCTCGCTCGGCATTGACCCTGTTCTCATTGGCGGATATTACAAGGTCATCGTGCTGTTTAACCATCTCTTCAAAACTATGTTTGTATGTTTCGCACTTTGTATCGCCAAGTAGTTCGTATGCAGATGCAGCGCATTTGTATGCCTTTGCAGCTTCCAAGTAATTTGCATTTTCATAGCTGCTCCCTCGTTTCTCAAAATATGAAGCAGCTTCACTGAGCATGTTACTCACCAAATTGTCTAAATCCTCTACCGATTTTTTGGCATGAGAACGCACCCCACCATCAGAAATGCTATATGCGCTGCCAGATACGAACTCCGAGAGCGCTGCGCCAGATCGCAAGTTCGAGAATGCCATACTTTTGTCCTCGCTGTCTGAATATTTGTTCAGCAAGTTTAGCACTGTAACGGTCTGTGTAGAGGTTGACATTACAAAATTCCAGTCTTCAGCACTTAGCACTTTCTTTTTAGCGGCGTCAAGCATGCTCAGGCTTTTTGAAATCGCAGTTCCCGTTGCCGGATAGCGTGCTGTGCTTCCGCTCTTCAGAGAATTTAACTCCGAAATTATGGTAGAAAGGTCAGGAGGCAAAGCTTCGGCCAACACCGTCATCGTTTTGCTTCCAGCATTTTCGGTATCAACAGAATACACCCACTCATATTCTTTACCCGTTTCTGCTTCGCCTCGGAATTGCAAAGTAAAAGTGACAATATCAGACCCTTCTGGCGGAATGCCAGAAATACTTGCAGGCGAAATGCTTATCCACCCAGGGCCACTGATTTTCTTTATTAAAACATTGTTTATAGATTTATAGCCGAAGGTTTCCCTCAAAGTTAGTTTCACATCTCTCTCCTCGGTAAATATTTCTACGCCTCCAAAGTTTTTGCTCGTTGGTGAGACTTCGAGCCCAACACCATATTTAATTTCGATACTCGCACTGACATCTGCAGAGCCTGCGCTGCCAGCGTCTATATCAACTTTTCCAGAGTAAGTTCCTTCCCTGGTGTCGTAAGGTGCTTCTACGGAGAGAACGATATTCTTGGTTGAGTAGCTACCAACGCTACTTGGATAATCAACGGTAACTTTTGGTTTTGAACTAAAACCACTCAAGGAAACCCTGTTTATACTCATCGAGTAATATCCCTGATTCTTTACAGGTATGTAAAAGTTCTTTCTGAAGGTGGGCTTTCCTGATTTCGGCTTGTCGAAGGTAACGGTGCAGGATGCACTTCTACCGACTGAGAGCTTTGGAGGGAGTAACAGTTCAGCTTCAAGTTTTATGTTATACGTGCCGCCCACACCTGTCGCACTGAAAGTCCATGAATAAGTACGGTGATAAGACTCCCAGCCGGGTTTACTTTCGGCGAGATAGAAAGAGATAGTTTTAGAACCACAGGGGTCAACCGAGAAACTACTCTCACCGGGGTAAGCCCACTCATTGCCACTTTTTCTCGATAAGGATACATTGACAGATTTGTAACCGAGCGTCTCTTTGAAAGTTACAGAAGCCGTAGCACCTTCACCAACATCAACCTTCCCAAAGTCCACGGACAAAGGAGAAACTTCAAGCTTTACACTATGCAAAACGGAAATGGAAATGGGAATTGTATAAGTGCCGTCATCACTCGTTACGGTAACTTCGCCGTTATGTTGCCCCTCGCTCAAGCTACTACTTACCTCTACTTCGAGAGACACCGAGATGGAAGCGTAAGGGTTTATCACGCCTGATGAGGGTGTCGCCTGAACGTTTATCTCAGTTTCGGGTGAAGTATCGGTGATGGTAAAGCTAATGGTAGCATTCTTCGTGTTTTGTAGTGTAAGCGAAGTAGTTTTTGAGAATGTAGGGTTCTCTGCTTTTGGCTTGTTGAATGTAAAATCCAGTGAGAGACTACTGGGTGATACCTCAAGTGCAGAGGTTATAGGGATCAGTGCCATCGACATCAAAGCACCCAAGATTGCAAGGGTAGCGATGACGAAAATTAATCTCATCCAATGTTTCATAAGCAAGGCACCCTAAGGGATTAGCTCACCTCCTAATGTCGCTTCTCGTAAATCCTTTCTCCAATTCATAACCGAACGCAGAACATAAGCGAGCAATGCAAATAACAAAGCAACGTAAATCCCTACGCTTTTACCAACGCTTAAAACGAGCTCTGAGCTTCGAGCTTCAATATCGCCTGCAAGTAAAAGCGTCTCATTTAGCCTATCGTCATTGTGCTTACTGTAAATTTCCGCTGCCTGTGCGGTCAGCTTCCCGGCATTTTTAATCTTTAAAAATGCTTCCACTTCAGATAAAAAACCAGAAACGTGCTTGCTTTCTGAAAGGTAACGGTGTGCATCGTTTAAGAGTTGCTCAGCGAGTCTCATGTTCTCATTATATATCATTGAACATTCCTTCACTTCGTAGTCCAATCTTGCGTTGTTGCTTATATCACCGCCTTCGTGGAAGGCATTTGAGCTACTGCTTAGATACATAATACTCTTCTTTGTTTGCTTTTCGTGTGTAGCAGCGGCTTCGAGAAATGCGGCTTCCTCTAAAAAAAACCTATCGAGAGCTGTTTCAGGCAACATAGATATAACAGCGTCCACATCGTAACTTTTCAAAGCTTCAATATGCTCTTTCGCGGATTGAGCCTTTGAAAGGGCATCTAAATGACTTTGAGGCTTGCTACTGCTCATAAGATTTTGAAGTTCGTTAAAGTCGTCAATTATTTGCCAAACAGCTTGTACCCAGCGTTCAGTCTCGAAAGTTACTTCACCGGGAGGCATCCCACTTAGCTTAATGAGCACTTGTTGTCTCATTTGCTCTATTTCTCCGTATTTGCTCGTCACCTCGTAATCGTGCGTCGTTTCAACTAAGGACCTTTTTAGGTTTTCGTTACCATACACTACACCCATGCATAGCGGCAGGAGCATGAAAAATACACTTATGTAAGCAATTACCTTTATCTTGTTCATTATTTTCCCTATTATTGTTTCCTATGTGTTTAGCTCAGTCGAAATATAGTTTTCATGTATTTGTATAGCTACCTATTTCTTTAAAAGCTTTTCGGTTTTTTTTATTTGCGAAAAATTTAAGTCGTCACCGCAAAATTAAATCCACAAATTTATATATAAAGTCCTTCTTCTAAA
>JAGXOS010000239.1 GCA_023659775.1 Methanomicrobia archaeon LH_S14 | reverse complement strand
CAAGTGTTTAAGGGTGGATGATAAAAAGATGAGATGGGGGATTTTTGAAGATATAAGGAGGTGAAAGAAGTGGTAAAATTCTTACACACTGCTGATTGGCACTTAGAGATTAAATATGCAAAACTTGGTCTTAATGCAGAGAAAGCCCGAGAAATAAGAGTTAGAACAGTCAGAAATCTCATGAATATCGCAAAAGAGAATAATGTGGATTTCATCATCGTTGCTGGAGATCTATTTGATAACAATGAAGTAGACAGAAGGCTAATAGAAGTGCTGTTGGATATTATAGCGCAGGTTGCACCGATTCCGGTGTATATCCTACTAGGGAACCATGACCCCCTTACACGAGACTCTTTATATTTGGATTCATCGCGGAAGTCACTCAGCAACGTTGTTATATTCGAAAATAAAGAGCTAATAGAGATTCCAGAGCTTAACGTTACTTTATATCCTTGTCCCGTTATACAAAAATGAAAACATTTAGTTTTATACATACAGCAGACTTGCATTTAGATAGCCCTTTTAAGGGTTTCTCCGAAGTAAGTGAAGAAATAAGTTTAGAATTAACAGAGGCAACGTTTAAAGCATTTAATAGAATAATTGATCTCTGCATTGAAAAACAAGTTGATTTCCTATTAATTGCTGGGGATATTTATGATGGAGCAGATAGAAGCCTACGAGCACAGCTTCGCTTTCGAGATGGTCTAAAAAGATTATCTGAGGCTGGAATAAAGGCATATATTACACACGGAAACCATGACCCATTAGACGGATGGTCAGCCAATTTAGACTGGCCAAAAAATGTTCATATCTTTAACGGGAAGTCTGTAGAAAAGGTCACGGTTGAAAAAGATGGTGAGGAAATCGCCCAAATTTATGGCATTAGTTTTCACACAGGAGAGATAAAAACAAATCTTTCTCACAAATTCCCTAAAATACCCCCAATCGAAAAAGCTCCTTTCACCATTGGTATGCTACATTGCAATGTTGGAACCAATACAGGACACGAACCTTATGCACCTT
>JAGXOS010000238.1 GCA_023659775.1 Methanomicrobia archaeon LH_S14 | reverse complement strand
CTTAAAATACAGCTATGAAAGAAAGGATAGAGGAATGGACGAGAGGATTTAAAAACTGCAAGCTCTGCGAGTGGAAATGCGGTGTTAACAGGTTAGAAGGAGAACCCGGTGTTTGTGGTGTTGGTATGCCAGAGATTGCCTACTGTAACCTCGCACAGGTTCTGCAGAGTTACTCGGTGACAATGCTTGGATGTAGTTTCAAATGTATCTACTGCAATGCCTATCGGCTTTCGCAGTATCCTGGGAGTGGCTGGTTCTATCGTGGCTATATAGACCCAAGAGAGCTTGCAGCAGAGGCAATTCGCCGGATTAAGTCACCAGAAGGGAAGGCGATGCACGTGGATAAAATAA
Organism: Methanomicrobia archaeon LH_S14; assembly: GCA_023659775.1. Lineage (GTDB taxonomy): Archaea > Halobacteriota > Syntropharchaeia > Alkanophagales > Methanospirareceae > JAGXOS01. Next base: position 690 of record JAGXOS010000238.1, on the reverse strand, counting down.
GCTTTACAGGTGGGGAGCCAACAATACATTTTCCGTATATCGCAAAGGTGGTGGAAGAAGCAAGGAAAAAGATGCCGGGATTGGGAGTAGGCTTCGCCACAAACGGATTCGCAAGCCAGGAGACTCTTCAACAGATTATAGACCTCTGTTCTTATGTTACGTTCGAGATAAAGGCGTTTAGCGATGAAACACACCGGGCGATAACAGGAGCACCAGTCGAGCCGGTTCTACGCAATGCCGAATATCTGATCAGAAAAGGTAAAGATACACTACGTGCATTAAGAACCATTGTAATACCAGGGATAAACGATACAGAAATAGCAGAAATAGCAGAGTTCCTCGCTTCTATTGACACCTCAGTGCCGCTACGCATCATACCGTTCAGACCAAACTATATTTTATATTACCATCCCGGGCCTACGAAGAGGAGAATGGACGAAATCGGACAGGCGGTCTTGAAAACAGGTCTTGAAAACGTCTGGTGGGGAGGTTACTATCCAATGGAGGCATCAAGGCAGGCAGTTGAGACGGCGAGGGAGTTTAATGGTGTAAAGCGAGAAGGGGCAAGGCTTGCTTTTGCATATTCTAAGCTTGCTGGTTGCATTAAAGAGAATAGAAACTGTGGTGAATGCCCGATGAAGTTGAATTGCCCTGCGGGATTAAAAGAGCCCTGGTTGTTAGACATAGGAT
>JAGXOS010000237.1 GCA_023659775.1 Methanomicrobia archaeon LH_S14 | reverse complement strand
AGACCGAACGTGGAAAAAATGCCACTCGGTTTTGAGCACTGGCTGAAGATGTATCCGGGGACAGGATTTGTGCTCACGGTTGAAAATGATGAGAAAGGGGCAGAATGCATAAAAATATTCGGAGATGCCGGGATAGAGGCTTCTATTATTGGTGAGATAGATAACAGTAAGAAGTTGAGGATAACAAATGGAGCGGAGACAGCAACGGTATTTGACTTCGACAAGGAGATAATAACGGGAATAGTGAGCAGGGAAAGAGAGAAATAGGGAAGGAGGTTAAGAATCCCAATGATAAATATTGGAATTTGGGATTTTTACACATGAAAGGCGATTTTGATGGATTATACGAGGAAATAAGGAAGGGTGGGATTGGGAGAGAAGATGCAGTATTTTTAGCGAGTAACCCCTTTTATTTGTTCCATATTGCCGATGAACTGCGTAAGAAGGAGAAAGGCGATGTTGTTACCTACGTGGTGAACAGGAACATAAACTTCACGAATGTTTGTGTAGGCAATTGTAAGTTTTGCGCTTTTAGGGAAGAGAAGGAGAAAGGATATTTGTTGAGTATGGATGCGGTTTTGAGTAAGGTTGAAGAAGCGGTGAATAACGAGGCGACGGAGATATGCATTCAAGGCGGACTGCACCCTGACCTTATCCTGAAAGACTATTGTGGAATTATTGAAAGCATCAAATCGAGGTTTGATGTGCATATACACGCATATTCGCCGATGGAGATATACCATGTGGCAAGAAATTCCGGGATGAGCGAAGAGGAAGTGCTGAAAGAATTAAAAAAGGCTGGTCTGGGTTCTATTCCGGGAACGGCTGCGGAAATACTTGATGATTCCATAAGGGAATCAATATGCCCTAAGAAGATAAAAACAGAGAAATGGGTGGAGATAATAAAGACTGCACATCGGTTGGGCATTCCATCAACTGCTACAATCATGTATGGGCATATTGAATCAATGGAGGATAGGATAGACCATATATTTAAGATAAGGGAGATACAAAAGGAGACAGGGGGATTTACGGAGTTCGTG
>JAGXOS010000236.1 GCA_023659775.1 Methanomicrobia archaeon LH_S14 | reverse complement strand
TGATAGAAATATGCATATATGGAAGGGGAGGGCAAGGAGGAGTTACATTAGCGGAGTTAGTCGCACATGCAGCCATTTCAGAGGGAAAACATGCGCAATCAATGCCTTCTTTTGGCCCTGAGAGGAGAGGAGCACCGGTTCTCGCGTTCTTAAGGGTGAACGAAGCGGAACGGATTAAAGTTAGAGCGGAGATAGAAGAGCCGGATGTGTTAGTCGTGCTTGACCCCGGGTTGCTTGGGGTTGGCGGTGTCGTTTCAAGGCTTAAAAAGGATGGAATAGCGATAGTCAATACAAAGAAGAAATTAGCCGAAATAAAATCGGATATTGGCGTGAAAAAAATAGCAACGGTGGATGCGATGGGTATTGCGAGGGGGGTTTTAGGTTTGCCTATTGTCAATACGACAATGATAGGAGCGCTGGTGAAAGCTACGGAAGTCGTCGAATTGGAGTCCTTAGAGGAACCAATGAAGGAACGTTTTGGAAAAGTTGCCATGAAGAACATAGATGCGATGAGAAAAGCGTTTGAAGAAACGGTGGTGAGCTAAAAACAAATGAGTGGAGAAAAAATAGGGTGGAAAGATTTGGAAATTGGCTTTGTGGTTACAGAGCCTGGAAGCGCATCAGCATATAAAACAGGTGATTGGCGGTCGGAAAGACCAGTTCGTGAGAATGAGCGCTGCATAAAATGCGGGATATGCTATATCTACTGTCCGGAGGCGTGCATAACGGAGGATGAAGAAGGGTACTTCGAAGCCGACTTGTATTATTGCAAGGGATGTGGAATCTGCGCACATGAATGCCCGAGAGGCGTAATAACGATGGTTGAGGAGGTGGAGGAATAGGGGAGAAGGAAAATTTCAAATCCAAATAAAACCGAAATTACGAGAGGAAATTTGAAAAAGCGGTATGGCACAGGTGGGATTTAACCCTCAGCTTGATTAGACCACGAGGCATATTTCCATGTCAGTTTTAAGAACTGATGCTTCTTATCCTATATTTTCCAAAAACTGCTCCAGACCTGCATGGATGTCATTATCCATGATTTAA
>JAGXOS010000235.1 GCA_023659775.1 Methanomicrobia archaeon LH_S14 | reverse complement strand
AACTGAACCCTGCACCCAGTCTGGTAACAGGCTGTGGTGAAGCCAGGGGGATGGGGTACTGGGCCGCAACGCAAGTGAAGGGATTGAGCCCCGAAATACACGTTGTCTCGGCGGCCGACGTTGTTCATTTGACGGAAGGCAGTACTCTCATCGTCGTTAGTCCGAATCTCCAGTCTTGGAATATAGCATGGAGCTCTGGAACATGGCAAGGCGATGCGAGCCCGGCGGGGTCTAAGACCGTGGCACGGTATCAAAGGGATATTATGGGAACTCGGGAGATCCAGAGTGTTCTCCCCTGGGGAGTATGTGCTATCACGCCTATAAACGGTAAGATAGTACAGACGACACTCTGGGAGTCGGACCAGCTCATAGTACCGGAGAAGCGGGGTAATGCCCGTGGAGGGAAGGGGCTGGCGGTTGAACCGTTGGGTCAGGGGCACATCCTCTGCACTATGAGGCAGGTTAAGGATGGCAACAAAACTGGACTCATAACCTATCCTGAAAATGGTGGGGAGGTTCTTCTGAAGAGCCGGATGAGGGAAAACCTCAAGTCCGGTTCTGTGAGGGGGCTCATAGCAGCTTCCGGGAGGAGGTGGCTATGAGTTCTACTCGACAAACAGCAAAGATAGGGGATAGGTTGATAGGCGAAGAAGAACCTAGCTTTATAATAGCAGAAGCAGGTTCAAATCATAATGGCAGTTTAGAACAGGCAAAGAAATTGATAGACGTTGCCGTGGAAGCGGGAGCGGATGCAGTTAAATTTCAAATATTCAAGGCTGAAAATTTATATTCACAATATACGCCAGGGTTCAGTTATTTAAAAGGGCAAAATATTTATGAACTAATTAAGAGTGTAGAAATACCAAGGGAATGGATAAAAGAACTCGCGAAATATTGTAAAGGAATAAATATTGACTTTTTAGCTTCTCCATTTGATTTTGAAGCTGTTGACTTCTTAGATAAATATGTTCCAGCATTTAAAATAGCTTCTTTTGAAATTACTGATTTAGAACTGCTTAAACATGCAGCAGAGAAGGGAAAGCCGATGATAATAT
>JAGXOS010000234.1 GCA_023659775.1 Methanomicrobia archaeon LH_S14 | reverse complement strand
TTTGAAGAAAAAAGTGGTGTTTTTGTCACGCTGAATAAGTATGATAATTTGAGAGGTTGTATAGGCTATCCATACTCCATATTTAAGCTAAAAGATGCGATTATAGATGCAGCGATATCTGCTGCGGTTAACGATCCCAGATTCCCTTCTGTAACAAAAGAGGAGTTTGAGGATATAGATATTGAGATTACGATACTCACCACGCCACAGGTGTTAAAAGAGGAGCCAAAAGACTTGCCAAAGCAAATAGAAATAGGCAGGCATGGGTTAATCGTAAAGAAAGGAATATATCAAGGGCTTTTGCTTCCTCAGGTTGCTACTGAGAATAATTGGTCAGTGGAGGAGTTTTTATGCCAGACATGCTGGAAAGCGGGCTTACCACAGGATGCATGGCTGGAGGAAGACACCGAGGTCAGCACGTTTGAAGGGCAGATATTTAAGGAGGAAGACATGAGGAAATAACAGACATTTTTGGGGGCGATAAGAAGAGGGAGAAAGAATAAGTATGCTTTTTGAATTTGAAGTCGTATCTATGCTTGGTAAGAGGATTCGCATCACTAAAAATTATTGGGATGTTATATCTTCTAAAAAGCACCCCTCTGTAGCTAATATGGCTAATGAAGCGAGATTGGCGCTTATCTATCCCTTTGAGGTTAGGAGAAGTAGGCAGGATCCAAAGGTTTTCCTTTACTATCGAAAGTTGAATAGTAAATTTCTATGCACCGTAGCAAAACATTTAAATGACGATGGATTTATAGTAACGGTATACACAACCTACAAAATTAAGAGGGGTGAAGTTTTATGGAAAAGAAGCTGAGGATATTCTACTTTAAAGAAACGGACTCAATGGACATCTGGTTCGACGACCCCGAGAAGGAGCAGATATGTGAGGAGATAGATGATGCAACACTCTTGAAAAAGGATAAAGACGGCAACGTTATAGGAATAGAGATAATAAGCATAGCTTCCCTAACCAGGAAACCAGTAGAAATTCCTGTAACCATTTTAGCAGCGACAAAAACAGTATCAAAAATAGCCACCACAGGAGAATGAAAC
>JAGXOS010000233.1 GCA_023659775.1 Methanomicrobia archaeon LH_S14 | reverse complement strand
CCTCGGGATGTTCACGTCACATCTCCTGCAATTCTCTCTCCTTCCATATCCCTTCTGCTCCAACTCTGCCAAATCTTTCTCTTTCTTCGTTCCATCAGAAAGCGTAACGGTGAGTTTCCACGTTCCATCCACTTCATCAATGTCTTCCATCACTACATCCCCGGGCTCTACCTCATATTCACTTATCAGCATCTCCTTTGCACTTACCGGCGATAAAGTTCCCGTGCAGTTAAGACCTACTAAGAGCACGTTATCTCTATCTATCTGCTTCCTCTTGGCTATTTCAACTATCGCACGAGCATCACAGGGTTTACAGGGAACCGCGATCTTCATCTGCTTCGCACCATCTAAATATTCTTTTATATTCCTTGCGATGTTCACGGGTGCGCAATGCAAAGAGCCCGCGCACTTCTTCACCTCCTCCGGGTCGGCAATCAAATCCAAAACGCCATCGTATCTGTTGTTCCCACCTCTCTTCCTCACTCCCAGCACTGCATCCACAACTTTACTCTCAAGAGCAAACTTGAGCAAAGCCGTTACTGCTCCTCCATATTCCCCGCGCTTCAATATCTCCTCATCAGAAGCCGAAGCAAAATACATATCTCCTTTCATTTTTCCTCATCTCCCCCTCATGTTACATGTAGTGCACCTTATCTGCCTCAAGTATCGCATTCATAACCTCTGGCAGTTCAAGAATATCAATAAAGTCCTCCACGTTTGTTTTGTCATCAATCGTCTTCGCAAATCCCTTTACCACCTCGTAAGTCCCGCAAGATGCCACATTAACGCCCATCTCCTCCTTCTCATACCTGGCTAACTGTTCTTTTTCTCCCATTTTTATTCACCTCCTTTTTCTATCTTCACGGCGACATATTTATACTCAGGCATCTTTGAGGGCGGGCCAGCGGAAGGCCCAGTTAAAGCATTTCCCGCGCATTCAGCGAAATGCCAGGGTACGAATACCATCCCTTCCGGCACGTCATCAGTCACTTTTGCAATAGGTCTTATCTCTCCTCTTCTTGATTCCACTACTACCCGGGCTCTATCTTCTATACCTTTC
>JAGXOS010000232.1 GCA_023659775.1 Methanomicrobia archaeon LH_S14 | reverse complement strand
GTGTGGTAGAGGTCAAAGACCGGAAGATAGTCATTGACCCCGGGGTAGCACTGGGCTACAACCGACATGGACTGCTTCCACACCCTTTGCAGGTAGCAGTTGGCGAGTCAGTCCGCCAAAAAATCCTGTCTGAATTGGAAGACACTACTGATGTCGTGTTCAGCCATTTTCATGGCGACCACGTCCCCTTAGTTGATGCAAATCCATTTCAGATGCAAGCGCAAAAGGTAGCTGCCTTATGCCAAACACGAACAAAAAAGCTCCGGTTCTGGGCTAAAGGTCCCCATGGACTTTCTCAAAACATGACGAGTCGGTTACAGTCTTTACGCCTTGCACTGGATACTGACCTGCCGAATGCCGAAGGGCAGAATGACGGACTTTTGACTTTCTCTCTTCCTGTTCCACATGGGCAGAAGAGTGAACACCGCGGTACGGTAATGATGACGAGGATTGAAGAGGGAAAAGAAGTATTCGTGCATGCCTCAGACATCCAACTGCTTGATGAGGAGGCGGTATCAAGTATTCTTGCATGGAATCCAACGATTGTGCTGGCTTCCGGACCTCCCCTGTACCTGCCACATCTTTCACAGAAACAACGCAAAACTGCGTGGTATAATGCCGTGCGACTTGTTCAAGAGGTTGATACTTTGATCCTCGACCATCATCTGATGCGCTCTAAGGCGGGCTGTCGCTGGCTGGATAAGCTATCGTCCATTACTGAGCACAGGGTCGTGTGTGCTGCCGATTTTATGGGACGCCATCGAACTCTGCTCGAAGCGTGGCGACAGCGTTTGTATGCGGAGATGTCGGTGCCTGAAGGATGGCACGAAGCTTACGCTCGCGGCGAGGTCGACACCAGACCCTACCGGGATTGGCTATATCGAGTAGAAGATTGGTGAATACAAAGGAACGGTAATACTACAGCTAATACGGGCTTTGGGGTTTATACTACTTCTGGAAGATTGATTACGGTGAAGGTACAGCACATAATTAATAACAAAATCCATTTTTTCGGAATTTGACATTGGTAAAGGCAAAACCGCTTCTAAACTCTATTATCC
>JAGXOS010000231.1 GCA_023659775.1 Methanomicrobia archaeon LH_S14 | reverse complement strand
AGCTTGGATTCTCATTCAAAGCTTATGTCCTCCTTATTGCGAAGCCGGAAGAGAATTTGAGGTCGGAACTCGTGGAGTTTTTGAGTAACAGTAAAAATGTAAGAAAAATTCAGCTCCTCTTTGGCAGGGTTGATTTCTTCCTGGAACTTCTTTTCCGGGACAAGGATGAGATGACTGAATTTATAAGGAGGATGCAATCCTTTGGCGCTGTTGAGGGGACAGAGACGTTCATAGTGTATCAAACGATGAAAGATAAACCGGAAGACCCGCTTCTGGAGTGCTTATGCGAAGAGATTAAAGTGTGATAATTGCACAATATCTTGCTACTCAATCACAATAATCATAAAAAGCTGATATTTAAAAATATATATTATATTCTATAAAATAGGAGATGTAACATGGGTAGTGTAAAAGACCTTGGAGTTCTCGAGAACCCTGCTAAAAACAAAACAGGAAAGGCTCAGTTTGTCTTCTCTGACAGATATTCTGTATTTGATTGGGGCGAGATGCCAGACCATATCCTTCTTTTTCGCTTCCTCAATCTCTTCATACCATGATGTATCTCGGTAAAATATCCTCGCAATCTCTTTACTCACCGGCATTCCTTCATACGTAAAACGACACTCATCCAGAGTGCCCAGAGCATCTACCAACATCAGATTTCGGTCTTCGTCAAATCCGAATTCTACCTTACCATCTTCATTTACAAGTCCTATTCTTCTTGCCTCCTTAGTGATGAGTTCATTGATAAGTAGCGTTATCCTCTTAAGCTCCTCCACTTCATTTTCGCTCAGACCTGTAATTTCCTTTGCGGATTCCCAACTGAGGTATCTATCGCTCGCTTCCAGCTTAGTAGAGACATCCAGTAATGGTTTTTCTAAGACCTGCCCTGGATAGGGCATTTCGCTCAAGCCCAGATCCTCCGACCTCAAACTCCCTTCTTTTAATCGCTTGAAAACACTTGAGCCTTTGGGCAGAGAGTTACGATAGATTATCTCAAGAGGAATAAGAAAGTTCGCCCCCTCTTCTCTGTAAATGGAATAGTCATAAGTATTTTCTCTAACGC
>JAGXOS010000230.1 GCA_023659775.1 Methanomicrobia archaeon LH_S14 | reverse complement strand
AGAGCCTTTTCTGGCGTGATTTTCAGCCCTGCGTTATCCAGCAGATAGCCCAATGCCGCCAGAAGTAGCTGTGCTAAATATCCCACGAAAATGCTTGTTTTAACCCGATTTAAAAGCCAGTTCCTTATTGGGCGCATGCCGTGTCCTTTCATGCTTCTGAAAGCTTTTTCAATGCCGTCCTTGTCAAAATAGGCGGAGACAATCTCCTCTTTCGTTAGTTTCAGGTCTGTGCACATCAGCAGATATTTACCATCCAACCATTGAGCTTCTTCGATTTTGCTATCAAGCTTTTTTATTCCAAGCCTCACTCTCCCCTTCTCGACGATGATTTCAGGCTTGATGTACTTTGAGACGCCCTTTGACAATTCCTTCACTTTGTTGGCTACCCTGCTCACCTTCCTATAATTCCCTGCATTCACCTTTGCTGCATACGCTTCAAGCTCATTCAGCGCTTTAGCCCGCATATGGTGTCAAACCCGCTGTTATCCAGATCTTTTAAATTATCTGGACTTTGTACCTCTTCACGATATCCCTCTTTATGGGCAGAGCATTGTCTTTCGCATCTATTACACTGCCCTCCTCGTTTCTAAGAGGCTCGTAGATGTAATCCATAGCCTTGCACAGATTCTCAGTACATAGTTTTTAACGTTGCAGACCGCAAGAGAATCAATGCATTCTTCTATTCCCGGGCGCTTTTCCAGCGGTATGCCTTTGACTGCCGCCTCTATCCGGCGTCCTTTCTCCTCAGTGAGGTTATCAAGCCTGCCAAGGTATAGCAGTGTGCGGTGTTTTACCTTTCCCTCTTCTCTGTAGCCCTCTACTATTGAGTAGTAGCAATGCCCTTTTCGATAATTCTTTTTTATGAACGCCATACATGAGTCTATACAACAACGCCTTTATAAAACTTTCGGTTTTTAACGGTTTCTGATGATTGAATCTGAATTGAAGTCTTTTGGCAGGGTATGTGATGACATCCTGTAATGATGTTTGTCTATACAATATGGCGGAACAACACGTTCTTCTGGGTTGAATAGCTGATTTAAAAATCGAAAAGCTTAAAATTATGCT
>JAGXOS010000022.1 GCA_023659775.1 Methanomicrobia archaeon LH_S14 | reverse complement strand
GGGGTAAAAGCGGAGGGCAAAGGGGGATAAAAATCATGCGCGGGAAACCAAAACCATCCAAACGTTTTATATGTACACGCTGCAAAAGGAGTAATGAGGCGAGCGATGCGAAAACCAATCTTAATCGCAGGAGCGGCGATATGCATTATTTGCGCTGCGTTGATCTTTGGTGTATTTATGCAAAGGGATGTGATGCCCGCGCAGGATTTGACTTTGAGCGAGTATCCGAAGTTGTTTGCGAAGGAGGCGGTAATCGTGATCGGTGAAAACGCTTCGCAGATAGAGAAGGAAAGTGCGGAGGCGATAGCAGTGAATTTGGAAAATCTGACTGGTAACAAGCCAGAGATTATATCATCCCAAAAAATCGAAAGTTTTATATATATCCTCAACTTAAGTAAAAGATGTGAAAACAAAACTCTGAACATAGAGGAGGTGAAGATAAGATGAGACGTACCATCTTGATAGGGATAATTTTGATAGTCGTGATATTATTAGGTGGAGCGGCGTATTTGCTATTTCCCACAGGAAAGCCGGAAATACCAGTGATTAAGAGCATAACCAACAGTTGGGGAGATATAACAGCAGATAGTAGCGAAATAAAAACGGATATATTGGTGGATAACCCAAATGCTTTTCCTATACCGATAAAGGGCGTGGAATATCAAATTTTTATGAACGATGTGAGGATGGGTTCAGGGCATAGCGTTGGCGAAGCTTCCATACCTGCAAAGAGCGAGCACACAATAACCATCCTCTCTAAGCTGGACAATAATAAGATACCGGAGTGGTGGGTAACGCATATAAGCGCAGGGGAGAACTCGGATGCTAAAATAAGCGGTAACATTATGTTTGATTTGAAGCTCACTGAATACAAATATCCGATAGAGCAGACAATAAGCGCAGTGAGAACGAACATTCTTGGCGGTAAGCGCAGTTATCAAGTGGATGAGACGAGCATGGAGCCGCAGGTGAGGTCAATAGAAAATTCCTGGGATGAAGTTTCTGATGATTTCACTGAGATTAGGACGAAAATGATAATATATAATCCTCAACTTGTCCCAATATACATCGAACGAATAAAGTATGAAATATATATGAACGAGATAAAAATGGGCTCTGGGCTCTCAGAAGAAACTACATTGCTAAAACCACGAAGCGATGCCGAGATCAGCTTTGATACAAAGCTTGAAAATGGAAAGCTCGACGATTGGTGGGTAACGCATCTCAAAAACGGAGAGAGAACTTCGCTGGAAATAAAATCTGAACTCGTATATACGGTTGCTGAAAAAGAGTTCACAATTGAATTACCGGCACAGAAAGAAACTATGGTGACGTATATACTTGGAGGTGGCGGATGAAATGAACGAGGAAGAATTAAGAAGAGTCCATCCGATTAGAGGTAAGATAAAGGGAATAAATATGAGGGAAGTAATAATTGCTTCGTTCTTGTGCATTCTGCTTTGTCTGAGTTTGGGGCTTGCTTCAGCACAATTATTTCCAACTCCTTCCCCAGAGATTCCCAAAAAGCTTGAGATAAGCGTTTCCACAGTTGCAAATGTCAACGAGGAAGTAACGATAACGGTAACGGCTGATGGTGAACTTGTAAAAGGTGCTGAAATATTTGCAAACGGTGTGAAGATAGGGGTGACTGATGAGAAAGGTCAATTGAAACACACGTTTGAGTCATCGGGTCCCGTGGTATTAGAAGCGAGAAAAGGAATAGAATATCTGCCGGCTGTCGAATTTACTATGAGAATTGAGCCTTTACCGACACCAACATTTATCCCTTCACCTACGATAACTATACCAGCTCTACCCACACCATCCGTCACGGATGAAATCCCACCGCTGGTCATTCTAAAGGAACTGCATCCAAAATATTTTGCTGTGGGCGATGACGAGAAATACAAAGTGGAGGCAGTAGTGATAGACAATGTGGAAGTAAAAAGCGCCTCTTTCTTATATCGAATAAATGAAGGTGAGTGGAGAGAAATCGCTACAAGATTTGAGGATATTCCATTACCTGAGATAAAAAGTGCCCTTGGAGTAGAACTTCCGGAAGCGAAGATTCCACAACCAGGATTATATATCGCTGAGATTCCTTCTCAAACCTCAGGAACCTTCGTAGAGTTCAAAGTAAGGGCTGAGGATGTCAGTGGAAATGCTGTTGAAAGCCCAATTGGCATGTATTTCGTGACTGATGACGAAAGCGAAACGAAAGTCATGGTTATTGACCCAAGCTTAAAGCTGTGGTTATGCAAAGAGAACGCTATGCATTTCAAAAAACAAGTAGAACAATGTGCAAAATACGAAATTCCAGGGGATATATGGCAAAAATATGAGAAGATTGCGGATACTGCGGAAAGATATGAGAAATATGTAATTCAACGCCACTGGTGGGAGATGATTGCTGAAGACTACAATATCATTATCGTTGACCATGAAGAGATGGAAAACGCTTTGAAGCCATTCGAGCCAGGTGTGATTATAATTTCAAATGTCTGGCTCGACCAATGGGATTTAGCTGACCATGGAATGGAAAAATTAATGAAATACATCCGTAAAAACCATGCTGGGCTAATAGCGACTCATGGCACTTTATTTGATGAGGTGCTGTGGACAGAATGCAAAAGAGCACAAGCTACTGAGGTGGGTCCAAGAGGTCAGATTGGAGATGAATTAGAAGTATATTTCCCTGATGGTGAAACAGTATCAATGTCCCTTGGGTTTCCACTTATGCCCTTAGCAGAATATATTAGGGACCAAGCTGCGGATGGGATATGTGAAGCAGCAAAAAAGGAAACAGACCCCAAATTAAGAGCCGCTTTAGAAGCTACTGGGAGAACGGTAGGCTCAACACCTTTAAGTGCTCCCTATGTGCCTTTCAGCGGAGACTTAATTGTCGAGGAAAGACATCCAGTTGTAGAAGGTCTTCCCGAGAGATTCAAAATTGAAGTGCCTTCTTTTTACAATGAAATAGGAGCTGATGCTTACACACTTGTTGGATGGCAATATATTCTACCAATGGACATCAGAAAAGTAACAAGAGAAAGGGCAGAAATTGCAAAGGATAAAGCTGAACCGTTTTATGAGAAGATAAGTGAATATCAATCTGAAGAAACCGGAGTCTCTGTTCCTAAGGAACGTTTGCTTGATGGATTGAATGGAGAGATGCTCAATGCCATCACAGAAGCGAGCATTAGTAACCAAAAAGTAACTGTCACATTAGATGGGAAAGAGTATACCATACAGCTTGATAAAAGGGCATTAGAAGAAATAACCAAGAGACTCCCGGTTAGGACAATCGTTCTTTCAGATGATTTCCTTGGAGGAATTTTAGTTTACGATGAATGGTTTAGACCAGATGGTCATAGGGCAGTTTATTTCAGCTTTGAATTGGAAGCCACGAAGGATGAAAAAGCCAAACAACTTCTTATAAATTCCATCGAATGGACGAGAGGATTTGAATTCACTGCTTTAGAGGACTTAGAAAACTTAGCAAAACAAACTTTAGAAGAATCCGAAGACTTTAGAGGTCTAATCACTGAGTATCCCCCAGCAATAGAGGTATCGAAGAGCTTGCCCGAAATAAAACCAGAAGAACCAGTATCAGTTGAAATAGAAAAAGTAGAAGTCAGTAAGATTGAAATAAAAGTTAAAAATACAGTCAATAACGTAAATGTCAGCATTCAAAAGCTTCCAAGAAAACCTGTCGAAATAAGAGCAATTCCGCCAGGAAAAAACTATGGCTATTTCAATATTTCTGGTGAGAACATCGAGGATAAAGATATTGAGAAAGCGACAATACAGTTTAAAGTTGAAAAATCTTGGATAGGTGAGAACAATATTGATGTAAATACAATTAAATTGAGTAGATATAGCGAAGGGAAATGGAGTGCCATTGCAACCGTAAGAGTTGATGAAGACGGAACGTATTTTTACTTTGAAGCGGAATCACCGGGGTTCTCAACCTTTGCAATAACTGGTGAAGAAAAGGTTGCTCCATCAAGGGAAGTAAAACCTTCAGGCTTTGAATCAGTTTTTGCTATCGCAGGACTTTTAGCAGTCGCTTACCTCGTACTTAGAAGGAAGAAATAAAAGCGAATAATAAAGTCATAGTAGAGATAAAAGCAACATCGGGCTTAACGGAAGTTGAAGAAGCACGGTTATTTGTTTGGAGGTAAAAAGAAGAATCTTGTGAAAATCCGTGTAATCTGGTGGTTATAAGAGAAGCTAAAAATTTTGGCTAACACTTCACCCCTCCACATAAATAGCAGGTTTGAGTGGAATAGCAAACTTCTTCTTTCCTTTAGGGTCGTATTCCTCGTTTACCACCATTTGACATCCAAACTCGTTCATCAAATACTCCCTCTCACGTTCCAAAACTTCCTCCTCCTTGAGTTCAAAATAATCCAGGTTGCTTTTCATCAATTGTTTTACAAAATCCACCGTGTTTTTATCCTTTCTGAACTTCATCGCCTCTTTGATCTTATCCTTCTCTGATAAATCCTTTATTGCCCTGAATATCTCCCACTTCCATTTCTCCGCATCCGCATCTGCCGTATAAACGTAAATTTTACCGGGCTGGATTCTGGCTATTTTCATTATCTCTTTTATATCCTCAATCAGAGAAACCAAATATTCCTCCTCTCTCTCCACCCTGTCGTCAATAAACTCCTCTTTAATCTCTGGCAGTGTTTGCATAGAAATGAATTTGAGCTTTCTCTCCTCTCTCACTTCTCCCTTCTCTCCTCTGTTTCTGTGCCACATCTCTTCGCATATATGCGGAACTATCGGCGAGAGAATTATCAGCCAATCCTCCATTACGTTCCTGACAATCCTCCTCCGTCTTTCCCGGCTCTCCCTGTGCTCATAATATCTGATATCGTTCATTAAATTGAATACCATGTTTAGTCCCACTTCTCTTATTCTAAACGCTTCAAACCGCTCGATGGATTCCCTTAACCTCCTGTAAAACTTTGACAGCAGCCATCTATCTGTATGCGTAAGCTCGTTTTCTTTTAGCTTTTCTACACCTATACTTTGCTCGAATAGCTCTACCAACGCATTAAATTTCTTCCTCAAGGCATCCACGTCCTGCTCCCGCCAGTTGACCACGCTTGCGAAATCCGCATTTATCGCACAGTAAAGCCTGTATAAATCCACACCAAACAGTTCCGACACTTTTGCTAAAGGAATTACATTTCCCTTGCTTTTTGACATCTTCCTCCCTTCTCTAATCATCAATTCGTTCAAGGTAATAGCCCTCGGCAACTTACTTTCTGGAAATATCGCTGCGTGGTGCATCAAGAAGAAAACCAGATGGTTAGAGAGGTGCGGTGGTGCTGTGTGTCGCAGGTCATTCGGATACCAGTATTCAAACTCTTCCCTTATCCTTTCCAACACATTCACACCAATGTGGGGCTCTGCCCCACGACCCAGCAAGCCCTGTAAGGGCTTATTTATCCCTTCTGCCAATTCCTCCGCATCGCCAATTCCCAAAAACACGTAATCAAAAAACTTTTCATCTAAAGCATCAACCGGCAATTGCCGTAGCAAGTGCGCTATGGTGTACAGCGCCATGTAAATTGTAGAATCGCTCAAAGATTCGATTATCCACTCTTTTTCAAACGGAAACCTTGTGCCCAAACCCCTTTTTCTCGCACAGGGTCTTAAAGCCAACCAATCAATAATATCATGCATATACGCCTTATACCTCTCCGGATAGAATGTCATCCCTTCAACGAGTTTATGCCCCAAATCCTTCCACCAGCCCGGTGTATAATCTATAAACCACTGGTCTTGCAAGACCGCAACTATTACCTTCCCTCCACCTCTCGTTACCGCCTTCCTCGAAGTCTCATAAAATACATCTGCTATATTCTCCTCCTTTAACCAATTCTTAACTTCATCCTTTATCGCTGCGATTTCGACACCCGCAAATTCTCTGCACTTTTCATTCAACACACCTCGATAGAATTCGTCTTTATAGATTATCTGCGTGGCTTCCTCCAGTCGCACATCCTCCTGGCTCTCTATTCGCATTCTCTCACAAATCTCTTTCGCTGGCAATTCATAGCCTTCAATGTCTATTATCTTTATAGGCGCTATTTCCAATCCTTCCTTCCTTCTCCAATCTTCCAATGCGATGTAATCATAAGGAGCATGCGCTGGAACCGAGTAGACCACACCAGTGCCAACATCTGCGTCAACGAAGCTCGCAGGTAAAACAGGAATTTCTCTACCCTCCACTGGCTCCTTAACTTTCTTCCCCACAAAAAATCCCCCTTCTATTTCCTCTAAAACTTCTGCTTCTTCCCTCTGGTAACCTAATTTCTCCGCAGCTTCTACGGATACAATCCAGAATTCGTTCCCAACTTTCACCTTAACATATTTTGCAGCCGGTTTTATCCATAGATTTGTAACGCCAAAAATGGTTTCGGGACGCAGAGTCGCTGCGATTAAGTAAGTGTCGTTAGAAAGTTCGAATTTTATAGTCGTGTGTTCAATAATTGATACTTTATTTGTATCCCCTTCTTCAATGTCATCTTCTCCAACTGCCGAATCATCTTCACAGGAATAAGTAATAGGATATTTTCCTTTATTTATTACGCCCTTCTCATAAAGCTTTTTAAATTGCCATTCAATGAACTTATTGTACATTGGCTCGGTGGTATTGAACTTCCTTCTCCAATCTATGGAATAACCCATCCTCTTAAAGTCCTCGGAGATTCGAGCAGCGAAGAAATCCGCAACGTTTTCTGCATTACCGAAACTATTGACAGTTTCTTCAACCTTTGCCGCATCTTCATAAATCGAGACGTAATCTTTATATCGTTCTATGACCTCTTTCTCGCTTTTCGCAATGCTGTCGGCAATCGCTAAAATTGGCGTTCCGGTAACATGAAAAGCCATTGGAAAGAGGACATTATAGCCTTGCAACCTCTTAAATCTCGCAATTATATCTCCTAATGTATATGTTCTTCCATGTCCTATGTGCAACGGTCCTGATGTGTAAGGGTAAGGGACGGTCAAAAAGAATTTTTTATCGCTTTTTATTTCTGCATCAAAAATTTTGCTTTCGCCCCATCTACGCTGCCATTTCTCTTCTATTTCCTTGAAGTTTATCTTTGTACCTGCCATTTTATCTCTTTCTTCGTTCTTCTCTTTTTGTTTTTGTATAGGGTGTATAAAATAAAAAGTTGGAGGTTCTCATGGGTGAGGGGTGCTGTGTTGCACCTTTTTGAAACATTGATTACAAAGCCTCAAAAAAAATCGAAAGGCTTTTATGTGTCCTTTCATATCAGATAACATTTGTGTCACAGGTCCGTGCTTAATTACAGGCCCCGTACTTAAGTATGGGGTATATATATAGTGACTTGGAACACAACACTGGGGAACCTGGAATTCCTGAAAACGTTTATCTCACTCGAATTTTGGCACACATATTCAAGACTATAAGGAGGATTCAGCAACTGGTGGTCCCTATGCAATGCCTCTGGTAGGCGGTGATGCTGAAAGAGGATGGATATATGGGGTGGAGGTAGAGATTCATGAACCTTCACAATACTTCTATGCGTTTAGTGCTAACGATGGCGTTCACGAAATTTTTCAAGCAGTAGGAAAAACCACTGTTAAAAGACTTATTGAGGTCGCACCTATGCCAACACCAACGCCTGAAAAAGGTGTGCCGGGATTCGAAGCTGTATTCACAATCGCTGGATTATTGGCAGTAGCATATCTTTTAAAAATAAGAAAAGAAGGAATATAATAACATGAAAGCAATACCAAAAGTCTCTTCAATATTGAAAATAGGGCAGGAGGAATTAGAGAAAGAGAGTGTAAAAGCATACTTGCATATTAAACTTAGACACTGTGAATCAGAAATATTCAATATTGCGAAAAAATACGGAATTTCTTCGATAGAAGAGTTTGAAGAGCGATATAAAAAAGGAGAGATAGAGGAAGAAGGGACATGGGAAGATTTCTTCAGGTTGGATCACCTTGAAGCTGAGAGAGAAGCAGTGAAAAGAGCTTTGGAGGAACTAAGTGTCAGTTAGCATAAATCAAAGATTGGCTGAGATTGCTGAAGTCGAATTATATGATATTGTCGAATTCACGGAGGATTTTAAAGAAAAACTGCGACTATACCTTAAAGATGGTAGTTTTATTGACGTTTGGTTCTAAAATAAGATTAGCGGAAGGTATGCATACCATTGGGAACGCAGGCATATCGACGACGGGAAGATTTACAGGCACGATAACATCCCACATAAAAGATGGAAGTATGTTAAAACCTTTCCAAAGCATTTTCATAACGGCTCAGAGGATAACGTTTGCGAGAGTTATATCAGTGATGCGCCTACGGCAGCGATTAGAGAGTTTCTGAGATTCGCAAGAGAGACCATTAATAAATAAAGGCGATGAAAATAAGCGAAGCTACCGAGCCCGGTCGACGGCTTAAAATCTATCCTATGCGGTTTACTCCTTCGACACCATTACCTCTGTTGCTTTAATCACCGCTTCCACTTCATCGCCTACTTTCAGGTCAAGATCCTCCACGGCAGCCTTCGTTATCAACGCAGTTATGATTGTTGGCGTGGAGACCTCGATTCTTACTGAAGCCGCAACTTCCCCTTTCTCTATTCCTTTCACAACACCTCCAATCCTATTCCTCGCGCTTAGTTTCATATATAATGCCTCCCAATATTCCTTATCCTCCGACAAACACCCTAAATATTGCTCATACTTCTCATATTCACGCAGAACCCTCTCCCCTTCCTCCGTTAGCTTTGCACCACCACCGCCTTTTGCACCGCCCCGATAAGTTTTTACTACCGGACTGCCTATCACATTCTCCATCTTCCGTATGTGTTCCCATGCGGTTCTATAAGGAATAAAAAGCTTTTCCACAGCTCTTGCGATGGATGACGAATTGCGAATCTCACGAAGCAAATTCGCTCTCCCTTCACCCACGATTGCCTTCCCCTGATGCTCTATCCACGGCTTATACTTCGATTCGTATTTTCTTCTGGGTGCGTGCATAAGTATTAAATGAAAGTACTGAAGCTTTAAATAGATTTTTATTTAGAGTTTGAGATTCTTTCTCATTTCTTTCAATCCCTGCTTCAACATCTTCACCTCGGCTTTCAACGTCTCCAATTGCACTCCCTTATCTAATACCGGGGGCATCTGCGGATTTTTTATTTCCAGTGCGCCTAACGGACAAACTCTATCACAAACGCCACAGCAAGTGCATTCATTATAATCAATAATTGATTTCTTATCAACTATCTCAATCGCATTGTCTGGACAGACCTGTGCACATTCTCCACATCCTTTGCATAGTCTCAGATCAATAACTGGAATCCACATCTATTCTAGAAACATTTATAAAAGACCGTTACTTAAATAAACATAAACCCTGTCAAGTCGGGATAGCCAAGAGGTCTAAGGCGGTAGGTTGCTAACCTACTTCCCCTTACGGGGAGCGAGGGTTCGAATCCCTCTCCCGGCGCTTATGTTAAACCCCATTTCATACATGTATGAAAGAATCTTGAAAAGAGGAATCCGGAATTCGCCTATCCTCGTGAACCATCTTCTTCTTGTGTTAGATGAAACTGACCTTCTTTCCGATGAGCCCGCCGTAACTGCAAAAGGGCTGGAAAAGCTAAGGCACTTCATAAAGTGGTGTCATGCACTAAAAATAGATATTATAAGTGTTTATATCGGCGTTATCCGGGATGGAATGGACAAGAAACTGTTGGAAAAAGCATATTCGCACCTTATGCAGCATATAACAAAGGCGTTGAGTAAAGAAAAAGCTTCTATCGCAATATACGCGGATACACCAGCACCCGAACCTCCGTATGTAAAAATCATAAATGATGTGGACGATGCCAGTAACGGAAAGAAAATAAACATTTCGATAGGCTTAGGCGGGAGAAGCGAGCTAACGAAGGCGATAAAAGAGATTGCAAAAAGGGTGAAAACAGGAGAGATAAAGCCTGAAGAGATAGATGAGAAAGTGATAGAATCGGAGTTAATATTCAAATCAGAACCCAGTCTCGTCATCAGGTCTGGTGCAACGCGCTTAACTGATTTCCTGCTATGGCAATCGGTGTACAGTGAATTTTACTTTACGGATGTCAATTGGGTGAATTTCAGAAAAATAGACCTCCTAAGGGCTGTTCGGGATTTTCAGTGGCGAGAAAGGAGATTTGGGCGGTGAAAAATCATGTATTTATATAGTTGGGGTGAAAAAAACCACGAGATTTCACAAGATTAACACTAAAACTTTTTAGAAAAAAAGTTTTATCAAAAACCTGTTTCTTTGGTAAAGCTTTCTTTTCTAAAGAAAGGTTTGTGAAAATCTGTGTAATCTTGTGGTTATTAAAGGAGCAAAACATCATAACTCGAAGAAGTGCATCTTCTTCATCCATACACTTACCGCTCTTCTCGCCTGTTTCGGATTCGCAAAATTATTCTCTATTTCCTCATCCTCGGAAATCCCTATGAAAGG
This sequence comes from Methanomicrobia archaeon LH_S14, assembly GCA_023659775.1. Lineage (GTDB taxonomy): Archaea > Halobacteriota > Syntropharchaeia > Alkanophagales > Methanospirareceae > JAGXOS01. Next base: position 10,063 of record JAGXOS010000022.1, on the reverse strand, counting down.
GTCTATTGTACTTTTTTCCACATCTGCTACCCATATCATTGCCTCACCAACATTTTTCTCCCTGAAAAAAGAGATAAAAGGAGCAGGGGTTTTCTCTGTTGGAACAACGATTACTTTTCTTTCCCCTGCTTCTGCTTCCGATGCCGCCGATAATACTTGATTCTCTTCTATGAAATACGGAACCGATTTTATCGAAGGGAAAATGAAAATATGTATGCGTTTGTGTTTGTTTTTATCTTTCAAAGCAATCATCTCGAGGTGATTATTTTCACGCTTCTCGTTTTTTATCTGATATCCACACCGTTCCATGAAAATCTTTACCACGCTCCTCAAAGCACTTAGCGGGCTTCTTATCCTCGCCCAGCGTAGAAACGCCTCCTCTAATTCCTCACTCATGTATCTATGCGTCGGCAAACAGTAAAATACCTCGCCTTGATAATTTACCTTTGTGTGCATATCAGGAGAAAAAACGGAAATTTTCTCTTCCCTCGTCGTTATACTTTTGAAAATCAAATCTTCTAAATTACCACTTAATCTCCTTTCCAACCCCTCTCTTTCGACATCGCTGAGCGATTTTACACAGTCGTTTATCTTCAAAATGAGTTCTCCTTCTGATATCACTTTATATTCTGATAAATAAGCAGAGAGTTCATTGAGCACTTTCAATAAAGCATCATATTTCATTTCGTATCCTTTCCTTAATATTATTTAGTATTGATAAATACGATTATAGGTTTGAAGATGGTCGAGAAATTTACGCATCGTGTCGAGGACATAGAGATTTCAGGCATAAGAAAGGCGTTTGAAGCGTTATCAGGCGAGTTCTTCAACCTTGGGCTTGGTGAGCCCGATTTCGATACTCCCGCGCATATAAAAGAAGCTGCTATACAGGCACTCAAGTCTGGATTCACTTCTTATACCTTCAACAAGGGTATAGAGGAACTGAGAGAGGCGATAAGCGATAAGTTCAAAAGGGATAACAATTTTGTGGTGAGCCCTGAGGAAATAATGGTTACATCAGGAGCGAGTGAGGCATTGCATATCGCTATTCTTTCGGTTGTTGAAAAAGGGGACGAGGTATTGATGCCGAATCCGGGTTTTGTTTCTTTCGCAGCCCTGACGAAACTGGCGGAGGGAAAGCCAGTAGGAGTTCCTCTAAGTGAAGACTTTACGATGTCGGCGGACGCGGTGAAGGAAAAAATCACGAACAAAACAAAAGTGATGATAATAAATTCTCCTGCTAATCCAACAGGTGCGGTGGAAAGCGAGAGGAACATAAAAGCACTCGTTGACATTGCTAACGACTATCATATAACTATCATCTCAGATGAGGTTTACGAGCATCTCATATACGATGATTTAAAGCATATAAGCCCCGCAAGATTCTCTGACGAGGTCATCACGGTGAATGCGGTGTCAAAGACCTACGCAATGACAGGCTTTCGATTGGGTTATTTCGCAGCTCGTGATGAATACGTGGAGCAAATGCTGAAGATACATCAGTATATACAGGCATGTGCATCTTCCATTTCGCAGAAAGCCGCGTTAGCTGCTATTACAGGTCCTCAAGAATGTGTAGCTGAAATGAGAAGCGAGTTTAAAAGGAGGCGGGACCTTGCTGTTGAAGCTCTTCGAGATATGAGAATGGAGTTCAGCACACCAAAAGGAGCTTTTTATATTTTTCCACGAGTGAAGGATGAGAAAGAATTTGTGGAGACGCTGAGAAGGAAAAAGATAATAGTCACGCCCGGGTCCGCCTTTGGAAGTCTCGGTAAGAATCACGTGAGAATATCGTATGCTACGAGCTTTGAGAATTTGAAGCGGGCTTTTGAGATAATTTCCTCCTCGGCGAAGGAGCACGAGATGCCTTATAAGGGCGTCTCATTTGCTTCCCACACCTCAGACAAGTTGTTGTAATATAATCGCCTCTGAGACGCACTCGTGCATTTTTCCCCGGGACTAAGAAAGTATAACAACCTTCACAAATCCGCATCTTTAGATGTGATGGTATTCGCACCCGATACCGCATCCCGATCTCACGAGCAAGCTGCACATATCTATCACTCCTGTTTCTTTCCTTCGTATCCGTTTTCCTCGCATCTGCTTCTGCCAGCTCGAACAGTCTCTTTATCCTCTGCAATGCGATATCCTCCGCTCTTCCTCTCCTTCTCTTCATCCCATCAAAATATTCTTAGGAAAGAGAGATTTAAAAGAAAAATGATGAAAGAAGAGGAAAAGAAAAATCTGCTCAAAAAGGCGAGAATTATAGCAGATTATCAATTTAGCGCTGGTGCGGGTGAGATTTTGTTCTCCGGTAGCATAGAATTTATTCTATCAAGGACAAGAAGAATAGCGCAGATAGAAGAGAATGGAAAGAGAATAGCGACTCTAAGGAGCTTTGACGGACTGCTAACGCTAAGCATAGAAGGGGCAAAGAAGCTGCATCGTTTTTTCAAATATCCAGGACAGAGGGTTGTTATGAACGAAGAGAGCAGTGAATTTATAAGAGAAGGAGGGACTGCGTTTTGTAAACACGTAATAGACGCCGATCCCGAGATAAGGGCTTATGATGAGGTTATACTGGTGGATGAGAAAGATAAACTACTGGCAACCGGAAAAGCTATGTTATCCTGTGAGGAAATGAAAATTTTCGATCACGGAGTAGCAGTAAAAGTGAGGTATGGCATAGCATAGAGAGGTGACCCTATTATCCTCGAACAGGAACGTTAACATTGTATATATAAAAAATAAAAAATATTTATAGAGATGATAGAAAAAGAAATCGGGGACGAGCTCCGAAAAAGGGGACTCAGTGTATCCACTGCGGAATCCTGCACCGGTGGGCTGGTATCCCACCGGATAACAAACGTCTCCGGCAGCTCGGACTATTATAAAGGCGGTGTAATCGCTTATGCTAATGAAGTAAAGGAAAAAATTTTGCACGTTGCCGAGAAGACATTGGAAGAAAAAGGTGCGGTAAGCGCCGAATGCGCACTTGAGATGGCGGAAGGTGTAAGAAAGCTGCTGGGCAGTGATGTTGGCATTGCGACTACGGGCATTGCAGGACCCACCGGGGGAACACCTGACAAACCTGTTGGATTAGTTTATATAGCATTAGCAACAAAAGATTATGTCTATCATGAGAAGCATATCTTCCACGGGGATAGGGAAGAGAACAAGCGTGAGGCGGCGGATGCTGCCCTTGAGATGCTAAGGAGGTATATCTTACAGTGAGGAAAGTTTATAAGGAATCATGATAGATAAAAAAAGGGCTCGTAGCTCAGAAAGGTAGAGCAGCGGGCTTTTAACCCGTCGGTCGCGGGTTCAAATCCCGTCGAGCCCGTTATCAACGCCATCGCTAAAATACAAATGAAGAAGGGGAAGATCTCCATACTCAAACATGAGTTAGTATCAAAGCATGAGATAATAGGAGAGGGAGAAGTAAAAGGACTTTTGAACAAGTATAAAATAAAAAAGGAACAACTGCCCAAGATCAAATCCTCCGACCCAGTCATAAAGGAGATAAAAGCTGAGGTAGGGGATATTGTAAAGATAACAAGGAGAAGTAGAACAGCGGGAAAATTTTTATCTTACCGATTAGTTATAGAATAAAAGGATGTGAGTAATATGTTAGACCGAGGTGTGCTTTCAAAAGCGTATTTCAAAAGGGAAAAAATAGCACAGCATCAGCGTGACTCTTTTAATCACTTCCTCGAAGAGGGCATGCAAAAAATAGTGGAGGAGCAGTCCTATACGGAAACTTCTATTGGCGGCGAAGACGAAAAGGGAAAATATAAACAGGGGGTGAAGTTCGGTAGAATACGCGTAGGCACCCCGAAATCAAGGGAAGCAGATGGCTCTTATGAATCAATTTTCCCTTCACAAGCGAGGTTGAGGAATTTAAAATATGCTGCATCTGTATATTTGGGTATGCAGTTGGTGAAGAAATACGAAAACGGTGAAATAGAAGAGGAAGAAGAGGAGAAAGAAGTCGAAATCGGTGAGCTCCCAATCATGCTGAAATCAAGAAGGTGTAACCTTTACGGGCTTTCCGAGGAGGAGTTGATTGACAAGGGTGAAGATGCACTTGATCCTGGTGGCTATTTCATCATAAATGGTTCAGAGCATGTGATAATAACGCTGGAAGACCTCGCACCAAACCGGATATTTGTCAACTTTGAAGAGAAATACGGTAGTAAAAGTATAGTTTCAAAGGTCTTTTCCCTTAAACATGGATTCAGGGTCTTAGTAAGGGTGGGAATAAATAAAAAGGGTATGCTTGAGGTCTCTTTTCCCGCAGTAGCCAGGAAGATTGAATTTGTAATGCTTATGCGAGCTCTGGGGCTCGAAAGCGACGAAGAGATACTGAAAGCCGTCTCTGATGACCCACAAATAGAAAAATACATTCGCGAGAACATAGAAGAGAGTGCTGTGCATACACAGGAGGATGCAATAGCTACCTTGGGTCGTAAAGTCGCACCCACGCAGGCAAGCGAGTATCGAGAAAGACGCATTAATTACATCTTCGACCGTTATTTTCTTCCACATCTCGATGACCAGATAGCGAAGGCGCATTTCATTGGAAGAATGGCGGAAGCATGCTATGAACTTTCTTTGGGGAGGAGAGGCGAGGACGACAAGGACCATTATGCGAATAAAAGGCTGAAACTCGCAGGCGACCTGATGGAGGACCTTTTCAGGGTCTCGTTTACTAAATTGACACGGGATATGAGGTATCAGTTGGAGCGCGCAAATATGCGAAGCAGGGAGCTGAAGATCACAACTGCAATTCGATCTGATGTGCTCACTGAACGAATATTGCATGCATTGGCAACCGGGAATTGGGTGGGAGGTAGATCGGGGGTTTCTCAATTGTTGGAAAGAAGCAATTATGTGGCTACGTTGAGTCATCTGAGAAGGATAATTTCCCCTCTTTCAAGGGCTCAGCCGCATTTTGAAGCTCGTGATTTGCATCCCACGCAATGGGGAAAAATTTGTCCAACTGAGACTCCGGAAGGCCCCAATTGCGGATTGGTGAAGAATTTTTCGCAGATGGTTGAATTATCCGTGGGAGAAGACCACAAAAGCGTTAAAAGTACTTTATATGAGCTCGGTGTTATCTCCCCTGCTCGCTCTTTGCAAATAAATGCCGAAAAGCGGGCTCGTATGTTCGTGAACGGTGATTTCATTGGATTCTCTACCGAGCCTGAGAGATTTGTGGAAGAGGTGAGGAGGAAGAGAAGAGAAGGTGAAATATCCTCCCAGGTAAACATCGCCTATTACAGGGATAGTAGAGATATACTAATAAATTCTGACAGGGGGAGGGCAAGAAGACCGGTTATAATAGTGGAGAATGGAAAACCTTTGGTTACCGAGTCGCACATCGAGAAACTGAGAAAAGGGGAACTGGAGTTTGAAGATTTGGTAAAGGAAGGAGTGATAGAGTATCTGGACGCAGAAGAGGAGGAGAATACGCTGATAGCATTGAACGAAGCGGATTTAATAAAAGCAGATGGTGTGGAATATACACATCTTGAAGTAGACCCATCTTTGATTTTAGGCATCATTGCAGGGCTGATACCTTATCCAGATCATAATTCGTCGCCTCGTAACACGATGGGCTGTGCTATGATGAAGCAATCTTTAGGGCTTCTATCGGCGAGTTATAAAACACGTGCCGACACCAGAACGCATCTTTTGCATTATCCGCAGAAGCCGATAGTAAAAACAAGGACTGCTGATCTTATTTTGCATGATAAAAGACCAGCAGGGCAGAATTTTGTCGTTGCGGTTTTGAGCTATGAGGGGTATAATATGGAGGATGCACTTATTTTGAGCCGCGCTGCAGTAGACCGGGGGTTAGGAAGAAGCCATTTCTTCAGAACCTATGAAGGTGAGGAAAGGAGGTATCCGGGAGGCGAGGAGGATAGGTTTGAGATACCTGACACGGAGATTGTAGGAGTAAGGAGCAATGAAGCGTATAACCAACTTGATGAGGATGGGATAATCAATTCGGAGATGGAAGTAGTACCAAACGATGTGTTAATAGGGAAGACAAGCCCACCGAGGTTCTTAGAGGAAACGACAGAGCTTTTAAGCCCTTTAGAAAGAAGAGATACTTCTGTCTGTACTCGCTCTAACGAGCGTGGGATAGTAGATTCTGTTGTGCTTATGGAATCGAGTAGCAACAGGCGCTTAGCTAAGATCAGCGTTCGAGACCAGAAGATACCAGAAGTAGGGGATAAGTTCGCATCCAGGCATGGTCAGAAGGGGGTGATTGGGCTAATCGTACCCCCAGAAGATATGCCATTTACTGAAGAAGGAATCATTCCTGATATGATTATAAATCCACATGCTATTCCTTCGAGGATGACGGTAGGGCACGTGCTGGAGATGATAGGCGGGAAAGTGGGTGCATTGGAAGGGGGATTTATATACGGAACTGCTTTTTCCGGTGAGCCCGAGGAAGAGTTAAGAGCTGCACTTGTGCGTGCTGGTTTCTCTCACACCGGTAGGGAAGTGATGAGAGATGGAACAACAGGCGAGAAAATAGGGGCTGATGTCTTTATTGGCGTTGTGTATTATCAGAAATTATACCATTTGGTGTCAGCTAAGATGCATGCAAGAGCGAGAGGTCCCGTGCAGATATTAACAAGACAGCCTACGGAAGGTAAAGCAAGGGAAGGAGGACTTCGTTTTGGTGAGATGGAAAGAGACGTTGTTATAGGTTACGGAGCCGCGATATCGCTAAAGGACAGGCTATTGGATGAGTCAGACCGCGTTGTTGAACTGGTATGCGGGAATTGTGGTATGATCGCCTCGATTGACAAAAAAACAGGGTCAGCATATTGCCCAAATTGTGGTGCGGACACGGATATATATCCTGTGGAGATGAGTTACGCATTCAAGTTGCTTCTGGATGAGATGAAAGTGCTGTGCATTGCACCGAGATTAGAATTAGAGGAGACTGTCTGATCGAAATGAGAACAAAAAGGATTAAAGGGATAAAATTCGGACTGCTGTCGCCAAAGGAGATAAGGAAGATGAGTGCTGCGAAGATAGTAACTGCTGATACTTATGGTGAAGATGGCTTTCCAATGGAGATGGGATTGGTGAACCAGCGGATTGGGGTTATCGATCCTGGTCTGAGATGCAAGACCTGTGGTGGCAGAATGGGAGAATGCCCAGGGCATTTCGGACACATCGAGCTTGCTGCTCCCGTTATACACGTAGGGTATGCTAAATTGATATATCGGATGCTGAGTGCGACATGCAGGAAGTGTGGCAGGGTTTTGCAGGGATGTTTGTTTTCAGTCACAGATGCAGAAATAGAACGCGAGTTAAACAAAAGAGTTATCTCAGAAAAATTACGCAACGCATTCAAAACTAAAGCCTATCCTCTTTCGAGTAATGCCGATGTTACAAAAGAAAAAGATGATAAATGGGTAATAACGGATGATAAAGAAAAGTTCATTATTAGGATAGTGGATGGAAAGCTAAACATTTACGATGCAGTTAAAGTGAGGAAGAGGATTTTAGAAGAAATAGAGGAACAAAAAAAGAAGCAAGCAAATGTAGGCGAAGTAGTGAAGCAGGTATTTAAAGAGGCAGCGAAAACCGATGTATGCATGTATTGTGGTGAGCGCCAAAAGGTCATAAAATATGATAAGCCCACCGCTTATGTAGAAATAGATGAAGAAGAGAAAAAGCGTAGATTAATGCCTACTGATGTGAGAGAGCGACTTGAAAGAATACCTGACGAGGATATAGCCCTTTTCGGTATGGACCCAAAAAGTGCAAGACCTGAGTGGATGGTCCTCATGGTGTTGCCTGTTCCTCCAGTAACTGCGAGACCCTCTATCACCTTAGAAAGCGGACAACGCAGCGAAGACGACCTCACACACAAATTGGTGGATATAATAAGGATAAATCAGCGGTTTATGGAAAATAGAGATGCAGGTGCGCCTCAATTAATAATAGAAGACTTGTGGGAGCTTCTTCAGTATCACGTAAGCACCTATTTCGATAATGAAATCCCGAGGCTACCACCTGCGAGACACAGAAGTGGTAGACCTCTTAAGACGATGACGCAGCGATTAAAAGGAAAAGAAGGCAGGTTTAGAGGTTCGTTATCAGGGAAAAGAGTGAATTTCTCCGCTCGAACGGTTATATCTCCTAACCCTGACATAGATATAGATGAAGTTGGCGTGCCCGAAGAGATAGCAAAAGAGTTGACGATTACCGTTAACGTGACCGAAAGAAACCTCAAACCTATAAAGGCAACAGTAAGGAGGGGGAGAAAACATCCCGGTGCGAATTATGTGAGAAGACCTGATGGTAAAAAGGTGAAAGTAACGGAAATCAATTACGAGGCGTTAGCAGATGAAGTCGATATCGGGTGGGCGGTAGAAAGGCATATCCGGGATGGAGACATTGTGTTGTTCAACAGACAGCCCTCTCTGCATAGGATGAGCATAATGGCACACTATGTGCGTGTAATGCCTGGCAAGACATTCAGGTTAAACCCTGCTGTTTGTCCACCTTATAATGCTGATTATGACGGTGACGAGATGAACCTTCACGTTTTGCAGACCGAAGAAGCGAGGGCAGAAGCAAAGATTCTGATGGCGGTGCCGCAAAACATAATATCGCCCAGATTTGGCAGACCTATTATAGGTGGGATTCATGATTACGTCACGGGTTTGTTTTTACTTACGCGAGGAGAAAAGAAGTTTGAGCGCGAGGAAGTGCTGGGGGTATTGAGAAACATAGATATTGATGATTTAGGAGAGCCTGCGGGAACCTTTAAGTCTCCTTCGGGCATTGACATTGAAGTCCCTTATTGGACCGGGAAGCAAATATTCGGCATGATATTACCGAAGGGATTAAATCTACAATTTCGGGGGAAGATAGATGATGTTATAATAAGAGAAGGAGAATTGGTAAGTGGTGTAATAGATGAAATGGCGATAGGCTCGTTCAAAGGGAGAATAATTGACAGAATTTTCAGGCAATACGGGGAAGAAGAAGCGAAAAGGTTTATAAAAGATGTTTCCCGACTTGCTATTAATTATATCCTGCAAGCAGGTTTTAGCTTCGGTATAAGCGATGAGGATATACCAAGGGAGGGGAAGGAGCAGATAAGAGAAGAGGCAGTGCATGAGGCTGAGAAGAAAGTTGATGAGTTGATACGGGCATACGAAGCAGAAGAACTGGAGGCTTTACCTGGAAGGGCACTGGAGGAGACGCTGGAACTATTGATAATGCAGGAACTTGGTCGTGCAAGAGATGATGCCGGAGACATCGCAGAGAAGTATCTCGGCATAGAAAACGCAGGTGTGCTTATGGCAAAGTCAGGTGCACGCGGCTCTATACTTAATTTAACGCAAATGGCTGCGTGCGTAGGTCAACAATCTGTCAGGGGAGAAAGGATAAAGAGGGGATACCAGGGGAGAACGTTACCACACTTCAAACCCGATGACCGTAGTGCAAATGCACATGGTTTCGTAAGATCGTCTTTCAAAGATGGTTTGTCTCCCACTGAATACTTTTTCCACGCTGTTGGAGGAAGGGAAGCATTGGTAGATACCGCAGTTCGCACTTCTCAGAGTGGCTATTTTCAGAGGAGGCTCATCAACGCTTTACAAGACCTCGAAGTGAAAAATGACGGAACAGTAAGAGAAACGAGGGATACAATCGTGCAATTAAAATACGGCGAAGATAGCGCGGACCCTTCAAAAGGCGATTATGGAAAAGTTATAGATATAGACGAGGTAATAAGAGAGGCAGTAGGTGCGGAGGTAGGAACGTAGAATATGCACAGGATAGCGGTGGAAGGAAAGGAAGTAGCAGCAAAAGAATTGGTAAGGGCAGGGGTGGAGGAAGAAGTAGCAGAACTAATAAAAGAAGATTTTATGCCAGCAGAGCTAACCGTTGATCTCGATGAACTATTAGAAAAGCAGATAGAGGAGGCATACGTTGAGGATATAATAGTGATGCAGGGTAGGGGAGAGGAAGGAGAAGTAAAGCTCGGGGATATAGAGATAGAAGTGAATAAAAGCGA
>JAGXOS010000229.1 GCA_023659775.1 Methanomicrobia archaeon LH_S14 | reverse complement strand
GCGATAGGCAAATACTCTATATTCTTACGAATAAGTTTTTCCGTTTCTTCCAATAATTGCTCACTCTCTCTTAAAACCCTTGTTCTCTTAATCACATACGCTAATAGCCATCTCCACCTACCATATCGGTCATCATATTTTGCCGAAGTCTCTCCATGCCTTAATCGTTGTTCTCTATATTCACCATAAATCTCATATAATTTTTGTAAGAAAGCTCGAGAAACGTCTGCTTTAATAAGGTCCCTCAGGTTATCCCTTAGTTCCGTAACTTCTTCGCTAAACTTATTCCATTTTATCGGCATATCTAAAAATGTAACGCCGTCTTTCTCTTCCAGTCCCTTTGATTTATCTAAAGCCTCGCCAGCCAGGTCCGCAACCTGATACAACGGATATTTCTCTGATGGCGCTATTGTAATACCGGCAGATAAGGAGATATTTGGATTCCTGGACGTGAAAGTCCTGAAATCGTCATAAATCTTCTTCCCGATTTCCGGCATTTTATCCCACGCTCCAACTATAAAAAGGTCATCTCCTCCAGAATAAATCGCATATACCCTGTCCTTATATTCATCATCTTCACATATTTTCTCCATCCAGCCCCTGAAAAACTGCGAAAGCATGGCGCTCAGATTTGACACCCTTGAAATCGTTCTGTCCTCACTTAAACCCTCTGCAAATATCTTACCAAGATTATCTACGTCAGCTCTCAAGACAGCCCATCTTTTTATTCCCTCTGAATCGTTAGCCAAATCGCTAAACTCCTTTATTTCCCCGGAAGTATACACTTTTCCTTCTATATCTCTTACTTCTTTTTGGACATAAGGTGTATTCTTCGCTAAGAACTTAAATCCGAAAGAGATTGTAGATTTTGCATCTTTATATCCTGAAATAATATCCGAGAAATTGGTATCATTTAGCTTATACACTGATATACGCTCGGCATCTCTTGTCTTCAAATCCCTCTCTATGTTTTCCTCAAACTCGTATTCAACACCAAAGTTAGAAAGAGCTTCTTTCCAGCTCCCTTTTTCCTTATCGCTTATTTTTATATCCTTTTTCCAGGTTTCAATCCATTAATT
>JAGXOS010000228.1 GCA_023659775.1 Methanomicrobia archaeon LH_S14 | reverse complement strand
AAGAAGCGGGATTTGAAGTAGAAGCGGCTTTGGGTGGAATAACGGGTAAAACAGCGGTTATAGACGCTGGTATGCGGCACGTAATAGACATAAGCAGGGATTTGAAACCCTCAGAAGTAGTGGAAGATTTTGTCGAGCGAGGAATAGATTGTATCCTGTTGGTGAACCATGCGAAGACCGACGAGAGCGGGTTCATGCTTGGAGAAGGCATTCTGAGGAATTTTATTGATGGAGGTAGTGCGAAGAAGAATCTTTCATTTCTGCAATTAGAATACAGCAGCGGGATTATTATTCGATGGCTTGTGAAGCCTGGCGATGAGGATGTATATAGAAGGATAACGGAAATTTTCAGTGAGTTCGAGGAGAGAGAACCCCACAAGCTCGAATCAAGATGCAAAAAAGATGCTCATTCGAATTTGGTGTATCGCGAGATAAGGGGTGTGCATCCCGGGGAGAAAATCGTTGTGGATGGCGTTGTTATTGGAATGTCCTCGCATGGAAATAAAAATAATAGTGTTACGCTGGTTGCGAAAGAGGGAAAACTTGTAAAAATCCTGGGCGGCACGTTGATAAAACATAACCTTGAAAAGCTGCCTCCTTTGGACCTGGGGAAAGAGATGATAAAAACTGCAAGTGCGATCCGGAGGACGAAACCGAAAAGGATAGGAACGGATGAAGTGTTAAGGAAAGGAAAGAGAAAGAAGAAAGCATGCTTTTTCTACACCGTTGAGAACCTTTTCCCGAAGATAGAGGATGCCGACGATGCTGATGTTGAAGTTGCGGTGACCATTGGAGACGATACAACAAGCATTGCCGGCGACATACTGAAAAGGTTTGGTATTCGCATGATAGGCATTACAGACGGCGATGCAGATGGATTGATAGAAGGGATAGAAAGCGGAGTTCTGGAAGAGTACGAGAAATTCCTGCCACCTGATTCAGTGATAATAAGATTAAAGCCAGAAAGAGACGATATTATAGGGGAAAGGGTAAAGGAAGAGATTTTTAAAGGTGGCGAGGAAATCGTGCTGGAAGGCGATGTTGAGAAGCAATTTGAAGAACTGAAGCATCGCATACTCG
>JAGXOS010000227.1 GCA_023659775.1 Methanomicrobia archaeon LH_S14 | reverse complement strand
GAACACATCTATCAGAATATCGTAAGAACAATTTCGGAAGACGCGCTTGAGAGTGGAGAAGGAACTGGGGACAAACAGCAAGCGTGAGATAGAAGAGTATGGGATAGAGAAATTCAACCAAAAATGCAGGCAATCGGTTTTCAGGTATGAAAAAGAATGGGTAAATGCCACGAAGCGAGTGGGATTCTGGATAGATATGGATTCTCCTTACATAACTTTTGATAACGGCTATATAGAATCGGTCTGGTGGTCGTTAAAGGAGATATGGAAAAAGGGCTTGCTTTATAAAGGGCATAAAGTCGTGCCTTACTGCCCGAGATGTGAGACCACGCTGAGTAGCCATGAAGTAGCACAGGGCTATCAAGATGTGGAAGACCCTTCGATATACGTGAAGTTCAAATTGAAGCAAGAAAAAGAACAAGAGTCTGTTTTTATGCTGGCATGGACTACAACTCCCTGGACTTTATTTGGCAATATAGCACTTGCTGTTCATCCAGAACACGTCTACGCAAAGGTAAAGGTGAAGGAGGAGATTTTGATTCTTGCAGAAGCCAGGTTGGATGCTCTGGAGGACGAATATGAGATAATAGAGAGACTGAGAGGGAAAGAATTAGAAGGAAAAGAGTATGAACAGCTTTTTGATGTCCCCGTAGAAGGAAAATCGCATACAGTAATCAACGCCGATTTCGTCACCTTAGAAGAAGGTACTGGCGTCGTTCACATTGCACCTGCATTTGGTGAGGATGATTATGAAGTGTGCAAAGAGAAAGGACTTGGTTTTTCGCAGCCCGTGAATAGTGAAGGTCGCTTTACGAACGACGTTCCGATACTGGAAGGAATTTTCGTGAAGGACGCGGATAAGCTCATAATAGAAATGATGAAGCAACGTGGCGTCTTATATAAAGAGGGCAGGTATTTGCACTCCTATCCTTTCTGCTGGCGATGTGGTTCGCCTCTTTTGTATTACGCACGCGAATCGTGGTTCATTGCAATGAAATCGCTGCGTGATAATCTGATTGCGAACAACGAAAAGATAAACTGGTATCCATCACATTTAAAGTATGGAAGATTTGGTAACTTCATAGAG
>JAGXOS010000226.1 GCA_023659775.1 Methanomicrobia archaeon LH_S14 | reverse complement strand
ACGTTCTTCTGGGTTGAATAGCTGATTTAAAAATCGAAAAGCTTAAAATTATGCTCTAAAATTCAGGTAGTTAATTTGCAATTTTTAAAAAACATTATGAATTTTACTTTCTCCTCCTCAGCCCTTCTTCATCCGCATATTTCTCTATCAACGGTCTTATCTCTTCGCTATACCATCCTTTTTCGATATATCGTGGGTATATCGGCAATCTTTCCCTTAATTCAAATGGAGCGACCATTTTCCTCAATTCCTCCTCTTTTGGCCACGGTGATTCTGGATTTATGTAATCCACGGTTTTCTCCGATATCCCACCCAGGTCTGACACGCCAAGTTCTATTAATTCCGTAGGAGAAGTCAAATTTGGCGGGACCTGTATCGCTATTTCACCTGGCAATATCCCTCTCGCTGCATGGACAACTTCCTTCAGTTCCTCAAAACTCGGTGGTTTCTTATTCCACATCGGCGTGAAAGGTTTAGGGATGAAAGGCTGGATGATAACTTCTTGTATGTGCCCGTATTTATCGTGTAGCGATTTTATAGCCTCCAAAGAGTGGAGACGATCCTCGGGCTTTTCTCCTATGCCTATCAACAAGCCGGTAGTGAAAGGTATTTCGAGTTTTCCAGCTTCCTCTATCATTTTCAATCTCTCCGCCGGGATTTTCCCAGGTGATTTCTTATGCGCTTCGAGTTCCGCTGCGGTGGTTTCAAGCATCAAGCCCATTGACGCATTCAGGGCTCGCAGCTCGATTACCTCTTTCCGGCTTAGCACGCCCAAATTACAGTGCGGAAGTAATCCATGCTTTATCGCAAGTTTGCACAGCTCTTTCGTGTATTCAACGAGAGAGGAATAACCTGAGTCAAGAATCTTTTTTTTGAAGAAAGAAGAAAGATTTGCGAGTTCAGGCTTCTCGCCAGCGGTAAAAAGAGCTTCTGTTGCAACTCCTTTGGTTTTTACAAGGGCTAAAAATTCTTTCATGCTTATTAAGTAAGCATCGTCAAGGCTGCGAGCTCTGAACCCACAGTAATCGCATGCATTCCGGCATATATTCGTCACCGGGATGAAGATGTTTTTAGAGAAGGTCACATAG
>JAGXOS010000225.1 GCA_023659775.1 Methanomicrobia archaeon LH_S14 | reverse complement strand
CCTCTAAACAGCCTTGAATTGCATCCTTTATATTTCATTTTCCAGCCACCACTAAAAGTATGTTTTCGATATTTAAAAAGCTTTCCGCAAAGATCTTTTTACGGAAAAAAGTAACATAAACCGTCAAATCAATATAAAAAGCCTTTCGGTGTTTTTCCTCTCGAAAATATTTGAATTTTCAATCTACAAAGATATTCCCTTCAATGCCTCCACATCCTTTCCATTCTGCTCCCTTGTTCCCACAGTAATCCTGATAAAAGAATCCCCCGCGCCTCTAAACGAAGAACAATCTCTCACCGTTATCCCTTTCTTCATCAGCGCATCGTAAACCTCGTTCGATTTCAAGGGAGAAACATCCACGAACACAAAATTAGCGTTCGATGGATACACCGTGAAGAACCGCGGCAGATTTTCCTCGAGAAATGGTCTTTCGTGTTTCACCAACTCCACACTTCTGCGTAAGTGCTCTTTATCCCTCAATGCTGCGATTGCCGCGGTCAGAGCGATGCTGTTAACGGAGAAAGGCATCGAAACTTTTTTATACGGGCTTGCAAGCCATTCCGGTATTACTGCATAGCCAACCCGAAGCCCTGCGAGACCAAAAGCCTTTGAGAAGGTTCTCAATACAAGCACATTCGCATACTCCGTCACCAGTTTCACTAATGATGAGTCTGCAAATTCCACATACGCTTCGTCTATGACAACCATTGCCGCTGGCACGGATTCTACTATCTCACGCACTTCATTCTCTGATATGCAATTCCCGGTTGGGTTGTTAGGTGAAGAGATGAAAACCATTCTCGTTCTTTCACTATATGAGGAAATTAATTCCTCGACAGGTATGCTGAACTTCTCAATCCTTTTTCTTTTTATATACCTTGGCGTGCCACCAGCTATTTTCACAAGCGACTCGTAGAGAGAAAACGTGGGTACAGGTATTAGCGCTTCAGCGTCATTCGCAATAAAAATCTTGACAAGCGTATCTAAAACACCATCTACTCCGGCACCTATAACGATGTTCTTCTTTCCCGCATCGGCGCCGACATAACTTGAAATCTCGTCCCTAAGCTCTTCCTCTTTTCTTTCCCCGGGATACAC
>JAGXOS010000224.1 GCA_023659775.1 Methanomicrobia archaeon LH_S14 | reverse complement strand
AAGCCTCAGGTGGAGGTGGTCTTATGACTATGAAAGACCGCTTACGCTAGAACCCCCGTTCCACTAACGCATGCTTTAAAGCCAAAGTCACAAGCTCAATGGTTTGTTCCTTAGAATTTATGGTCTTATTGAAGACGCAGAAGGAATTGAAAAGGACGTCCTGGTCAATCTCTTGAAAACTCCCCGGTCCTATATACTGGAGTTTAACTTGACCGGTGAGAGCTAAAACCGGTGCTCTATCCATTTTCGCATCGTAGAGTCCGGTAATCAGATTGGTGGCGCCAGGTCCTGCGATAGTTAAGCAAACACCCACCTTCCCTGTCAGCTTGGCGTATGCAGATGCCATGAGCGCTGCCGCTTCCTCATGCCTCACCTTTATAAACTTATGTATGCTTTACGGTATTTAAATTTTTTGTAAAATTCTCATGTGTTCGAGTAAATAAAGCCCATGAGCTCGAACAGTTAAGAGCGGGGGATTTTCGTCTCCAGGTTGCACAGTCTGCCCTTGATCAAGAAATGGTGTACCAAGCTCACTTTTTTAAGCAGGTTGCTCGCTCTGCCGTATTCGTTAAACGCCCTCGTCAAAGCCGCTTTAAATCCACTCAGATGCTTGCCCCCCTCTATGGTCTTCACATTGTTCACAAACGAGAAGATGTTCTCCGTATAGCTGTCGTTATACTGCACCCCGATTTCCACTTTAACCTCTTCCTTCTCGTCTTCAAAAATTATAGGTCTGTGCAGCACTCTCTTATCCCGGTTTATATATCCCAGGAACGAAGCAATGCCGCCTTCATACTTAAACGTCTTCTCTTCCCCACTCCTTTCATCTGCCAAGCTAAGCGAAAGCCCGCGGTTCAAAAAAGCCAGCTCCCTCAGTCGAGTCGCTAAAATATTGGTGTCGAATTCGTAAACACCGAAAATCTCGCTGTCTGGTTTAAATGTTACCTTTGTCCCACACTCTTCTATATTCTCATCCGAGTATCCCAAATCTTTTAATCCACATACTGGCTTCCCACGCTCGTATCTTTGAAAATATCTCCGTCCATTTCTCCTCACTTCAAGGAGTGTATTTTTCTAACACCATACGTCTCAGAGGCAACTTC
>JAGXOS010000223.1 GCA_023659775.1 Methanomicrobia archaeon LH_S14 | reverse complement strand
GGTTAAACCGGGATTCGAGCTTGTTCTCTTTGAGCCTGACCCAGAGAAGATAAAAGATGGAGAAGTTAGTCTAATAGGACCAGACCTGGAAGAGATGGAGGAGGGTGGTAACTATGCGTATGGAATGATATACAGGGTATATGGGGAGCAGATAGAAAAAGACCTTGAGGCTGTTATAGAGCGGAGGAATCACGAATACCAGTCTTATATTCAGGGATATATGCATCTCAACCAGAGGGCTGAGATATGGGTAAGGATAAGCAAGGAAGCAGTAAAGAAGGGACTGAAATCATTGAAGCAAATAGGAAAGGCAACGATAATGCTTTTCAAGGCTGAACTTTCGTTCATCGAGAAAATGGGGGCTACGGTTATAACAGACGAAGAGGAAGTGGAAAAGAGGTTAGAAGAGGCGAACAGGATATACGAAGCGAGAGATGTGAAAGCGAGAGGACTGCACGATGAAGACGTGGATGAATTTTATCAATGCACGCTTTGTCAGTCCTTCGCCCCGACGAACGTTTGTGTGGTCACACCGGACAGGATTGCTCTTTGTGGTGCGATGAGCTGGTTTGATTCGAGGGCGGCAGCGAGGATTGACCCTGAGGGACCTAACGCCCCTATTCCAAAAGGGGACTGTATAGATCCGATAGGGGGGGAATATACAGGTGTAAACGAAGCTGCGGTGAGGCTATCGAGCGGCGAATATGATTCAATAAAAATACATTCGTTTTTAGAGAAGCCGCATACGAGCTGCGGCTGTTTCGAGGTTGCGGGATTTTACATACCGGAAGTTGAAGGAATAGGTTGGGTGCATCGAGGTTCTAAAGTTTCCGATACGCCTATTGGTTTGCCGTTTTCAACCATTGCAGGCTCAGTAGGAGGAGGGAAGCAAGTAAAAGGGTTCCTTGGGATTGGAATACAATATTTCTACAGTCCTAAGTTTATACAATATGACGGTGGATGGCGCCGTGTGGTATGGATGGCTTCAGATTTAAAAGAAAGAATAGGAGATACCATTCCCGAGGAGATGAAGGATAAGATAGCGACGGAGAAGGACGTAAGGGGTATAGAAGAGCTCAGGGAATTTTTGCAGCGCGTGGACCATCCA
>JAGXOS010000222.1 GCA_023659775.1 Methanomicrobia archaeon LH_S14 | reverse complement strand
TTTAGAGTATATAAAAATTCTTTGTAAGAAGGAGGGATTAAAAGGAGAAAAATTTAAATGGACTGGCTGGCTTGAGAAGCTAAAAAACAAAGAGTTTTTAGCATCAGTAGGAAGAGATAAACTTCAGGCTGAGGAAGTCTATCTGGACTATATAGTTAAACCGGCTGTAGATATGTCAATGTTAGATGTTTTTGAGGAAATGAGAATTACGCTCTCAGGAGTGCCTGATGCATTATTTAGACTTGGAAACAGAGCATTTGAGATTGGGACTATTGAATTAGAGAAACCAAATTATATGAAAACTGCAATCAAAGCCTATGAGGAAGCACTTAAAGTTAGCACTCTTGACCGCTTCCCAATGCAGTTTGCTACTACCCAGAACAATCTTGGGAATGCATACAACACGCTTGCAGAAGTGGAGGCAAAGGCTGAGAACTGTAAGAAGGCAATCAAAGCCCATGAGGAAACACTTAAAATCTATACAAAGGAAGATTTCCCGGAAGTTTATCCGCTAATAGCACACAATCATAGGAAACTTCTTAAATTCTGCAGAGGTGAATAAATCATGAAACCGCCAAGCAAAATGTCGCCTAACAGAGCGTACCTGGCTGCGGTGCTTCGCACCTGCGCCCAAATCCAGCCTTACGGCTGGACTTCAGATACGCTCGGAACGTTAAGTGAGATCGGTTAAATTAGAGATACTATGACTGACACAAGATGCAAATTGGAAGAAGCAAAATACTTTCTTGGCCAGATGGAGGATAAAGTATGGAACCCTATGACATTTGCTTATAATTTAAGTGCTTTTTTGTCAGCAGCTCGCAGTGTGACCTTTTTTATGCAAAAGGAGTTTCAGCATTTCTCAGGATTCGATAAATGGTATAAAAATAAGCGAGAGCAAATGAAAAATTACGACTATGAGTTCTTTAAGGACTTGCGTAATGAAACTATTCATCGGAGACCAGTATTACCTACTTGCTCACCATTTGCTGAGTTTTTTGTTAATGGTGTAAGTATGATATATCTTCATCTCAGCCGCTAACGATTTACGTAGTTTCGTCAAGAGCCGAATTTGAATCGTTAATTTAAAAATAAAAAATCATTTTTATTACTCTCCTTA
>JAGXOS010000221.1 GCA_023659775.1 Methanomicrobia archaeon LH_S14 | reverse complement strand
GATTTATCGCTGCCTTCTCTGGATTCCAATAAGTACGTCTCCTTATCCCCGCTTACCTCTTCATTCCTCAAACTATCATAGATCAAACAAGGGTTTGCAAAAGGGATTTCTTCATGTATCTGTTTGATGAGCATTGTTCCTATTTAGATTGTATTGTATATATAAATACTTTGATGTATAAATTTCTTTCGATAAACCTTTTCTTGGAAAGAAAAGGTTTAACGGAGCCGCTGGGATTTGAACCCAGGTCATCGGGTCCGAAGCCCGAAGGGATAGTCCGCTACCACACGACTCCTTAAGTTATGATATGTTATCAACGTTAATAACGATTATCCCTCTCCCCGTAGCATGCCAATATCTCAAATATGAGTCTTGCGGCATTAATGCTTGTAATTCCGTTAGCACTGTCTAATCTCGGATTCACTTCCACCACATCACTTGCAACCACTTTCGCCTTTTCTATTATCCACCTTATCAATGAAATCAAGCTTTCGAGCGACATCCCACAGGGCTCAGGATTCTCTACACCCGGCGCTATACTGGGGTCGAGCACATCAATATCAATAGAAAGATACGTTTTTTCTTCTCCTTCCCCTATTTCATCCAATACGCATTCCACACTTTTTTCTCTCAGCATCTCAGCATCGTAAACCCTTATTTGGTTTAGCGATGCATACTCCTCCTCAGAAGAAGACCTGACACCAATCTCAATTATATTCTCGAATCCTACCAATTCCGCTATCCTTCGCATCACGCAAGCATTGGAAAATTTCTTTCCTTTGTAAGAGTCTCTGAAATCTGCATGCGCATCTATGGTTATCACTTTGGCGGTCTCGCCATGCTCGAAAAGGTATTTAACAATGGGATATGAGATGGAATGGTCACCACCGATAAAGATTTTCTTTCTTGCCGGGTTAAATTCCTCAATGCACCCCTCTTTTAAAAATGCTTTATGGCCTAACTTCATATCACCACGGTCGTAATACCGCAAATCGGACAATTCGAGTTTTTTTCGCCACAAAAAAGTTTCAAGTCGCTGAGATGCTCTTCTTATCGCTTTTGGTCCTTCTCTCGCCCCTTTCTTGAAGGCATTGCCGTCAAATGGAACGCCTATTAGCTCATACGA
>JAGXOS010000220.1 GCA_023659775.1 Methanomicrobia archaeon LH_S14 | reverse complement strand
TGAACTCATCACTAAGGAGGCAAGAAGAATAGGACTTGTAAATGAAGATGGTAAGAGCAGGCGAGGAGGAGGAACTTGCTATGGACGGGCATACAGTCCACTTTGACGGCTATTACGACCAGGCAAGAGATAAAGAGAATTCTAAGTTCCTTTTACCGCCGGGTGTTGAGTTAGGACCTAATATAAATGCAAAGGACAAGGAGGAGGGGCTCAAGGAAATTCACGAGATTTACCAAAAATGATGAAGAACACAATATACATAATTGACGTCACGAACAGGGACGGAGTGCAGACGTCAAAATTGGGATTAGCGAAGTTAGAGAAGACATTGCTGAACCTTTACCTGGATGAGATGGGCGTCTTTCAGAGCGAGTTCGGGTTTCCGGTCACGAGACACGAAACGAATTATTTGAACGCCAATCAGGAATTGGCAGAGATATGTGCTATAAAGCGCATACGGCTCGGCGGGTGGATGAGAGCGATAAAAGAGGATGTCGAAGAAGCCTTCCGACTGGTGCCGAAGCTGAAACACGTTAATTTGAGCATATCAACGTCCAAGCAGATGATAGAAGGCAAATTCATGGGCAAATTCAGTTGGGAGGACATAATAAATATGATGTGCGATGCGGTTGAATCAGCAATGGAACATAATGCTGAGAGTATCGGAGTCAATGCAGAAGATTCTTCAAGGACGGAACTCGAAAGGCTGATTGAATTTGCCGAAGCTGCCAAACAGCATGGCGCAGACAGGATAAGATACTGCGATACTCTGGGATATGATGACCCGTTCACCATATATGAGCGAGTAAAAGCGCTTGCAGAAGCGGTGAATATCCCTATCGAACTGCACTGCCACGATGATTTGGGCATGGCGGTTGCATGCTCAGTTGCGGGAGCCAAAGCAGCAATAGACGCTGGTGTTGATGCATACATCACCACAACAGTGAATGGAATGGGAGAGCGAGCCGGCAACGCAGACCTCGTCTCTACAATTCTTGCAGTAAAGAAAGCAAGCGGTTTTGAAAATAAATATCACCTCGACGAGCATATTGATTTAAGCCATACATGGAGGATATGCAACTACGCTTCTCTTTCTTTCAGAGTCCCTATTCCAGTCAATCAGCCT
>JAGXOS010000021.1 GCA_023659775.1 Methanomicrobia archaeon LH_S14 | reverse complement strand
CGGTTAAGTAACCCATCGCTCCATCAGCCTCTCCCGCTTAACATTAGGATCGCATCCTTGACCGAGATAAATATCGTATAAGGTAAGCATAGCAAGCATATCAAGTTTCAGCCCCATGCATTCGAGCACTTCGGTTAACAATCGGTCTGCGTGCTCAGTAAATACCTTTGCCCATCGTAAATGCGTGTATCTGTTCGCTTTTTCCGGATTGGCATTACGAATCAACCGTAGTATTCTGCGTGAGCACATTAACGTCAGAATAGCAATCCAAATCAAGCATTTCACAGTGTTTGGGTTTGCACTTGATATCTGATCCATGCGATAGTGACTTTTTAACTCCTTGAATATCAGTTCTATTTCAACATCAAGTATCTCCCGCTTCAAGCGAGGAAGAACATCTCTCAATTTCTTTCCCACGACATCTATCGAGTTCCCTCGACATTTACGATTGACTCCAACAATCCGCGGATTCGCGTTTCCTTTCAGCCTACTGACGAAACAATCGCATGAAACCCCTCACATTCTGAGAAAATCGACCATCTCAGGTATGAACCTGTCGTGGAAACTACTTATGCTCAACGTGGTCTTCGCTTTTTCCTCGTATTTCCGTTTTAGCCCTCTGATAGCACTCAAAAAACGTACTCCAAACCCGAGAGCGTTGTTTCTCAAAAAATCCTCTGGAAACATCTCAACAATGGTCTGTACCGTAGGATCTTCACTATTTTCATTATCTGGGATCATACATTGGCTCACCAGGTAAAATAATCGCTTTTATGCCATATAAAAAGTATCAATAGTTAGAATGTCAATCTCTTATCCGAACACGCATGAAGACTTATTGCAACCCAGGCATTAAACAAAATTGTCTAAACAAAATTGTTGAAATTGAGGATGTTCTGCCGCCTGCCACAGCAAATAACACGGGCTTTGCGCTTCGCAATGCCCGAGAACGTTAAACCCCATGTCTATGAATATTCTTAAATATTGCAAAAGGAATTGAGAGAATAGAATTTCTTTCCTCATTTTTTCCTTTCAAACAATACTTCCCCTTCGTACAAAATCTTGACGATGCGGTGATGAGGAATTTCTGCTCCTTCTGCTTTCAGGCTAAGAAAGGATTTTCCTATATTCACGATTTCTCGCCCATAAATCTTTTTCAAATCATCTGGAGCGCCTCGATGCAGATAAACTACTTCTAATTGGTCAAAGTCCATCCTTTCATCCCACTTGATCTTATTCAATACTTCCCGGACTTTCATATTCATATTATCATGCCATTCATATTATCATGCCATTGATACCCCCCCGCCTTTCACTCTATTCCACTTTCCCAGCTCTCATAATCCCGTATCTAACTCCTATTGGTCCGATTATTTCAAAGACGACGGTCGTAGCGGCGATTATCGTAATCGCCATAGCGCCAAGCTCTTGCCCTATCTCTCCATAAGCCGCGAGTTCTTCTGATACCATACATGCTAAGCCAACTGCAACGCCCGCCTGGGACAGTAAAGTAAAACCCAAATATTTTTGAACTACTGGCTCGGCTTTTGTTGTCTTAGCGCCGATAAATGCGCCGCTCATTTTTCCGATTATCCTGCATACCACATAAATTATTCCGATCATCCCCATTTCGATCAATAAATCTGGTCTTAGTTTTAACCCCGCCACGATGAAGAATATGATGTAAATAGGAGGAAGGATACTTTCTACGATTTCAAAAGACGTTCCGCCTATTCTTGGAACGAGGTTAATGAAGGTAGCACCCAAAAGCATGCATGCCAATATTGATGATAAACCGAATACTTCTGCCAATCCGATGCAGGTTAAAATGCCTGCCAGGGAGATTATTAGAATGCTCTCTCTTCCACTGCTTTTCTTCGCTGAATATGCTAATATTGCCCCAATTACAATTCCTAACGCAATCGCACCGAAAATTTCTATCACGGGCTTCACGAGCGCGGAGTAAACGGATAAAGACTCCTCTCCGAGTGAAACCTTTAAAATAGCGATAGCGATTACGAAAATGATTATTGCTACTCCGTCATCCAGTCCGACTATTGCGGTAGTCATCTTACTCAAAGTACCTCTTATCGCTTTACAATCGTGTAAAGATGCTATCGTACCAGCAGGTGCAGTTGCCACACCTATCGAACCCAAAAGCAAACCCACAGTCCAATCGCGGGTGAAAAGAAATACTCCTGAGGTAATAATTAAAAAAGTTGCAAAAGACTCGATTGTTGTAATTGCAATGCTTTGTTTTCCAAGTCTCCGTAAGAATTCGAGCGTAAAACTCCCTCCTATAATAAAAGCGATTAAACCGAGCGTGAAGCTAACTATCAGATTGGTCTCATAAGAACTCAATTCTACAACATGAAATGCAGGTCCCAATAAAATACCAACGACGATATATCCAACTATCGCTGTGAGACGTAAATGATGGGTTATTTTTCCGGTAACAAACCCTAAAACGAGTGCAATTCCAATCACTAAAATGACTTTTTCTATTACCATTTAAAAGCATAAAAATTTTCTTATCAACTGATGAAGCGTTATCTCGCCGGCTATCTCATCATTTTCTACTACTGGAATTCTCCTTATCCTGTGAACCACCATCTTATTCAATGCGTCTTTCACTTTTTCATCCGGGCTGCATCTTATTGGGTTTCTGGACATGATGTGCCCTGCCTTTTCGAAAGTTTCATAATGTAAGGACTTTTTACCTGGTAATCCAAAGTATGAAACTTCTTTTGTTGGCGAAAAAACATCTAAAATGTCGTGTTCTGTTATTATTCCCACCAACTTTTTGCTTCCTCTGCTTTCAATTACCCAGACGTGGTCGCTTTCAGTTAGGACGGATAAAACGCGGTCCATGCTCGCATCTTTTTCTATTAGCGGCAGATCTAATACCCTCTTATCCATGACATCCTTCGCAGGGATTTCATAAAATTCCGGTATCAACATTTTTTCTTCTGCCATTATATTATTTTGTAAAACGATTTGGATATTTAAAAATGTTTTTTAAATCCACTAAAATCTTTAGCGAAAGCCGAGCTAAAATTGGTGTTGGAAATATAGTCATTCCGGACTTGAAGAATAAGTATGTGATTATTGTAAATGGGGAAGTAGTAGAGAAGGGAGAAGACATTGAGAATATGCTGGATAGAGTGAGGCAAGAATATCCTGATGAAATACCCTTTGTAGCGAAGGTCCCTGATGAAAGGATGCTAATCCTATGATACGGCACGAATTTAGAAAGAGATGGACTTACCGTGAGCATGCCGATGTACATAGATTCCGGTGCTGATGTTTCGGTCATACCTTTTCGGCTTGGGAGAGCTTCAGGTTTTAAGCAAGAAGAAAACGACGTAATTCGTGAACTTAAAGGTATAGGCGGAGCGTCTGTTCCATATATCCTCAAAAAAAAAACTCTACTCAATTATTGCAAAGAGACCTAAATTGATAAAGGATGAAGGAGAGAGAACAATTGTTGAAGACCCAAGCTTCTTCGATTCTGAACTCGCCAGCCAAAAGTTTTCCTTACGCCTCTGCTTCAACCCTTCCAAAACGCAGGTGTCAGCAGAACTAAAACGGTAAAAAGCTCCAACCTCCCTGCCCACATGCAAAAAGACAGAATGATTTTGGACTTGCTGAAAGAAAAACTGTCA
This sequence comes from Methanomicrobia archaeon LH_S14, assembly GCA_023659775.1. GTDB lineage: Archaea > Halobacteriota > Syntropharchaeia > Alkanophagales > Methanospirareceae > JAGXOS01. Next base: position 17,031 of record JAGXOS010000021.1, on the reverse strand, counting down.
TGCAGAAATGAAATAGTCCTTTAAATACCGGATAAACTTTAAGATATAATACAAAAATGTTCTCTAACCTAAAGACCGTGCTTAAAGACCTTGGCAGTATCTTGATCATTCTTGGAATCCTCATGCTATTGGTGGTTATCGTCTCCTGCATCTTTAAGGAGTTTTACGTGCTAAAAGCACTGCTATTCACATCTTTTTCTACTCTTTGTTTTGGCTTATTGCTTAGATTTTCTTTCCGAAGTGCAAAAGAGCCCGAGTTGAAACATGCGATGATATGTGCAGCGTTAGCGTGGTTGGTTGTCCCAGCGATTAGCTCACTTTTTTTTATTTTCATAGAAGGAATGAATCCCTTAGATTCTTTTTTTGAAGCGATGTCTGGCTGGACAGGAACAGGATTGACGATGATCGCACATCCTTCTAAATTATCACATACAATACAGTTCTGGAGAAGCCTGATGCAGTGGGTGGGTGGCGTAGGTGTGATCGTTCTGATGGTATCCATCCTAGCACGTCCTGGGACAGGGTCCTTCACATTGTATAAAGCGGAAGCACGAGAGGAGAAAATACGCCCAAGCGTTATATCCACCGTCCGAATAATATGGTGGATTTATCTCCTCCTGACTTCTATCGGCATCGTTTTATTTTATTTCTCTGGAATGAGCCTATGGGGAGCGATAAATCATGCAATGACCGCTCTCGGAACCGGCGGATTCACTATAACCGATAAAAGCATGACATACTATAACAACCCTTTGATAGAAATGGCAATCATTCCGATGATGATACTTGGGGCAATCCCGTTTTTAGTGCATTATAAGGTATTAAAAGGGAATCTCAAGGCGTTTTTAAAAGATATGCAATGCAAAGCTTTTTTAGTTATCCTCCTTTTACTACTTCCTGCACTTTTTGTAGAAAACTATTTCTCACACTATTATGGAAATATTTTGGGGTCTCTCCGTTTCTCTTCTTTTCAACTCATCTCGGGACTTACATGCACCGGCTTTCAGACAACTGATGTGCATCTGTGGTCTGGAGTAGCACTTGGTGTGGTGTGCATAGCGATGTTGATAGGGGGAGGAGCAGGATCTACGGCTGGCGGTATAAAACTAATAAGAGCAGTAATAGCATGGAAGGGGATAAGTTTGTCATTAAGGAGAACTTTTTTTCCAAAAAGAGCAATTAAATCAGTTAGATTTGGGGATAGGTTGTTAGACGAAGAACAAATGAATAGGATATTATCAGAAGCGAATTTGATTATTATCCTTTGGATTTCATTTTTGTTTCTAAGCGTAGGGGTATTATCGTATGTCGTTGCACCCCATTACACGCTAAGCGAGATTATATTTGAGGTCGCTTCAGCTCAAGGGAACGTGGGATTGTCCACCGGGATAACAAATGCGGGGATGTCATACATTGGGAAAATAATGCTAATATTAAACATGTGGATAGGTCGTCTGGAGATAATCCCGGTTCTGATGCTTTTCCGGGCTTTCGTTAAGGGGTTTGAACCAATTTAGCCAATGGCCAAGTAGCCAATAGGGCTTGGGGTTAGGGTTTAGCGGTTTAGCGGTTTAGAACGTTAGCAGGTTAGCCCGTTAGATAACCAAAAGACCAAAACGCTAAAAAACCAAGCCTCTAATCCGCTTAACGCACATATACCCTATCCCCTACTGGCTATTGGCTATTCCCTATCCCCTCTCCTCATTTGAGATTTGTAATTTTTCAATGTGCGGGCGCGCTCTCGGTCGACACTTTCGCCACCAGTCAGACCCTCAAAGTCTTCCTCTGCATCGCTGCCCTCCGAGCGCCAACCGTCCACGGTGAGTCCGCTCCCTTCCGGGCCTAAACCAGTGCCCGTGGCAAAGGCATGACAACAAACCCTCCAGTTTGCCACCATACCACCGTCAACCCCGCAGGACGATGCTTCTTCGTAGGACTTCGAGCTGAAACTGACGGCTACGGTGCCTTCCTCAAGCTTCGCCTCTCGCATACCGGCGATTTCGAGTTGCAGAGGACGCCTAACCCCCCAGGCTAGCCCGCACAGATCTATATTAGTGTTGGATATAAATAAATAATATCATATAGCCGAGGTAAAAAAACGAGATTTCAAAGAAAACTTTTCTTTGGTAAAGCTTTCTTTTTTAAAGAAAGGTTTACGAATACGAATATTTCCATATCTCTCCTTTCTCCATTCCTATTTCTATTTCAATATCTTTCCCTTGTGCAGGTATCCCCGATGAACCCCGGGCTAAAACCTTTGCATAAACACCCATAGTCGCCTCCGAAACCTTATCCCAGTTTAAAGAGCGAGCTTTTTGGAAACTTTTTTCTACCATTTCCTCTATCTCAACTCTTCTTTTACCATCATCATCCTCGGACAGAATTTTTACAATACCCTCTGCAACTCTTTCAGAGTTATTCGGCGGCACTTTTACGTCTTCCGCATCGCTTATTAGTTCCGAAAGCCCTCCAACATCTGATGCCACCACCGGAGCCTTAGCCGCCATCGCCTCTAAAACGACAATCCCAAATGGCTCGTACAAGGAGGGCACAACAACCACATCCACAGCTTTTAATAAACTCCTTACCGTGTGATCATCCTGATAGCCGGTAAAAACAATGTTTTTTGAAACATCCAGATAAGCAGCGTCTCGCTCCAGTTGCTTTCTCATCGACCCTTCACCTACAATCACAAGCTTCACATCTCGTTTTACTCTTGAATATGAGGACAAAATTCTTGGCATTGCTCCTATCAAAACATGCACACCTTTCTGATAAACGAGCCTGCCGAGAAATAATATCATCTTTGACCTTTTCGAACCGCAGAATTTTTCTTTTATCGCCTCTCTATCAACGAAGAAATCGAATTTTGATACATCTACACCATTTTGGATAACGGAAATTTTTCCCGTAACACCAAACAAGTCCTGTATCTCCCCCTCCATGCTCTCGCTGCACACAATCACATGGTCTGATAATTTTACAAGCTGCTCTTCTACCTCATGTATTCTCATCTGATATTCTTTCTTTATTCCTTGTGACCGTTCAAATTCAGTGCTGTGTATCGTTGCTACAAGGGGCTTTCTGTATCGGGATGCCAGGTTCACCGCAGCGCTACCGACCATCCAGTCATGCACATATATTATATCCACAGCGCTTTTATTTTCATTAGATTCGATAATCGAAGCACCGATTTTCTTCATCTCCCCATTCATACGGGTTATAAAATCGGGCTTAGAGGCATCAACTGCTATCCGATGTAAATGCACTCCCTCATTTTCCTCGTAAGAAAAAGCCCCTAAAGTAGCCACGTGCACCTCCTGTCCTCCTCTTGTTAGCGCTTTTGACAGCCCGTAGATGTGCTCTGCAATTCCCCCTATCTTATATGGGGGGTATTCCCATGAAAGCGTCAATATACGAATTTGCACTCGCTGTTTCTCCTCTTTTCTCCTTTAATATCCTTATCACTTCCTTCACCCTATCTTTCTCCTCCATCCGCTGTCGTATCTCTGCTTTCTTCTTCCACCTCCTTCCAACAGCCCACATATTCTATCTCGTAACTCAACCGCATCGTATTTCCGCTTTTCTATACTCAAACTCAAATCTCCTACTTCTTTCGCAATCTCCTCTTCCCCTACACTTTCTCTTATCCATCGCTCAAAATCTCCTCTTTCCATATATCCCTGTATAGCATCTTCTGCTTCCTCTCCTGACATCCGCTTTATATATTCGTACAACCCCTTTAAACTCCACACCTTCTCTCCATCCCGAAAAACGAAAGGGTAATCTGCTTTTTTTATCCTCGCTCTTAAGCGGATATCGAAATCGTGAATGGCGGAGAACAAAGTGACAAAAGCATCGTAGGGCTTTTCAAAATAGGAGAAATAACTGTGCACTTGTCCCGATGCACCGCCTGACGTGAACATATAGTAAAGATGGTCGCTTATGCCAAGATACCGCCAAATTTTTAGCAACTCTTCATCCTTTGACTCCTTCACACAAGGCTCAAGCCATCTCAGATATTCGTAACATGCCCACTGCATTGTATTACCGATGAAACAAGACGTGTCTTTCTCTACATCTGCCCATGATGTCGTCTCTAAATTTTTCACATCTATCTCCCCTATTGGCTTGTACTTCTCTATTATCTCCGAAGGTGTTGAAAATTCCATCTCGTATTTCAATACCTGCATGGGAAAATCCCGTAGAAACTCAAATATCCCGGTATCTTCCCAGTGATGCTCGCCAAAAGTTTCATAATCTAAAAAGATGTTTATGCAGTCCCCCTGCGTTGCATCAAGCCATGTTGCATATTTAGAGGCACTCAAAGGATGCTCTTTCCAGCTCTTAAGCTAGAATCTAAACCCTATATCATCTGTTAGCTGGTAATCCCTTAAAATAACTTTTAGATTCTTGCAGCCTATGGGCATATAAACGTGGTTCGGAGACCGCCCGTTCAGTACCCTCTCCACGCCTTCCGCGAAAATACCCCGGTAGCCCATGTTCTCTACTAACCTCGCTATTCGGTTGTTATACAGGAATTCGGTGTTTTCAAAAAAGGATGGCTCATATCCAATTAAATCACGCATTAATTCTCGATGCATCCTCACCTGCTCGATAAATTCTCCTTCTTCTTCGTAAAGACCTGCTAACGAATGATAATATGTCTGGTCTAAGAACTCCACTTTTCCACTCGATGCAAGTTGTCTGAAATCCGCCAGTATATCTTTACCAAAACTATATCTCTCACATTGCTCCACAAACACGCCTGAGATGCTATATGCTACTTTAAAATCGGCGTATTCGTCTATCAGCCTTAATATTATATCATTCGTAGGGCGATAGCATTTTCTCGCTACTTTCTCAAATACTTCTCTGTCTTTATCGTCAAAGAAATAATAATCAAAAAGGTCTTCTACCCCATGCTTCTCTTGAACATTTGCTTATTCCAGAAGAAGTCTTTCCTCAGCCTGAAAGGCTGATGAACCTCAAAAGCGAGGCAGATGCTCTTTTTTACCGTTTTCTTCATACCCTTCCAATACCTTTCCATAATATGGAAAATTGTAATAGGATATAAATAAGCAAAATCAAAATTTTCAAGACAGAATCTTTGAGATGCTACTTATCCCTTAGTTTCACTTATCACATCTTCATATATTCCAATTGTATATTCTGCGATTTTATCCCAGGCGAAATATTTTTCTACTCTCCCTCTCCCTCTTTTACCCATTTCTCTCGCTCCTTCCATATCCTCAAGTAGAGAATTTATCCCCCATGCTATATCCGCAGAACTGTTACCATCAACGTGAACGCCTGTCTGGTCATGCCCTGAAGGGATAACAAAATCACGGAATCCACTGATGCCTTTAGCACCAACTACAACAGGCTTCTCCATCGCCATCACTTCCAGTGCAATAATACCAAAAGGCTCGTACACAGAAGGAGCAACAAATATATCACAGGCTCCATAATGCACTATCCTTTCCTCTTCGGATACAAACTCAAACTTCGTCTTCACTTTTTCTCCCATGCCCAATCTATTTATCAGGTCTGAAACAGTCCGCTCTAACTCGCCTTTGCCAAGAATTACCAACTTTGCCTCGGGATGCTTGCTTATAACCGTGGGCATTACTTTCACCCGGTTCACGATACCTTTTACCGCAGTCAGTCTACCAACAAACAGTATCATCCTCTCTTCGGGTCCAATCCCATATCTGCTCCTCAATCCCATAATATCCTCATTCGCAAGTCTCTTTGGGTCATATTTATCTACGCGAATACCATTCCAACAGACTTTTATTTTATCGTGGTCGAAGCCGTGCCTTATGAGGTCCTCTTCCATCGGATAGCTCACTGTTATAATCCTATCAGCTACATCAGCCGCAGTCTTCTCAATGTGAATAACCGTCTCTGAGCCACCGCCAAGTGAACGACCCCATTCGGTTGAATGAAGATGGAGCACAAACGGTAGACCTGTCTCTTGCTTTATCGTTATCCCTGCCATCGCGCTCAACCAGTCATGCGCACAGATTATATCGAAGTTACAACCTTCCTTTTTTATGAGTTCGTTAACGAATTTAGTAGCGCTGAGGATGTTGTATATAAGTACGTCATTGAAGAGTTTTATTCCTTTCCTGTGCCCCATCTTCTCAGGTCTTCCGTCAGGAATATAGGAAGTATGCTGCTTCCGTCTGCAAGCATCGGTCTGTTGACATCAATACCATTTAATACCTCTCTTGTTTTTAGCGTTCCGTCGTTCATCGTAAATACGGAGATTTCATGCCTAAGTCCAGTATCGCCGGGCAAATATTCTCTGCATAAGTCCCCAAGCCGCCGACTATTCTCGGCGGATATTCCCAAATGAAATAGCCTATTCTCATGTTTATTATTTTTGCTCTTCTATTATATAAATTTTATCTTGTCTCGCCTCGTATCACAGAAATAATGACTTATCTTCCAATCATAAAATAAAATAAAATAAAAAGAGAAATCCATGAAATACGAAATAACGGAACTCGACAAAATTGTTGAACATTTTTCAAGAGATGTTAAAGAGTTGTTCAATCGCTTTTATTCATTTGAAATTTCAACAGGCAGTCTAAAAATTCCTGTGGAGATGGAGAACTGGGTGAAAAAGAGGTTTGGCTCTATTGAAAGGGTCGAAAATCAGCGATTGAGTTAGAGGAGCTAAAGAAAAAAGAGAATTGTCTTTTTTGTAATCCTGAAAGGCAAACACCAGCAGACGTGTTTGGCAGAGTAAAGGGGAAATATTGTATCACGGGGAGCAATACTAAGAAGGAGAAGAAGTGATCAGAAGACCGAAAAGGAGGTGAATGTATAATAATAGGATTATTTGATATTATAGAGCAGTAATAATTTGGCAGTGATGTGTTCCGACCTAAAACGTTGAAAAGTATGATTGAAGATTTTAAAATTTTAGTTTAACACTCTTCAACTGCTCCAGCACCCTTCTCCTCGCTTCCGCCAGCGAAAACGAAAAATCCGCTGTGATTTTACCCCCGAGAATCATCGGCTTCAAAAACGGCTCCATATCTTTTGGCGGCCCTTCTTTCGCCAATCTTATTTCATCTCTTTCTTCTTCAATCACACCCTTCCGTCTATACACCTGCTTCTTCCCTCCTCGCTTGCCTCTCTTCGCACAGGGTTTCCCTTCCTTTTCTATTATATCCAGTGCAAAATCTATGCACCGGGCATTTGCAACGCTTGTCCCCACGCCAAACCCTGCTACAACATCTCTCAGCCCAACCACTTCCTCTTCGTCTATACCACCGCTTACGAATATCCCCACGTTCTTATACCCACGGATGTCAAGCTCCCACCTCACTTCCTCTATAATTCTTCTGAAGTCACCCTTCCTCGAAGTTGGCGTATCCAGGCGAACAGCACGTAAAGATTCTCCAAGCGCCTCCGCAGCCATTATAGCCTCTTTTTTCTCGTCATAATAAGTATCACACAAGCATATTCTCGGCACTTCCTTCGCAATAACCTCGTCAAATGCCTTCCACGCCTCCTTCTGCCTGTCCTCGCCAAAACATATAATCAATGAATGAGGCATTGTCCCTGTTGCTTCTATTCCTATCCGTTCCGCACCAGCAACGCAACTCACACCGTCCATGCCACCAAGATATGCGCATCTCTCTATCATCGCTGCTAATGCCGGATGCTGCCTCCTCGTGCCAAAAGAAATTACGGGCACTTCGCCAGCAAGAAGCTTTATCCTCGCAGCCTTCGCCGCTATCCCGGATTCATGACAGAGAAACCCTAACAAAGGCGTTTCGTATCTCGCAAACTCCAAATAACGACCTTCAATACGCAAAACCGGCTCGTAAGGAAAGAAAATCGTGCCTTCCGGCATCGCATACACATCTACGTCCTTCCCTTCCAACAAATGAGCCGTTTCTTCCAAACCCGCTAACACAGCCCATCCTCCATCTGTCGTAATAACCTCCGCCACCACCTCCGGGTTCAATCCTTTCTTCCTCAGCACCTCCTCCGTCCTGAGGAAGTATATATCAGTAGTTTTACCTTCCAGAATCTCCTCGTCAGGAACAATCGAAACCTTCATTTCTTTCCTCTCCCTCTCCCTTTATCAAAGAAATATATAAAACTATTTTCTTTTCCTTAAAAGAAAAGGGTTTATTGGTGAATCTGCACGCCTTTTACACTCTTTATCCGCCCTATCTCCGCTATTAACTCGCCTGGTATGTTCTTATCGGTGATAATCGTGAGTTTAGGGTTGTCTACTAAATAAGGGTCATCGCTAACCGCCTGTCTTATGCTAAACCCTCGCTTTGCTATCACCGTAGCAACTTCCCCAAGTATCCCCCTCTTTTTAGCATCCGCAGGATGTATTATGATCACGGTGAGTCCCAATAAAGGAGCGATGTCGGTAAGAAATGCAATAGAACGAATATTTTCAAATATTTTTTTCAACTCAGGCTCCTTCAGGATTCTTTTCACTGTCATATCCACTACTCGCCTATCTACGCCTATCTCTTTTGCTATCTGCGTATGTGGTATCTTAATCCCGCCCGAAGCCACTTTTCCTTCAGAACTCACCTGAAATCCTCGTTCCAATAATAGTTCTACAACTTTCTTTTGCGATGGAAACCTCTCAAACTTTTCTACTACCTCTCTCCACATCGGTTTATAAACTCGTGGGATTTTTCATCCTACCGGTATCCCTTTTTCACTATCTCCTTTTTTATTTCATTTAATCTCCTTATTGCAGTATCCACTTTATCTCTCACTTCCTCTTCCACCGATTGCATACTCACCCTTAAAGACCGCTCCTTTTCGCTCATCCCCTCTTCTATTCTCCTTAACCGCTCATCTACGCTTAAAAACAAAAGAGCCAGCATTCCTATCAATATCACCGTTGACGTTACGATCACTGGGTCACCCCCGTACTTGTTTAACAACCTATACGACAGCACGAAGGCGGAGAAGACCATCACAACCGAAAATATTATGTCTCTTGCTTCCATATCTTAATACCTCTCTTTTTTCCTCCCCCTCATTTTTTATTCTTGATCCGTAGCATATAATCTAATCCTTTTCCTATTTAAATATATAACCACAAGATTACACAGATTTTCACACAACTTTTTTTTAGTAAAGGTTTTTGCTTGCAAAAAAGTTTTTGTAAAAAAGAAAAAGTGTTATGCAAAGCAAAAAGACAGTGCTCATCCTGGCAGGTGGGAAAAGTCAAAGATTCCAATCTTTCGATAAATGCGTCATCACCGTAAATAACAAGCCGCTTATACAGCATGCCATAGATAAAATATCAACCGTAGCAGACGAAATAATAGTGGCAGCACGAGACAAGAAGCAGGGAGAACAAATCGGAAATAAAATACCCGATAAAATCGTTTTAGTTTTTGACTCTCGGAAGGACCTGGGTCCGCTTGCAGGCATTCTATCGGGTTTAAAAAGGGCTTCTTTCCCTTATTCTCTCGTCATCGGCTGTGACATGCCTTTTATAAACGAAAGTGTGGTAGAATTTCTATTTGAGATAGCATCTACTGGATACGATGCGGTAGTGCCGAGATGGGAAAACGGGATGCTGGAGCCATTACATGCTGTATATCGAAAAGAGCCGATGCTGGCAGCGATAAAAGAGGCGGTTGGAAAAGGCGAGGGGAAAATTTTTACTGTTTTATCGCAACTCGAAAAAGTTTATTTCTTACCAATAAATAAGATAAGGGAAATAGATCCCAGCTTAAAGACGTTTACCAACATAAATACGCCTGAGAAGTTGAAAAGATATGCTAAGATAAAATAAGGGATTTATTTAAGATGGGCCCGATGCGATTCGAACGCATGACCTTCGCCTCGTAAAGGCGACGTCATTCCAACTAGACCACGGGCCCTCTTTGATTGAAATTCATACCAGCAGATATAACATCAACCTCACCCTTTATAAATTTTAAGAAGACCTTTTTTAAAGAAAGGTTTGAGGTGATTGAAATCATAGATATACACTGTCATTTGACGTTTAAGGAATACGACGCCGACCGGGAGCAGGTAATAGAGGATGCGGAGAAGGTATTAAAGGGCGTGGTGACAAGCGGAGTAGAACCTGAAGACTCAAAGCACGCGTTAGAACTCGCGGCGATGCACGAAGGCTTCGTTTTCGTTACCCCTGGGCTCCATCCGATACATGTGTCAGAGAGAACAGACCAGGAGATAGGGGAGTATGAGGAGTTTATAAGTGATAACAAGCGAAAAATCGTGGGTATCGGGGAGATAGGGCTTGACTACCATTGGGTAAGAGACCCGTTAAAGATAAAGAGGACGAAGGAGGTATTTGTGGAGTTTCTGGGGTTAGCGAAGGAATTTGATTTGCCAGTTGTGCTTCACTTACGTGGCACAGGTAGCGAGGCAATAGAAGAAGGTTTGAAAATTGTTTTGGATGAAGACATAAGGAAAGCGGTTTTTCATTGCTTCACGGGAAAGCCGCAACTTGCGGAGCAAATATGCGAGGAAGGATATTACATCTCGTTGCCCGCATCAATAGTGAGAAGCAAGAGCATGAAGAAGGTGGCGAAGCGAATACCTCTTTCGCTTTTACTCACGGAGACTGATGCACCCTATCTCTCGCCTACCGAGGAAGAAAGGAATGTTCCACAGCACGTAAAAGTGGTGTATGAAGAGATTGCGATTCAAAGGAAGATTGACGTGCATGTAGCAGAAGAGGAAATAGAGCGGAACTTTGAGCGGTTGTTTGCGGTTGAGTTGTGAGACACATCTTCATCAGCCGTTAAATTCCCTTCACCTCTCTCACCTGCACCGCAACGCCCTTTCGTGATACCACCATCTCCCAGCCGCTCATCTTTGCTCTACCCACGCCAAACGCCTTTGCTCCAGCGAAAACAACCTCATCATTCACCCTTATCTGTTCGCCTGCGTTTACAACGCCCGGCGCCAATATTGAACCTTCAGGAACAAAATCGCCTATTTCCACTTTGTATGAGGAAAGATAATCCACGATTCTACGAGCTCCTTTCATCGTAAGAGCTAAAAGCCCGTATGAAGGCACGATTCTCGCAAGAACACCGCCGTCCAAACTGAGTTTATAATAAGGGAACTTCCCGGTTATTTTTATTCTTTCATCTTCTTTTCTCGCTACAAGCTCGCTTCCAGCACCGATACCAAACTGATAATCAGCCATTGCTTTTATCATGCTCGCTTTCATTTCAAATCCTGACTGCCTCTTTCTCTCACCGTATAACTCGGCTATTCGTTCTTTCAACCTGTTCAAAGCTTCCTTTGAAGTCGCTTTCTCGTTATTTTCACATGTAAATATGAGTTCTATGCACAAATCCCCCACAACACTTGAGCATATCTCTTTATACGCACCGCTGAGATGTGCAACTATCAGCTCGTACTTTCTCAAATTCCTCTCAAGGTATGCACGCAGGCAGGAGGACACCCATTCTCGCTCCTCCGCATCCCAGTATCCTGTTACAGGAATATCATAGAATGCGGCGGGATAAACCACCTCAAGCTCTCGCGGGACAACACCAAGCGGTGACGTTAAAATTAACTCATGAATATATCCTCTATAATCCGCAATCGCTTCTATGAACTTCGCATGAGATGGTGAAGTAGAATAAGGTTTCCTCGCAGAACACGGTAATATCAGCAAAATTTTCCTTGCTGGTGGTTCATACCTTTCCAGAACACGGTTCGCAAACCTCTTCACTTCTATTCGCTTCAACGATTCCATCGTATTTGCCTCCATACATTGGTTTCGTGCAACAGGCGTTCTGAGTTCAAAATACGCATCCGCATCGAGATTCAGGATTCTTAACACTGCGGTCGAAAAAGTTGATGTCCTCACCTTCATCTCCACATACTCACGGAAATTGCCTGCTCTTATGCGCTCTTTTGCCTTTTTCACCTCCTTATCCAGAAGCAGCATGTTATGTCTTGCTATCAACAACGCTCGGTCCTTATTGTTTTCCCCCCTTAACTCGTCTATACTCGAAGAAGAGCAAACACTACAATTGCATGGCAAATCATCCAAATCATTCAATCTTACTTCCCCTTCTTCTACCTGGTAAATACCCCGGTACCCTTTTATCACTGCATTCGTATCGTCTATTACATCCACGCCCAGGTAAAACAGAAGTGCGGCATTTTCCGCTGTCGCTATCGCGGGAACCCACAACGCTACATCTGGCGGTATAGAGTTTCTCGCATCAATAATTCTACGAACAAAATCCCCTGGGCTGTTGAGCATATTGGAAGCGAAGGAAAGCGCAAAAAAATCAACAAATAGTGAAGGTATTGCTTCTTCCATTTTTGTGAACAAAGGGTGAACTTCAGGCAAAAGGAGTGTGCCTCGTGGAGTGCTCCATGTTTCTTCCGAAAATAAATCTTCAAATTTTGTATCTTCTGCACTTATCACTTTGATTTCTTCTTCGCTTCCTTTCCCACTTAAAGACTCAACTCGGAGCATCAGAGGTGTTCGTGCGTAATTTACTCCATCTCGCGACAATTTCCCTATTCTCGCCGCTCCATCTCTCTTTCTTACCTCGTAAAACTTGCTCATCTCTCAAAATACCTATCTGCATTTTTATAATCAAACTCCTCCTCTTCCTCAAGCACGTTCTTTATGAAGTTAATCAATTTCCTTCTCGTATCCAATCCGATATTTGGATACCATACAGGAGAAGCAACTACAAGCCCTCTGAACGCATAAAAAGGCTGTATCACCTCCAATAACTCGTAATCGCCCGTCTTTTCGAGATACATATCAAAGAACAAGTCATATAACCTCTTGAAATCCGGGGCAATCGCTTCCCCACCCGTTTTGAGAAGCCCGAAAAAAAGATAGTTTATGGTCATCGAGGAAACATCGTCAGCAGCTTCGCCCCATTCCCCTCTGCTTCGGTCAAGCACCGTAAAATCGGTTCCTTTGCGGAAAATAACATTCCATGGGTGGAAATCGCCATGAACCATACACAACCTTTTTGTTCTCTCCTTCAATTTCCATCTCCAGTCTATGCTGAGCTTTTCTATCTCTTTCAGCTCTTCACTTGTTATGAACTCACTCCGAGGTGGATAACTGTCCGTAAGCCCGAATATACACTCGCTATGCCCCACTAAATCCCTTATCCTTCGCACATAAAGTCCTGCATCGTCTTTCCTGACAGCATGTATATCAGCTAAATAGGAAGCCAGAGCGGATGCCCTTTCCTCATCTTCTTTTCTTAATTCCCCACCTTCCCTTAGCCTATCCAGATCCTTGACATATTCTTCGCCTTCCACTTTGTCGCATACGATGAAATATTCCTCGGCATCACTTGCTGATTCCATTCTTCCATCCCTCGTAAAATAACCGACATCGAGGGAGTTCACATGCTTCGGAAGCTTATTGAACGCATGATGTTGCCATATCATTATTTGCGCACGGTCGGAGAAATGGTCGTGCCCAAATCCATTCCCTTTCATCGAGGAGATAACAACTTCTTTTATTTCCCCTTCGCCCGTCTCAAACTCCACGAAGTAAGGTTTGCCATACCCAAAACCTTTTATTTCTCGCTCTTTTTCTCCTTCCGGCTTTAATTTTCCCAACCCTAATTCAGTCACGTTTATTATTCTTAGAGGAGTCCCAAACTTATTCTCCAGGTAGTTTCGTATTTTTTCCCGTAGCATATCTTTGTTACTATAAGAATATCCCAACAATATAAGAGTATTTTCATTTGAACTCTACTGGAAACATACCCACAAGCCTTACTTTTATTATATGTATGATACATTTTATTTTTACCGAAAATTGTTTTTAAGATAAAGAGGGGTAGAGATAAAATATGGAAAACCTGTTCGAGGACCTGATAGGCGAAGGTAAGATATTTGCAAACAAAGAGGTGCTTCGCCCTACTTATATCCCTGAAAATTTACCACACCGGAAGAAGCAAATAAAAGGCTTAGCGGATACGTTATCAGCAGCTTTGAAAGGAGAGACACCGTCTAATATATTGATCTATGGTAAGACCGGGACGGGTAAGACCGCTACGGTAAAATATGTAAGCAAGGAATTAGAAGAGATGGGGAAGAAGAGAGGCAGTAAATGCTCTCTGATATATATCAACAGCGAGGTATTTGATACGCAGTATCGAGTTTTTACTTACCTCGCAAGGGTGTTCAATAAGCACGTTCCGATGATAGGATGGCCGACGGACATGGTGTATTCAGAGTTCAAGACAGGGATAGATACAGAAGATAGAAGCGTAATCGTGATATTGGATGAGGTGGACAAGTTAGCAGGCAAAGGAGATGGAGCCTTATATAACATCTCAAGGATAAACAGCGAACTAAATAATGCAAAGGTAAGCATGATTGGTATTTCAAATGACCTGACCTTCACGGAGCTATTGGACCCGAGGGTTCGGTCCTCGTTAGGCGAGGAGGAGATAATATTTCCGCCTTACAATGCCGACCAGTTGCAGGATATTCTGGGCGAGAGGGCGGGAATAGCGTTCAATGAATCCGCGTTAGACGATGCGGTGATACCGCTATGCGCTGCTTTCGCCGCTCAGGAGCATGGAGACGCAAGGCGTGCTCTTGACCTGCTACGTGTATCAGGGGAAATTGCAGAGCGCGCGAAACTCGATGTACTAACTGAAGAACATGTGCGGCTTGCAAGTGAAAAGATAGAAGCGAATAGAATTGTTGAGGTGGTGAAAACACTACCGCTACAAACAAAGATCGTGTTAAACAGTGTGCTCTTGCTAAACAGGGAGAGAAACAAAAGACGCTTCTCCAGTGGTGAGGTCTATAATATGTATCGGAGGTTATGCAGTCATCTGAATATGGAGGCGTTAACGCAGCGGCGTGTTACCGATCTGGTCTCGGAGTTGGACATTTTAGGATTGATAAACGCAGTGATAGTAAGCAAAGGTAGATACGGGAGGACAAAGGAGATATCACTAAGTGTGGCAGAAGAGAGTGTGCAACCAGTTTTACTTGAAGACTATAAGCTCAAAGCAATATCTAATATTAGAGTAAAAACGCAAATAACATTGTAGGGGGATGAAAGATGAGCGGAGAAGAAGAAAAAGAAAAAACAAAGCCGGTGTATGTCAAGCTTGAGGTGCCGGAGGAACTGCAAAGTAAGTCGTTAGAGGCGTTGGATTTTGCAAGGACTACGGGCAGCGTGAAAAAGGGGACAAACGAGACCACAAAAATCATAGAAAGGGGAATGGCAAAGTTAGTGCTTATAGGTGAAGATGTTAATCCGGAGGAGATAGTGATGCATCTTCCACCGTTATGCGAAGAGAAAGGCACTCCTTACTTGTATGTGAAAAGCCAGAAAGATTTAGGGACTGCTTGTGGTATAAACAAAGGTTGTGCCTCTGCTGCCATCGTTGACCCCGGGAAAGCAGAAGAAGCGATTGAGGAGATTATAGCGGAACTGAAGAAGTTAAAAGAGTAAACGGGTGGTGAAAGGTAGTAAATGAGCGAAGAGAAGGGAACACCTGCGGAGGTAATAACGGTAGTAGGTAGGACGGGAATGCATGGTGAATCCACGCAAATAAAGTGTAAGATACTGGAAGGAGAAAATGAAGGAAGAATCATAACGAGGAATTGTATAGGGCCTATAAGAGCAGGTGATGTTATTGTGCTGCTGGGGACCGATAGAGAAGCGAGGAGATTGCTGAGGAGGTGAAGAGGAGGAGATGGAGAAGAAATGCTCCTTTTGTGATTTACCAATAGAGCCAGGTCGGGGGAAGATGTATGTAAAGCGCGATGGAACAGTGTTTTATTTCTGCAGTTCTAAGTGCGAACGCAATATGATAAAGCTGGGGAGAAAAAGAAGGAAGGTGAAGTGGGCTGCGGGTGCAATACAAAAGCAGAAATCCCCATGAGGAAAGAGAGAACTTTTTTGATGATAAATTAAAGAGGTGAAAAACGTAAATGAAAAATGTGGGATATAGACAAAAAATTGAGTAATCATATTGACAGTAGCTATAGTGGTCAAGACCGTGACAAAAGGGGGACGATAAATATGACAGAAGACGTACTTGTATTTCTGAAGCCAGATGCAGTAATAAGGCGTTATATAGGAGCTAGAACAATAAAAGAGTTCTTAGATGCAGGATTCAAGATTGGATACTTTGGAGAGGCATATCCGTCAAAAGAATTCATCGAAACAAAACATTATGCCCAACATAAAGGGGAGTTCTTTTATGATTGGTTAGTGGATTATGTAACTTCATCTCATCTACTGGTATTTATACTAACAGGCGATGATGTAATCTGCGAGGTTAGGAAATTATTGGATGCTACCATCACAGAAAATGCCGATTGTAATTCAATAAGAGGTAGGTATGGTATATTCGGAGGAATAAATGTTGCCCATGCATCAGACAGTGCGGAAAATGGGAAACGAGAGTTAAATATTTGGAAGAAAGATGTAATTAAAATAGAAAGAAATTACGATTATACAGAAAGAGCAGATGCATATATCAACAAATATATAAACTTCTCGATGGTTGATACCATAAGATATAGAGAGATTTCGAAGCAACTCATGAACGAAAAAATTAATGAAAAAGAAGCGAAGTATCTATTCGTCAATTTATTGTCTAAAGAGAGCGATTTAAACCGTGAAATAATATCAAGATTTGCTGAGATAATGATAAGAAATGCACTTAGCAGGAAGGAAAAGGTGGTGGAACAATGATAATTTCAGCGAAAAAAATAATAGAACTGAATAAAATCATGTTGAAACCGGGTGATTTTGTGCTTGCAAAGACAATTGAAAAAGTAAATGTCCCCACCAAGAAAGTTGTGATTGAAGAATTAGGAGCGAGAATAGCAAATTTGGTCTTTAAGCAAGTTGATGGAGATGTTAACCCATACAAAGGCCCTTGGCAAGGTGGTAGAGTTTCAACAGGGAATTTTGAGTAAAAAATGAACGCAATAAAAAGGAATAATACATGACTTTCGGATAAATCAAATTTGCCACCATCCTAAACTTGACCACATTTATATAGG
>JAGXOS010000219.1 GCA_023659775.1 Methanomicrobia archaeon LH_S14 | reverse complement strand
TTGTAATGGTGTTCTGCAATACACGTAAAAATGTAGACTTTGTTGCAAACAACCTGAAATTAGAGGGAATAGATGCCCATGCTATTCATGGCGGATTTACCCAGGACAAAAGGGACAGGACAATGAAGCTTTTTCATTCGCAAAAAGCTTGTGTTCTTGTATGCACGGATGTAGCTTCAAGAGGACTTGATATTCAAGGTGTTTCACATATTTACAATTATGATATTCCCACGGATAGCAAGGACTATATTCATAGAATAGGAAGAACTGCAAGAGCAGGAAAAGAAGGAAAGGCGATAAGTATTCTTTCAAGCAGAGATTATGATGATTTTAGAAGAGTAGAGAGGGACTACGAAGTGGACGTAATTGAAGAAAAAATGCCTGAGATAAACAGAGTGAAAATAAAATGGACGGAAACGCCATCCCCAAAAGATAGAAGAGGGCTGAGAAAACGTGGGTACAGTTCAGGTAGGCAAGGAGTTAAGAGACAGAATAAGAGATAAGGGACTTGCTCAATAAACTGTGGAAAATCCCAAGCACCAAATCCCAAGCACCAAATCACAAATAAATTATATGAAGTTGTCCAGTGTTTTCTGTCTTTTATCCTGCATTGTATTATCTTCTTCTTTGTCTTCTTGAGATTCTGATTCAAGAATATCAATGGGTACGATTAGACCATTTATCATCATCAAATTGGCGAATGGATTATTCTCTTTATCCCGTTCAGTTGAAAATTCATCATTCCCGTATGTCATTTTGAACATATCTCGAATGACTTTCGCTTTTTGTGAGGTGGTACTTTTATTCGTTCCAAAAGATAGGGAACATTTCGTTTACGTGACATTTTTCGTATTAGTTTCTCGCATAGTTGCTCGTATTCATCATCGAGATGTTGTTCACAGAACTCCGTAGTCAGATACACACCTGTCATATGACCGAGCCGAAGGCGAGGCAAGGTGGCAAAGCCACCGCAGAGTTGCCCGCATTTTGGTTATATGTTCTTTGTTCATATCTGTATCCTACCTTCAAAAATTACTTTCCTTTTCGGTTGTATCTAAGTAAACCTATATGATATTTTTTATACCAGGGTTTTTTATGAGGAATTATTTTTTCGCTTATAAATTTGACATCTTCTATAG
>JAGXOS010000218.1 GCA_023659775.1 Methanomicrobia archaeon LH_S14 | reverse complement strand
CATCAAGAGGTGTAAAAAATTTAGGAGGTGATAAGATAAGATAAGATAAGAAAAGAAATGAAAAAAATAGTGGCGATATTGATGGCAATGTTGATGGTGATGTCCGTGACAGTTGCATTTGCAGGTGAAGGTGACGCAGCGACACCAAAAGAAAAACAACCAGAGAGAGTTCCAGTGATAATAATGTTCAAAGACCAAACAGATCAGGATTTGGTAAAACAGCATGGAGGAAAAATCAAATCTGTATACCACATAAAACCAGCATTAACAGCAGCATTACCACAAAAAGCAATAGACACCCTAAAAAAGCACCCGAAAATAGACTGCATAGTACCAGATCTTGAAATATTTACAATGGCTGAAACCCTTGATTGGGGTGTTGATCGCATCGATGCCGATATTGTCCATGAATACAACAATGGTACGGGAGTAAAAGTTGCAATTATGGATACTGGAATAGATTATGACCATCCAGATTTAGCTGCTAACTGCAAAGGTGGTTATGATTTTGGTGGAGATTATAGTGGAGCTCCGAATGACGAGAATCCAATGGAATCCAATGGGCACGGCACACACTGCGCTGGCATCGTTGCGGCGGTGAAGGGGAATGAGATAGGAGTGATTGGGGTTGCTCCTGAAGCATATTTGTATGCAGTAAAAGTGTTCTCAGATGATGGCTATGGTAGGTACAGTGATGTTGTTGAGGCACTTGAGTGGTGTATTGCCACTCGTATAGATGGCGATCCGCTGACTTACTCTATTGTTGATAATCCATCGCATGGAAACCTATCTGGCGCAGCGCCAAGTGTTACTTATACACCAGAAACTGGTTATACTGGTGGAGATAGTTTTACCTTCAAGGCCAATGATAGCAAAGCAGATAGCAACGTAGCTACGGTTTTCATTACTGTCAATCCAACAGCTCAAACCATGCATGTAGCAAGTATTGAGATGACATTGGTGGAGCGGTATCGTGGATGGAACTACTATGCAGAAGCCACAGTAACTATTGTTGATGCCAATAATAATTCGGTAGAAGGTGCAACTGTTTCTGGTCATTGGGAAAGAGCAACCACTGACAGTGATTCTGGAGTGACTGATGTTAACGGAGAAGTGACGCTACAATCTAATAGTATATGG
>JAGXOS010000217.1 GCA_023659775.1 Methanomicrobia archaeon LH_S14 | reverse complement strand
CTGGTAAAGAATGCAGGACGAAATAATTTTCACTTGAAAATAAGGCTGTATCCGCATCACGTGTTGAGAGAGAACAAAATAGCTTCGGGCGCGGGGGCGGACAGGGTATCGAGTGGGATGAGACATGCATTTGGAAAAGCGGTAGGCACTGCCGCAAGGGTGAAGGATGGGCAAAGGATATTAAGTGTGGATATAGAGGAGCAAAATTTTGAGGATGCGAAGGAGGCTTTGAGAAGGGCGAGTTATAAACTTCCTACTCCTTGTAGGGTTGTAATAGACAAAGGAGAGGAGTTAGTAGGCGTGTAACGGTGGGTAAATATGAGTCAGAGTAGGAGTGGAAGCGGGATAACAGATAGGGGTGTAACTTCAATTCCTGATTCCACGGAGATAAGGGAGGGGGATTCGTTGCTGGAACTAAACAAAAGAATTGAGATACTTAGTTCGGAGATTAGCGAGTTAAAAACTGCTTTTGAAGAACTGTCGCGGCTAAAAGAATTTTTACCGCTTAATATCAGGGTTGTAGAAGTAAGAGAGACCACGGTAGAAGAGGCGAAGCGCGAGATTTTGGAATATTGCGATAAACATAAAGAAATTTTTTATCCCGATGATGTTGCGGATGAGCTTGGGCTTGACTTGAAAACCACTGTGGAAGCTACTGAGGAACTTATGAAGGAAGGGAAACTGGAGGAGGTGAAATAATGCCCACTTATTACAATTATGGTGATGCTATAAAAGGAGAACGAATTATTTGTCAATTCAGAAGAATCAGTAAACCAGGAACGATTTCTGTGACGCATGCGCATCGGGCACTGGAGATTACATTGGATGATGCGTACTGTGTAATTAGAAAGCCTTTTAGAAAAGTGTGAAAGATAAAAAAAGAGAGGAGGTAAAAAATGGAACTTGAAGGAAAAGCATATCCGAAATTGCTTGTTCGACCGGTAGTGGTCGTTACGACGATATCGGAAAGAGGGATACCGAATGCAGCGCCTTTCAGTTTTAACTCGCCGATAAGCTTTGAACCGCCTTTATATGGGTTCTCGTGTAATCCCGCACACGATACGTGGAAGAACATCCGCGAGAATGGCGAGTTCGTGGTGAACGTGGTAGGGAAAGACCTTGGTGGGCTAATGCACGTTCTG
>JAGXOS010000216.1 GCA_023659775.1 Methanomicrobia archaeon LH_S14 | reverse complement strand
TGTTGGATGCTGCGGCTGAAAAGTTTAAATAAATATCACTAGACACTAGATTTTTTGGAATAAGAGAAAAAGTGAGGAATGAAAGTCTATCAATAGGCGTTTATGTATGTCATTGCGGAACGAACATAGCAGCTACTGTGGATGTAAAGGAGGTAGCGGAATTTGCGAAAAATCTACCCGATGTTGCTATATCGCGAGATTACGTTTATATGTGTTCTGATCCCGGACAGGAGCTGATAAAACAGGATATTCAGGATGCGAATCTTGACAGGGTTGTTGTTGCTTCTTGCTCGCCGAGGATGCACGAGCCTACTTTCCGGAAAGCGTGTGAAGAGGCGGGATTGAATCCGTATTGCATGGAAATGGCGAATATAAGGGAGCAGTGCAGTTGGGTTCATTCTGACAAGGAAAAGGCGACAGAGAAAGCAAAGGAACTGGTTGCGAGTGCAGTGGCTAAAGCATCTTTATTGCAGCCTTTGGAGCCAATGCGTATGGGGGTAACACCTTCTGCACTGGTAATAGGCGGGGGTATAGCCGGGATACAAAGTGCGCTGGATATTGCAGATGCTGGTTTTCAGGTGTATTTAGTAGAACGAGAACCTACCATCGGGGGACACATGGCTCAACTCGATAAGACATTTCCCACCTTAGATTGCTCGGCTTGCGTGCTCACACCGAAGATGGTGGATGTAGCACACCATGAGAACATCAAGCTGATTACTTACGCGGAAGTGGAGAGCGTAGAAGGTTACGTAGGGAATTTCAGGGTGACGGTAAAGAAGAAGCCTCGTTACGTGGACGAGGAAAAATGCACGGGCTGCGGAGAATGTGCAAATATATGCCCGATTAAAGATGTCGTTCCGAATGATTTCGATTTGGGGTTATCAAAAAGAGGAGCAGTATACATCCCATTTCCTCAAGCTATTCCTCTGGTGTACACGATTGATAAAATAGACATAGAGGGAATACTACCATGTAGATTGGGATGCCCGGCAGGTGTGAATGTGCAGGGCTACGTTGCTTTGATCTCACAGGGTAGATACAAGGAAGCAGTTGATTTGATAAGGGAGGTGAACCCATTACCTGCGATTTGCGGGCATGTATGCCCACATCCATGCGAGGATGAATGTAATCGAGGAGAAATTGGCGAGCCGATTGCAATTGCGGCGTTCTCACA
>JAGXOS010000215.1 GCA_023659775.1 Methanomicrobia archaeon LH_S14 | reverse complement strand
GATTACGTCCGGCTAACTTCTGGAACGTGACGGTTCAATTAATTTATTTGTTTTCTTATATATATCCCCTCTCCACCAACACCTCGGCATTCAATATAGATGCACCAGCAGCACCTCTTACTGTATTATGCCCCTGTGCGATATACTTCACCTCATTCTCCATTCTTCCTCCTCTTATTCTCCCTACCGATATACTCATCCCTCTGCCTGCATCACGGTCTAACTTTGGCTGCGGTCTATCCTGTTCCTCCCGTAGTATTATGGGCTTCTCAGGTGCAAAAGGCGTTTTTATATCTGTGGAGAAGTTCTTAAACGCCTTCTTTACCCCTTCTTCACTTACGCTTTCCTCAAACTTCACCCACACCGCTTCCGTATGACCATCCATCACCGGAACACGATGGCAAGAAGCACACACAGTGAATGTTGCGTTTTTTATCTCCGAACCTTCCATTGTACCGAGAATCTTTTGGGGCTCACTTTCCATCTTATCCTCCTCATTTCCTATAAACGGTATCACGTTATCCAGAATTGCCATCGAAGGGACACCCGCATACCCAGCACCCGATACCGCCTGCATGGTTGAAACCCGCACCTCCTTTATCCCATATCGCATCAGCGGTTTCAAACTCATGGTCAGCACGATAGCAGAACAGTTAGGATTTGTTATAATGAACCCATCCCATCCCCGCTTCGATTTTTGCACCTCTATCAATGCTAAATGGTCTGTGTTTAACTCAGGGATAACCAGAGGCACATCGGGCTCCATCCTATGCACCGCAACATTACTGGAAACCGCATATCCGGCCTGTGCACATCTCTTCTCCACTTCGCTTGCTATTGACCCCGGCAAAGCGGAAAACATAACTGCGATGTCTTTCTTCTCTGAAGCATCCACATCGTTCATAGACTTCACCACCATCTCCGCTGCTTCCTCAGGCATCTCATAGGGAAGAAACCACTTCGCTACCTCTTTGTATTTCTTACCCACACTTCTTTCAGAGGCAAACAGAGCTCCAAGCTCAAACCAGGGAGGTCCATCCAAAAGCTGCACGAATCTCTGCCCTACGCTTCCTGTCGCACCCAATATCCCAACTTGTAACTTTTTCATCTTTGTCCGTCTCACGTATTTATTCCGTCATCTACGAAAAGATTTAAAGGTTTTTATGCGGTACGTAGAGTAAATATGCAG
>JAGXOS010000214.1 GCA_023659775.1 Methanomicrobia archaeon LH_S14 | reverse complement strand
GTATGCTTTTGCGTATTGGATAGACGAGGAGTTGTATATAGCACGAGATATAATAGGCTTAAAGCCCGTTTGGTTCGCGCATACCGGTGGATTTGCGTTTGCTTCGGAAAAAAGGCATTAAAAGCGATGGGATTTCCCCATGCAATCGAGCTCGACCCACGGGTACTTTTGAAATACAGCATAAAAGAAGACAGGTTGAGTTTCGAGAGAAGAGGCTTTTTTGACATTGAACCAGAGATAAAAGAAGATAAGGAGAAGATAAAAGGAGAATTACTGAACTTGCTGCGAGAAAGTATTTCGAGGCGGATTGCTCTGAAAGATAGGTTCGGCGTGCTCTTTTCTGGCGGATTGGATTCCACGCTTATTGCTCATTTATGTAAGGATTTGGGTGCTGATTTTGTCTGTTATACCGTGGCGGTAGAAGAGCCAGGAATGAAAGAAGCGGAGGATTTGCAATTTGCGGCGCGGATTGCTGTGGATTTGGGCTTGAAGTTGAAAATAAAGAAAATAAGGGTTGAAGAGCTTGAGAAATATCTAAAAGAAGTCGTTCCTTTAGTTGAGGATACTGATGTTGTAAAGATAAGCGTGGCTTTGCCTTTATATGTAGCATGTGAACTCGCGAAAGAGGATGGTATAAAAACGGTTTTAGATGGTCTCGGTGCAGAGGAGCTATTCGCGGGCTACGAAAGACAGAAACGAATAAAAAAAGAGAATCTAAACAAGGAGTGTTTAGCCGGTCTGTTGGGGATGTATACGCGAGACCTTTACAGAGATGACCTGGTAGCGAAGTCGCAAGGGATTTCGTTACGAGCACCATTTCTAGCTACGGAACTTGTGGATTACGCATTGCGAATACCTGCATCGTATAAATTGTCGGATGATAAGACGGAGAACAAGCTGATTTTAAGAGAAATAGCAAAAGACTTTGGACTGGAGCAAGTCGCGAGCAGGAAAAAAAGAGCGATGCAATATGGCTCGAATTTTCTCAAGGCAATAGAAAAGCTCGCAAAGAGAAATGGGTTCAGGTATAAAAAAGACTATCTGAGGACTTTTTACCCTTCTCGGAATGTAAAGTTGGGTTGCCTCTTCAGTTCTGGTAAGGACAGTGCTTATGCACTCTGGCTTATGCTAAAGGAGGGCATGAGCGACTTCTGCGAGTCTCTTTTGTAAATTCATGGACATATCCTCAGGA
>JAGXOS010000213.1 GCA_023659775.1 Methanomicrobia archaeon LH_S14 | reverse complement strand
TTCATCTGGTCCGGCGAGGTAATCTCTATCTTCGCATCCACTTCCGTCTTCTCTACCTCCAACGCAGAATTTACCAGCGCTATCTTCGCATCCTCGACAAGTTTTGGCATTCCTGTGTGTGCTCTCTCCTTGTCTACCAGCATTCCTTTTATCAATATTGTATCTTCTTTGCTTCCGCCCGTTTTCTTCTCTAACTTTATGTGCTCAATGTCCACTTTTCCTTTCTCTCCTTTCTCTGCTATCGCTCTTACCGAGTCCACTGCAAGCTCGGTCAGCAGCTCTCTTGCAACCTCCGCTCCTTTTCCAGTCATAGAAGTCGTTGCTATTTTCTTGAGCGTCTCGGTATCGTCGGGCGTGACGTCCAGTGCCAGCTCCTTTAATATCTCATACGCTTTCTCTGCCGCTAATCTATATCCCGTTACAATCAACGTCGGGTGTACCTCTTGTTCCAACAGGTCCTCTGCGCGCTTCAGTAACTCCCCTCCAATAACAACCGCGCTTGTCGTGCCATCTCCAACCTCGTCATCCTGCGTCTTCGCTATCTCCACCATCATCTTCGCCGCCGGATGGTCTATGTCCATCTCCCTTAGTATCGTCGCTCCGTCGTTTGTTATAACAACATCACCCGTGGAACCGACCATCATCTTATCCATACCCTTCGGTCCAAGCGTGGACTTGACCGCGGCAGCAATGGTCTTTGCAGCGAGAATGTTCCTGCTCTGTGCGTCCTTTCCTCTTGTTCGCTCACTACCTTCCTTCATTACCAATACCGGCGTTCCGCCTAACTGTTGTGCCATTTTTCATATCACCATTATTTATTATATTTATAGTTCTATATAAAGGTTACTTGGCATAATGCCATGGATTTTCGGATGCTAAAAAGAGTAGGATAGCCTGCAATAGCAAGCACATCCTTCAAAGGCTTGTGGTTTTTGTTTGGTTTCGGTCTATTATGTTACCAGCTCAACTTCCCTTAACTTACCGATGACATCAGATACAATTTTTTCTGCATCCTCTGCTGTCACACCGTTTTGTTCTTTTACGACTGTAGATATATCCTCTTTTGTTCTTGTCCCGTCACACATCTGCCAGATCGCTATAACAGGTTCATCTACCCGGAAAGCTTGTTCTTTTTCGTTAACGAGTACCATCGTTCCGTTCTCGTCTTTCGCCAATTCCCCTTTCTTATTTATTACT
>JAGXOS010000212.1 GCA_023659775.1 Methanomicrobia archaeon LH_S14 | reverse complement strand
CGTATTATGCGTATATGAGAGGATAACATTTGTATCTAAATAAAACATCACAGCCACCCTTCTTCTAACTCTTCGACAGCACTGAATCTATCCGTTCTCTGCGGTTCGATGCCTAATTTCAACATTACATCCACCGTTCTATGCACAAGTACATCCTTGCTTAGCACATTCTCTCCTGTCCAATCTACTGCCACCAGAGACTCCAAACCTAAAGGTTTCAGCTCCTCTATAAGACGAAGCCATGTCTCAAACGCTTCCTTATCAGTCTGATTCACAACAATCTCGACGATGAACCCAAAATCATCATCATAATAGTGGCTAATCCTTTCCACCCTATTCTGAGAAATCTCTCTTGCTATTTCTGTAATTAATTCTATCATTTCGTCTAAGCGTTCTCCTCGCATTTTCTCAATGCTAACTGCTCTTTCTCCCCAACTTCCTCCTTTCCAACTTCGACAACTTCACCTTCACCATAAACAACCTGTAACGCCTCCTTAACATCCCCAATCTCTTCGTCATTCAACTCAAAAAGCTCTGCAACCGGCCTATCAACCTCATCTTCGACTTCTTTTAACTTTTCCTCTTCTCCGCTTACTGCAATTTCATGCGCCCTTTTTGAAAGTTCCACCAATTTCCGATGAATTTCGTTCTTCGCATCAAAATTCGGGATTCGTATCGTTTCTTCAATAATCTTCGGAGTCCCGAAACTTTTTGTGCCTCCTGCAATGCTTCGTATCGCAAGGTCAACCACGCTTGAATTGAGCACCGCACAGATAAAATGTGCCTCGTTCTCGTTATCTGTCGGAACAAAAGCCAAAACATGCTCTGGTAATACCATCTTTTCTCCTAAAAACTCGTCATTAACGGAACTTATCACACAAGCACTTAATTTACTGCCCATCTGGTTCCACACAACTTTGTAGGGGCTAAAGGTGTATTTACCGAGGTCATACATGCTGTAAAAAGGTGCTTTCCCCAAATATTTCTTGTATGCCGCCCTCTCTATGAGTATCTCCTCAAAACGCTTGAGATACCTATAAGTCTTCGGAAAATTAACCTTCACCCATCTCTCGTCATAACCTATCCTCTTCTTCGGGTCTTGCATCTGCAGCGTATAAATATAGCCGTTCAGTACCCATTTCTTCAAATGCCGTGTTTTTATCAGCGGAAAAACGAAAGGATAACGGTTTCTGATGTCATCG
>JAGXOS010000211.1 GCA_023659775.1 Methanomicrobia archaeon LH_S14 | reverse complement strand
ACTCCCGAAATCCCCCGATTAGTGTATATGCTCTTCAACAGGAAATAGTTTACCCCGCCTGAGATAATCTGCAGGGTGTTGCCTTGGTCTACATTGACTTTTGGGATGAAGCCTTAAAAATCGAAAAGCTTATATACTCTGAAATTCAGGTATATACATTAGAACCATCACGACCCGAACGATAAGTGGGGTATTGCATTTTCTCCCCCCGCCAACACCTCTTTTTCTATTTGGTCGTGAGTGCCGTTCTCTCTCATATTCCTCGTAAGCGGCTTCTATTTGTGAAAACAACTCTAAAAACTGCCCCACTGGTAGACCGGTAAGCACTTTGATCAGCGTTAGGTTTTCCCATATTTCTTTTTCTCCTATCATTTCTCGTTAGCTCCATTTTCCATCGGAAGCGCGCCTTATTAAAACTTATTCTGCAACAACTTTAGTATATTGTTGGAGTGGGCGAAGGGCATGGATGGAAGGCAGTGAAAGAGTATAGTAGGTTATGGACTTAAATACTGGGTATGTGACTTTGTTTTATATTAGACCTTTTGCATAAATAAAAACCATGCCCTCCGCTATACATCTACATCCACTTACCCAACAAACCCGCTCAACTCGAACCCTTTCTCAATCATCAACTGGAAATTTAATAGCCCTGAGATAATTGATGTCATCATATCATATCTTGTGAGTCGATTTCTGAACTCCTCCCCTATGATTCTGAACCTTTTCATCCGCCCTATTGCGTACAACCGGTCAAATTTCCCTGTCCTCAAACCCGTAAATGTTCTAAACAAGTTTGGCTTTTTGGATAACTTGGAATAAGTCATCATTTTATCCATCCCAATTCAATTATTGCTTTGAGATAGAAAAAAATATTTATTGCTACTTAGAAAAGGCTAATTATGCAAGGGGTTTAATAAATAATATGCAACTCCAGGAAGTATCAGAATGGTTAGAGAAGTATAACAGTAAAAATGAATCCTTTGATTTAGAAAAAGAAATAGAGAATATAATAAGCCAGAAGAATTATCTAACAAAAGAAGATTTGATAAAGATAGTAAAATGGAAATATCATAAAGGTTCAGGGAAAAATAGAAAAAGGGCAATTAATTTCATTGAACAAATGGATGGCTCGGAAATAGAAAAAATCACCCGGGAAGCATTTGAAACCGAAGAAGAGAGTAAAAAAATAAGAAAATTATGTAAAATTAAAGGTGTAGGAA
>JAGXOS010000210.1 GCA_023659775.1 Methanomicrobia archaeon LH_S14 | reverse complement strand
TAACAGTCTTTCCAGGCTTTGAAGTTGCCTCCTCCGAAGGTGTGCACTTACTCTGTATCTTTGATCCTGATACAAAAATCCAAATACCAACGGGATAATGGCTGCATCAGGCAAATCTAACCACCAGGTAATCGGCGATAGAGGTGCCACGATCACATTGGTGAGTCCTAAAGCACCCAATCCCGCGTATGCCACCCCACCTAAGAATAACAGGGGTACAACGAGATATACAAAGGTCTTCATTCTAATCCAGCTCTTGGTAACGATATTTCCAATTGAAGGTATTCTATAAGGGGGCAACTCCGGCAATTCATAGAGCACTGGCTTCTTCTCTATTCGTATAATCCTCTTCGTTATGTAGCCCAAAACTAAAAAAGAAACGAAGAGCGTAATAAAAACGGAAAGAGCCAACCATTTGCCACCAAAATAGCCAACTACACCCATTATTATGGCGATTCGAGAAGAGCAGGGTACACAGCTAAGTAAGGCTGCTGTAAAGAACTTCTCTTTCTTTGTAAACAGTATTCGCGTACTCCTCGTAGCGGGTACGGTG
The DNA here is from genome assembly GCA_023659775.1 of Methanomicrobia archaeon LH_S14. Taxonomy (GTDB): domain Archaea; phylum Halobacteriota; class Syntropharchaeia; order Alkanophagales; family Methanospirareceae; genus JAGXOS01. The sequence continues at coordinate 670 of JAGXOS010000210.1, read as the reverse complement.
CAACCCAAGCCTAAAGCTAAGGGTACGATTGCTCTTCCAGGGAGATTGAACCATCTTAAAAATCTCTCCAAGTTGACGACGTATCTTGAGAGTAGTCCAGCATCTTCAATCAGCGTAAAAAGGATGTAAAACATAAAGACGTAAGGTAAAGCAATGGAAATGCCAGTCATCATCCCTGCTAAACCCGCTTCTAACGCTGTACTACCGAAACCAACACCTAAATGAATCAATGATAAAAGGTGATCTATAAAGCCAGTAAGGATGTCTTGAATCTTGCTTCCAATGAACAGCAGCGCACCAAAAATGGTGACGAAGGTAAGAATAGTGATAATAGGATCCCATAACTGTTGTAGAAGAGCTGCATCGAGCTGCTCATCCAAACTTCTTGCTGCTTCTTCTACACGAACTAAATGGGTTACCTTCTCGGCAATAAAAGCAGCGGTACCGTATCTTGTTATTGCGATGTCCTCTGCAACTTTTGTGTGCTCGATTAAACCTTCTTTAACCGCTTCGATTATTTACATATCTCTCAAGTATCCGTAGAAATCCGCATCTTCTTCCAGGACTCTTAATGCTACGAATCTCTTTGGCAGTTGCGTTCTTGTCACCTGCGAGGATACTTCCTTTATTGCATCCTCTGTTATGTCTTCTCCAAACATTCTACCTGCAC
>JAGXOS010000020.1 GCA_023659775.1 Methanomicrobia archaeon LH_S14 | reverse complement strand
CCAAACAGCCGCGAGAGCAAATCATGGCGATAAATTTCTTCTCCTTTTTCGCATACCCACTTTCTATCTCACTTATCGTATTTATTATCCTTCGGAAGGTGCGCAAATTCGGGTCGCGCTCGCCGGAAAGGATTTTGTAAAGCGTGCTTGCAGGTATCCCGGACTTTTCGCTGAATTCTCCTATGCTAACGCCGAGTCTCTGTTTGATTGTTTTTGTCAATAATGCGGGTAGTTCTTTATTATGCCTGAAGATTTCAGTCACTATATCATCAACGATGCTCATATCTTATAGTATAAAAGACTTTTTCTATTCATATCTTTTGTTCAGATTATTATACAATTAGGCAATTTAGTGCACAAAATAGAAAAATTTAAATAGTGATTACGATAAAAAAATATTTATGTATAAAAAAATGTTTGATAGTATAGAATGGAAAAATTTAGGAGGTGATTAATATGGAAAAGAAAACCATAGTAAGCGTAATAGCTATAGTAACAATTGCCGCGGCTGTGATGTTTGTAGGCTGCATAGAAGAAAAACCAGCAAAGATGACTACACTCAACATTGGGTATCAACCAAGCACACACCAAATCGCAGCGATGTTAGCATCCGAAAAGGGATGGTGGGAAGAGGATCTGGCGCAATTTGGTATAGAAAAGGTTACAATGAAGGAATTCCCTTCCGGACCTCCTGAAATGCATGCAATGCTCGCCGGAGACCTTGACGTAGCGTATGTCGGAGTTGCGCCACCTATTGCGGCGATGTACGAAGGTTTAGATGCAAAGGTAGTTGCTGGCGTCCAGACGAACGGATCCGCGATAGTTATGCGCCCGGAGCTTGCCGATGAATACAAGGACAAGGGACCTCAATCTTTAAAGGGCAAGTCGATCGCCACCTTCCCGCCAGGGTCGATTCAGCATACAATCCTTTCGAAATGGCTTTTAGATAACGGGATAGACCCGAAGAAGGATGTAGATATAAAAGCAATGGGACCGAGCGATGCTGCTACTGCTATTGGAGCTAAAACCGTAGATGCTGTCTTTCTACCCAGCCCAACACCTACAATAATCGTGGAGGAAGGCAACGGCGTAATTGTTAAATGGTCGGGTTCGATGTGGCCAGACCATGCATGCTGCTGCCTGGCTGCGAGTGGGGAGATGATCAGGGAACATCCGGAGATGCTTAAGCAGATAATAAAAACACATATACGAGCCACGGAATACGAAATCGCACATCCCGAAGAAGCGGCAGAGATTTACGCAAGTCCAAAGTGGGAAAATGCAAATGTATCAACGATAAAGCGCTCGATAGACGTAACAGATATGAAATGGATCCACGACCCACAACTTGAGGTGGAATCGGGCATCGAATTCGCGAAAGTAATCTACGAACTGAATAGAGAGAGGTATGAAGGCATGGAGATTAAAGTGCTTGAAAAAGGAGACATCTTTGATACCCGCTTCTATGACGAGGTAACGGGGGAAAAATGAGGCTGCCAGCGAAAGAAAAATGGCTGTGGTTAGTTCCTCTAATCGCAGTCCTCCTCCTCTGGGAGTTTACGGCGGGATACGTGATAAAAAATCCGTTGTTTTTGCCACGCTTCTCAGCCGTTATTTTTTCCATTTATGTCCTCAGGGAAGTTTTGATTCCTGATATACTGGTAAGCCTCCTGCACTTTGGTATAGGGCTGGCATTGGCATTTGCCGCAGCACTTCCTCTGGCAATTGGTATGGGGTGGTCCCGGAACATATTCAAAGCTATTGACCCAATCATTGAAATTCTGAGACCAATACCTCCTCTCGCATGGATACCCATTGCAATGATCTGGTTCCATCTGACACACTATGCCGCGGGATTTATCATCTTCATCGGTGCATTCTTCCCTATCTTGATTGACAGCTATACCGGATTCAGAGATGTGCCAAAGGTGTTGGTGGAGACGGGAAAGGTGTTAGGGTGCATTGGGAATAAAAAGCAGATAAAATATGTTGCTTTTCCCTATGCGCTTCCTTCGATTGCTACCGGCACTCGAGTTGGAATGGGCGTTGGCTGGATGTGTGTTGTAGCAGCGGAAATGTTCGGAGTTAGCGATAGTGGACTTGGCTATCGCCTATTCCAGAAATTTTACTTCCTACATCAGATGGACTACGTGGTAGCGTACATGCTTGTCTTAGGGCTGGTAGCGCTATGCTTAGACCACTTATTCAGGCATTTTGTAGAGGATAAACTATTAAAGTGGAAGAAAGGGATAGTGAAATGAAATGAACCACAAGCTCGAACTCCGTAACGTAACGAAGACGTTTAACACAGAAGGAGGAGAGATGGAAGCATTAGAGGACATTAATCTAGAAGTTAAACCAAACGAATTTTTGTGTATTATAGGTCCTTCGGGATGCGGTAAAACCACTTTGCTAAGATTGATAGCAGGCTTAGACTATCCAAACAGTGGAGAGATTATCTTAGATGGTAAAGAAGTGATAGGACCTTCTCCGGATAGGGGGATGGTATTCCAGGAATTTTCGCTATTCCCGTGGCGCACGGTTTTGAAGAATGTGGAATTTGGACTGGAAATCAAAAGGGTAGGGGATAAAGCGCGGAGAGAGATTGCAGAAAAATACATAGAGCTTGTGGGTCTAAAAGGATTTGAGAATTGTTATCCATACGAGCTTTCTGGGGGTATGAAGCAAAGGGTAGCGATTGCAAGAGCCCTCGCAACCGAACCCGCAATTTTATTGATGGATGAACCTTTTGGCTCGGTAGATGCGCAGACGAGGAATATACTTCAGGAAGAGCTGCTGGAGATTTGGAAAAGGACAAAGAAAACAGTTCTGTTCGTGACGCATAGCGTTGATGAAGCTGTATATCTCGCAGATAGGGTTGCGGTGATGTCCGCGAGACCGGGATGCCTTGTTAAGTGCCTTGATATTGATATACCGCGACCGAGGAAGCGAACGAGTATGGAAGTGAATGAGTTCAGGGAGAAATTGCTCATGTTGATCAGCTTAGAACGTTCAAAGGCGTGTATTTCGGTTTAATGAATTCAAATGCCTCAAATTACATTAATATTAATCATCATTTACATCTGTATCGGTCTTTTCGCGGGTTTTATGAGTGGTATGTTTGGAATCGGCGGCGGTGCCGTTAGGATACCTTTACTTAATCTCGTAGGTTTGCCTTTACTCAGTGCTTTTGGAATCAATTTATTTATTGTGCCTTTTTCGTCATTAGTGGGCGCGGTGAGTCAAAGGGAGAATATAGAAAAAGGAATCGTGATTTATTTAGTGGTTGGCGGCGTTTTTGGAGCGATAATAGGTGCATTTATCGCAGGTTTAATTCCAACTTTAATTTTAGCACTCATTTTCGTTGCCCTTTCTCTTGTAATCGTATTTGGTCTATTTTTAGACCGAATTGCGCCAGCACTTGCTCATAAATTCAATCTTACACCTGAGAGTGCTTTCGCATCTTCTTTTTTTCTTAGCTTAATGGCTGCTATTCGAGGCGGAAGTGCGGGTTCTCTATTTCCCGCTTTTTTAAAAGCCACTGGGAGCGATATCCATAGAGCAATTGCAACCTCCTTATGTGTAACGATTTTCACATGTATTGGTGCTGCAATAATATTCTGGTCCCGTGGTGATATAATCTGGTTGCCGGCACTTTTCGCGCTCACCGGTTCAATGATAGGTGCAAGGCTTGGAAGTGCGGTCTCATTAAGAACAAAATCGGTCTGGTTGGAAATTGGTCTTGGGATATTGGTTGTAGCTCTCGCTCTTATTACAGTGTATAAGGCATTATAGATTTTTAGCGGTCAACCTTTAGCCATCTTTATATAATTGTAGTAGATAGGTAGATAATGGGGAAGCGAAATGGCTTTGATTATCGTAACCGGAATGCCTGGGGCTGGTTCGTCAACGGTGATAAAGGAAGGATTGAAGTTGAAGGGTGAAGACGTAGAGTTCACACCCAAAAACTATGGAGATGTAATGTTTGAAGCGGCGAGAGAGGAAGAGCTCGTAGAGAAACGAGATGATTTGAGGAAGTTATCGAGCGAAAAACAGCGGGATATACAGATGCTTGCCTGTAATAAAATCGCGGAATGGAAAAAGCGTGTGAACCTTATAATAGACACCCACTGCACGATAAAAACGTCTTCGGGGTATCTTCCAGGATTGCCGGAATATGTATTGCGGGAACTAAAGCCAGACCAGTTTGTATTGATAGAAGCAACTCCGGATGAGATATTTGAGCGAAGGAGTAAAGATAAGACAAGGGAAAGAGACGTAGAGGATAAAACCAGCATAAAAGAGCATCAGTTCATGAACCGAGCGATGTCAATGGCTTATGCTTGTCTTACCGGGGCATCGGTGAAGATAATAGAGAATCATGACGGAGAGCTGGGGAAAGCGGCGGCAGCGTTTTTTGAGTTGATGAAGATGCTAAGCAAGTCGTAACGGTGATTATAGTCATTCCAGTAATAAATTGCAATTAATAAACCACGAGATTTCACGAGATTAACACTAAAACTTTTTAGAAAAAAGTTTTATCAAAAACCTGTTTCTTTGGTAAAGCTTTCTTTTCTAAAGAAAGGTTTGTGAAAATCTGTGTAATCTTGTAGTTACTCTTCGGAAACACTGTATTATTCTCACCGCACAATCTTGGTTATATCTATCTCAATAATGTCCTCGGCACCCATGCTTTTCAACTTCGGTATTAAAATATTCACCTCACGCTTACTCACCACCGTCTCCACTGCATAACTACGCTGGTTATTATCAGAATCATAAAGTTGGGATATTGTTGGTCTTTTCATTGCCGGGAGCACAGACACCACTTCTTTTAACTTATTCTCCGCAACGTTCATGCTGAGCAATACTTTACCCCTCGCTTCTATCACGCCGGAAAGCAAGGTTCTTACCTCCTCTATCTCTCGCCTCTTTTCCGCATCACTCCATGAATCCTTATTCGCGATTAACTTCGTAAAAGATTCCAGTATCGTGTGTATTATCCGCCAATTGTTTTTCCGCAGCGTCTCTCCCGTCTCCGTGAGTTCGACTATGCAGTCCATCATGTCCTTTGCTTCAGTAGCGCCGTAAGAAAAAAATACCTGCACAGGAATTCCAAGTTTGTCAAAGAAAGATTTTGTGAGGTTGGGGTACTCAGTGCTTATTTTACTCTGCGGTTTTATATCTTTTGCTTCTTTTAGGTCGGCTCTGTCGGCCTGCACTGCCAAAACGATTTTTACACTGCCTTCTTTTTCTGCGGTTTTGCTGTAGCTCAGGTCTGCTACTTCCACTACATCCGCACCTCTTTCTTCTATCCAGTCCTTACCTGTTATGCCAACGTCAAAATACCCCTTCTCTACGTATTCCGGTATCTCCTGCGGTCTTAATATCTTCACGCGCTCTATCCTCGGGTCTTCTATCCCCGGATTGTATTCCCTGCTCGTTACTTTTATCTCCAGGTCCGCCTGCTCAACCAATAATCTTCTTCATATTATACTTCAGCATGTGCCCCCAAATCTGCCTTTTCCATTTATTAGTTGAAAGCAATCCCTTAGCCAATTTCACAGGGTCTAAGTAACAGGAAGAGAAGCACCAATAGTTCATCACAATTTTTAAAACTAAAAACCCATTTTATAAAACCGATGAAAGAAAACATGCTCGATGCAAAACAAAAAAGCATAAGGGTAAAAGAGCTGAAAAACTACGGCTCTTCTCTCCGTCCTCTATATACAATAGTGGTGGAGATAGAGATAACAGTAGACGAAAGCCCGGATACGCTTCATAAAATTTTTACTGATGCGGGGCTCATAACAAGAGATACAATACCTTTTAATGTGATATCGAATTTTAGAGGCTCGGCAGACAATAAGCCTTTTTATTCCGCGCTTATCATGCACGAAGGCATCGCAAAAAAATACGAGGTGGTGGCAAGGGACACTGGTGGTTTTCTCAGGACAAGTATAAATTATGAGCCTGTGGTATATCCGGAGGAACTTCGGCTAACGCATCCCGCGGAGTTTTCTCGATTGGATATAGAAGTGAAGGAATGGGAACTTCATAACTACAAGCATTATTTTATGCTTTTTATTGCATCTAAACGATACGAGGGTTTTGATATGTGGGTGAAGAGGGAAAGGGGGGTAGAAAAGGGTTTGGAATTTACGTTAATAAAGGTAAACCTTGCGGAATCGGAGTTAAAGGAGAAGAAAGCACCTTGCTCGTGGTATCTTAAGCGGCTTTCGGTATTTGAAGGCTTTGACCTGGAGAAGGAAGTGAGGAGAAGAATAGAAGTGGGATGAGTAATGGCTTGTGAATGGGATTCGTTCGAAACCCGCTAACACTGAAAAAAAAAAGTAACCCTTTAACATCAAAAGAAGAAATAAAAAAGAAATAGATTATATTGGAGTACTAAAAATGGAAGAAGAAATAGAACTCGTATTAGATAAATATAGAGGTGCGGGAAGGATTCTGGCAGAGGTAAGAGAAGAAGCGAAAGAGAAGATAAAAGAAGGTGTATTGCTGTTAGTGGTTGCCGAATTCGTGGAGAACAGCATAAGAGAGAAGGGTGGGGAACCCGCATTCCCGTGTAATATCTCGAGGAACGAGGAAGCGGCACATGCTACTCCTTCGATAGACGACAAAACTGTATTTGGCAAGGATATTGTAAAACTTGATATTGGTACCCATATAGACGGTTATATTGGGGATAGTGCGGTGACAGTGGATTTAAGTGGCGACAACGATGGGCTGGTAAAAGCGTCTGAGGCGGCGTTAAACGAGGCGATAAAGATAATTCGTGATGGCGTAAGCACTGTTGAGATAGGAGAAGTAATCGAGAATACCATAAGAGAGCAGGGGTATAAGCCCGTGGTTAATCTGACTGGACACGGTCTCATGAGATACAATTCACATGCTCCTCCTACTATTCCCAATGTGAAGTATGAGCACGGGGTAATATTGAGGGAGAACGATGTCGTTGCGATAGAGCCGTTTGCAACGGATGCGCAAGGTGCGGGGAAAGTAGTAGAAAGTGGTAATGCCGATATATACAGTCTGATAAAAGCGAAACCGGTCAGGTTGAGAGAGGCGAAGAAGCTGTTAGAGGAAATAAAGAAATACCAGGGATTGCCGTTCGCCAAGAGATGGCTGCCAAGGGAGAGGCTTGATTTAGCACTCAGAACGTTAGAAAACACAAAAGGAGTATTAAGAGATTATCCAGTATTGAGAGAAGAAGAGAAGGGGTTAATTTCGCAAGCCGAGCATACGATAATCGTGAAGGAGGATGGTTGCGAGGTGACAACAAAAAGAATTGTGTAGTTTTCCATAAAAAATTTTTGCTCTTTCCAAAACGTGAAAAGTTGGAACTCGAGGGCAATGAAAAATCTTCTGCAAAAACTTTACCAAAAGAATTATTTTTCCTCAGTGCAGTTTCTTTTCATGAGGTGGGTACCATGATAGAGATAGACGGCACATTTGGTGAAGGCGGTGGGCAGATAATAAGGACTGCAATAGCACTTGCTGCGGTAACAGGAACAGAAGTAGAAATAAAGAACATAAGAGCGAACAGACCAAATCCAGGGCTTGCAGCGCAGCATTTGCATGCTGTTAAAGCGGTAGAAAAACTGTCGGGCGGTAGAACAGAAGGACTGGAGTTGCGTTCTTCACGGTTAAAATTCGCACATGGCGCGCTAAAAGGATTTGAAGGTGAAATAGACATAGGCACTGCGGGGAGCATAACGTTACTATTGCAGTGTCTTATTCCTGTCGCGCTTTTTGCGGATGAGCCAACGAGAGTAAGCATAAAAGGTGGAACGGATGTGAAATGGTCTCCTCCAATAGATTTTTACACTGAGGTGTTTCTCAAAGTCATTCACGGGATGGGCTGTGAAGTGCATCTCGATATGAAGAGGCGGGGTTATTATCCAAAGGGTGGTGGATTGGTGGAAACGAGAATTGCTCCTCTGTATTCGCATTCCTTAAAAGAAATAGTTTTACCGAAGAGCGAAAGAGAAGGAGTCATAAAAGGCGTTTCTCATTCCTGTGGTCTTCCAGCACATGTGGCAGAAAGACAGGCGAAAGCAGCGGAAAGAATATTAAATGAGAATGGATACGATACCGAGATAAAAACAGAGATAGAGAATGGGGGTGGGAGGACGACGGGCTGTGGCATTACTTTGTGGCGTGGATACAAGAGTGGCAGCGCATTAGGCGAGCGAGGAAAAAGGGCAGAGCTCGTTGGCGAAGAAGCAGCGCGGAATATTATAAAAGAGTTGGAATCCGTGTCAACTGTTGATGTCCACCTTGCCGACCAGCTTATTCCTTATATTGCGCTTGCGGATGGCAAATCGGAGATGAGAGTTAGAGAAGTGACAAATCATCTCGAAACGAACATGTATGTGACGAAAAAGTTTTTGGATGTTGAATTTAGGATGGAGAAAGAGGAAGGAGAAGGAGAGGTTTTTGCGATTAGGAAGGAGTAGTATTTTGAACTTCTTATTAGCTCTTTTGCATCACAAAAAAAACACTGAACCAAACATTTTAGGGTTTCTTTTGAACATATCTACCTCCTGTTGTTCTTTATCAAGTACATCAAGAGCCTCGGGATTATCGCTATATTTTATACTGAGTTCCGGAATCCGTTTTTCTAAAGGGCCGTAATATTCACACCACCACGTGTCCTCGGTTAGTGTGAAATACCCGAGCAACTCATAACCGCAGCTTGGTATCTGTTTCAGTTTCTTTGTCATGTTATCTATCCCATCATGGACGACAAGGAATCCCTTGGGTTTTAGTAACCGCCGCCACACTTTAAGGCCCTGTTCAAAACCAATTACAGATATAGAGCCCTCGGCCCAGATGATGTTAAAGCTTTCATCAGGGAAGTCTATCTCAAATAGTGAGCATTTTACCGTCTTAACTCTATCTGAAAGCCCTGCATCTTCTATCTTTCTCGTAAGTTCATCTAAGAGTGGCTGGCTGATGTCCAATCCTATTACTTGCCCGTTGCTCAATCGTGCAAGTTCCATAGTCGGGACGCCCGTACCGCAACCAATATCCAAAATGGAAGGTTTATCCAATTCGGGCAGCATCTGAAACGCCTTTCTCGTGTATTTAGTGAGCCCTTCCCTTAGATGGTCTTTCTGTATTTCGCCTATTATGTTCGTGGTCATTAATCCAGGGCTCCTTTTAACACCAAAATTACGTAATGGTAAATTTTAGATTTAGCAAGATATTATAAGGTTTTGTGGGCTCAATCCTCTTTTTCGTATAACGTTCTCGGTGTAACCGAAGCCGGTACGAATTATGTTACATATTTAGGGAAAGAACGAAAAGGAACTAATAGTCAAGGGTAAATCAATGACCGATTTGAGCGACGGTGCGTTAGCACCTGAGCCGGTTACACCGTGTTATACGAAGTTGCGCGCTATTTTCTTGACTTAACACGTTGATAAGAATTAACCTTCTTATTCAAATCTTGCAATATGGCAACTGATAAGTTATGGAGATTAGTCTTTGGTTTCATATGATCTCTTAAATAATCAGCAATAATTTGACCTGGACCATTAAATATCTCGACAGGAAAAGTCAAACTATTCTTCATTGTCGCTTTTATTTGCACCTGTTGTTTCCCATCATTGGATATAGCATCATAGTGTTTTATTAATTTTGTGTTCAAAGAAATATCATAGTGTTTTTCTGTCAAAACTTCTCCAATATCTCCGACAAGCTTACCGTCTAGAGTAAATTCCTTCTTTGGATAAAGGGACTTCAATTCCTTTACTATTGCTAAAAGGTCACCAATGAATTTTTCGATCTCTTTCATTTTCTAATAAGCGTATTTCGGCTAACTCCGTATATCCAAACTCGAATTCGCCTATCCCTCTTCTAACATTATATCTGAACATTGCTTTGGATATACCTCCCTGTGGTAGAACTTCACTCAGTCTTTAATCTTCACTAACTTTTCTCCGCGCCCTTCGCTATCGCTTCCTCCACCGATGCCAAATCCTTCATTATAAATACCCGCTCCTTTTCCTTCTCTGTGGAGTCAATCGAATTCTTAAGAATTGGTGCATACTTCTTAAACCTGTCAATTTTCACCGTATAATCAGACGTATCCTCAATTGGGACGGTTTCAAACCCCTTTTCCGCAAGGTACTTCATTACTTTATCCCTATCTCCAACGTCTTTAAGCTCAAATCTGTACTTATCCCGGTTGTAGTACTCAGATAGACCCATAAAGAGTTCCCGGTCGCCGAAAAAGTATTTGAAGCACCACAGACTTCCTATTTTGAAAATATTTATTTTTTCCCTTTTCACATCAGATGTTTGCCCGCTCATTTTTTTCCCTCTCCCTTCTTATCTTACACTTCATTTCTCAAAAACTACCAAGGTATTATAGTATATAAAGCCAGGTATTAAAATGCAGAAACTACATTGGCTTGGTGAAGAAACATGGCAATAGATTTAGCTAAGGTTCTTGAGCAGGATGTGGAAGATGCAACCGGGTGCACCGAGCCTATCGCAATGGCTCTGGCAAGCTCAATTGCATACCACGCGATAAATGGATATGTCCCCGGTAAATCAACTCGAGAGAAGGACACTATGAGCCCTGAGAACATTGAAAAGATAGTTGTTGGAGCTGACAGAGACGTGATTAAGAACGCAAATGCTGTTGGTATCCCGGGTACAGGACAAAAAGGAATGAAACTGGCAATAGCTATGGGTGTATATTGCAATCCTGAACTTCGCCTCAACCTCTTCAAGGATGTCACTAATGAACTGGTCAAAAAAGCAAACCTTATTCTATCGGAAGGAAAAGTCGAGGTCGAGCAAATAGACACAGAATCTGAAGAATGCGACGTTCATATTACAGCTACTGTTATGTATAGAGCGGAAGAAAATCTATTGACAGGCTTTTGTGAGATTCGTCATAAGCATACTAACGTTACAGAAATACGAAGGAATGATGAAGTACTCTTTGATGCACGTTATGGAAAGCTATGGGAAACAAAGGTTGAGGAAGGAGACGAACCGGCGAAATTCAAGGAGGAGCAGGTATCGATTTCCGAATTAATTGATTTTGTTGAGGATTTACCCGATAATACCAGGAAAATTGTTCAACATGGTATAGCGTTATGTGAAGAACTTTCAAGGGCAGGCTTGGAGAACAATAGTGGTGTGGGAGTAGGTGTCAGGTTGAATAGGCTAATGGACAAAAAACTTGGAAGAAATTTGATTACTTTTTCAAAGTATAGAACTGCCGCTGCTGCTGACGCACGGATGGCAGGGATTCCAAAAGCTGCTATTAGCGTTGCAGGCTCAGGAAGTCAGGGAATCACTGCTACAATGCCAATAGTATGTGTAGCTGATTATCTTGGCAGGAACGAAGAGAGGCTGTTTCAAGCGGTAGCACTCTCTTATTTGATAACATCCTATATTTCTGCATATACTGGTTATTTATCAGCACTGTGCGGTTGCGTAGTAAAAGCGGCTGTTGGAGCTGCAGCAGGAGTGGCGTATTATCTTGGAGGAACGCCTCAACAAGTCGGTAACGCAATTGATATACTGGCTGCTAATATTACGGGCATTATATGTGATGGAGCAAAAGAGGGTTGCGCCTTGAAGCTGGCCACCGCTACCACTGTTGTAATCGAATCTGCGCTTCTGGCATTGGATGGACTGAAGATCCCTTTTGACAATGGAATAGTCGGGAGAACCCCTGAGGAAACTATACGAAACATAGGAAAAATATGGAAAGCTACGGTAGAAACTGATCGAGAGATAGTAAATATAATCATGGCAAAAGGATGATCAACGTTTTCTTAGGGGTTGAAGGATCTCACCACCCCCTTCCCTCATAATAACCATATCTGCTATCGTTTCCGATGTCCCTCCTTCCAGATCCAAATCTTCTACCGTTTTCCTTATCACATCCCTTACCTTTCCCTTCGGGAAAACCCTTTTCCTCATCTCACTCATATTATCACCTCACTTCAAATATTCAAGATTATAACATATTAATATTATCTTAATAGTGTCGCCACAATTTAATCCCTAGACATAATACTTGGACAACTTCTTATCAGCCTTATCCCTCGTAAACTTCCAATTGATCTTCTTTCTCTGGTCATTCCTTCTCCTGGTCCATGCAGCCACTTCCCGGGCATGTGTTTCCAAGTCACCGATCCGTCTGTCCGTACATTCAATGTCCATTACATTGATTTCGATTTCCGCAGTGTTGAGCCAACTTGCATGCTTTGGTGTGTAGTGGAATTCAATTTTGCTCAGGACCTTTTCTGCCTCTTCTTTGCTGAATGTTTCATAGAATGACTTTTCATTGTGGGTGTTGAGATTATCCACGACAAGTCGGATGACTTCGACATTCTGATTTTTTCCGTCAATAAGCATCTTTACGAACAACGCAAAGTCCTTCCTTGTCCTTCTTTCTGTGACCTGCGTCACGCGTTTTCCTGCCTTGAATTCGACTGCTGCGAATATGTTTGCCGTGCCGTTCCGGACTTCTTAATGTTGGAGACAGTTGCTCGGCTTATGTTTAATATCTCTGCTATTGTCGTTTCCTTTTTCCCTTTATGAACCAAAAGCAAAACATGGGCTCTTGCGCTTTTCTGACCTTTCTTTGTAAACTCTCCGAGATACTTTACCTCCTCTTCCGCGAGTTCTATCCGTTTCATAAAATATAGGATAAACTCACAGTATTTATAGTTGTCTAAAAACTAACTTGTTGAGACACTATTGTTGTTAAGCGTTATTGCAATAAGTAAGCCCAGGAGAAGAGAGAATTAAAGCCCGGTACACGGATGCTCCGCAATTTATTCCTACTGTGGAGTTGTTGGGCGTAACTATTTAAAATTAAAACAATCACTACTATATATCAAAATCGTCTACCCCCCAAAGAAAGGTGGTGGTCTTTTAGGAGGTTTTTATAAAATGACCATGAGTGCAGATAAAGATATAGGTGTGAGGCTAAATTCGAGGATAGATTCAAACTTCAAGTGGATGTTAATAACATCTCTATATTTAAAACTTTCGATTTTTTTAAAAACCGAAAATCACTTTAAGGGTGTAATACATATATACAAAATATGTTACTCTTCAGTGACGAAATAAAGCGGAGTATGAGCGACGAGGAAAGGAGGCAAAAAGCGTGAAATCGGCAAAGGAGGAAGGTATGCGATGCCTTTTTGCGCCACTGAGGGCACAATATTTTGGTAGCGAAGGGAGAAGGAGGAAGGCGCCGAAGAGAGGTGCTAAAGAGGGAAGTGAGGTGAAAAATGGAAGAGAAAAGAAAGGGTTTAAAAAAAAATTAGGAGGTGAAAAAATGAAAAAAGAATGCCTAATAATAGCAACCATAGCAGTAGCAGTGTTAACATTAGCATTCAGTGTACCCGCGATGCAGAGCGCATTCATATCTGAATATCAGCCTGTATGCCCTGAAGAGTCATACAATAAGATTACGGAGTTGTATGATGAAGGATGGAGCGAGGACGCGATAGCGGAAGAACTCGCATTCCCTTTAGACATTGTGAACAGATATCTCGAGGGCGAATATATACCGCCTGTATGCCCAGAACCGAGCCAGGAGCCGAAAGAAAAAGGAGTTCTGAAAAAGCCCGTCACAGAAGAACCTGCGGAACAGCAGCAAGGGAATCTGCCCGCTGAAGACTCAACAGTAAAGTTTGTAACGGTGGAGATACCCGGTTACGGCCGGGTGACCGTGCCGGAGGACATGGTTGTGAGGGAGGGAGATGAGATAACAATTGTGGCGAATAGCGCTCCTCCGATAACTCCGATAATTGAGAAGCTACCGGAGACAGTTTGGGTTACAGTAGAGACACCTTACGGGCCAGTATCAACATCGAAGGAGACCATTGAAAGGCTAGGTAAAGAGAGATTTATAGCGGAGCAGACAGAGTTCCTCGAACAGTTAGCGGAGTTAAAAAAGATGGAGAGGACGGTTGCATCAGATCAGGGCTCAAACGAGCTAGCAGATCATGAAATGACACCAGTATTAAGTGAGGGTGATGCAATGGTTCCAGTGTCTCCATCAACACTTTCGTTCGAATCAATAGAAAGGGCTTACTTTTTTAGGAGGCAGTCGTCTCAGCAGCCAGATCTATTGTATGGGTTAGTAGACCCCCGTCCCCCCTATAATACTGGGCAGACTGGTTTTACCAGTTATCACGAGAGAGAGAGATTGCTCTAAGCGCCAATGGAGATTTTATAGAGTTCATATCTCACCATTTAGACACAGGACAAAGAAACGTTTGGACTGCAGTCTTTGATAACAACTCATGGATCCTGCCATTCGATTTGAGTTTCCAAAATATAAACGTACCGATCGAGTCTTATCTCATAATTGACTCAGCAAACAAAAGATATCAAATGTGGCTAAAGCACACGGGAACAGGAGAGTGGCGTTATGGCGAATACTATGACACTGATGACTTCAGCACGCATATCACTTTTTACACAGGATCAACGGAATTATTCTACGATGGATTAAGTAAGGTATTCAGACTGTGGACGGATATAAGAGACGATTGGACCAGAGTTGGTGGGACGTGGTACCGTCCTAATGAAATCTTTTACTTTAGCCATTATCCAGAGGAAAAGCCATACGTTGAGGTTAATGCTTCTTGGGATGCTAATAATTATATATACACTCAACATGAAACTGAGTATCCAAATCCCGGAGACTTAGTAACAAGTCAGAGTGGAACCCTCTCAGGCACAGGAAACTCTTATATCTTCTCAGTATCAGGCTACCCTGCCGTTACGGTTGTGATGGCAGGCAATGAAAATGCAGACTTCGATTTATATGCGAAATGGGGTTCTCCACCCACAACGAGCAGCTATGATGCAAGAGGCTACTCGAGTACATCACTAGAATACTTTACAACAAGCGGCTCAGGAACACTCTATATAATGGTGCGTTCCTACAGTGGCAGCGGTAAATGGAAGTGCTGGGGGATTTCAGGTAGCACAAACGCTGACAGTGGCAGGAAAACAGGCAGCCTTTCTGGAACCGGCAGTACAGCGACATATTCTGTCGGTGGCTTTAGTAAGGGATACGCATTCAATTCAGGTCCTGACGGTAGTGACTTTGATCTCTACATCAAATGGAATTCACCACCCACAACAAGCTGCTACGATGCACGCGGATACTCCGGTTGGGCGCAGGAGATAGCAGGTCCTGCACCAGGTTCTGGAACACTCTACTTCATGGTGTGCTCTTACTCAGGAAG
Source organism: Methanomicrobia archaeon LH_S14 (assembly GCA_023659775.1). Lineage (GTDB taxonomy): Archaea > Halobacteriota > Syntropharchaeia > Alkanophagales > Methanospirareceae > JAGXOS01. The sequence continues at coordinate 5,770 of JAGXOS010000020.1, read as the reverse complement.
CGGGGGTTATGCAACGGTAGGACTGATATTCTAACTAAAAAGGCAATAGCAAAACCGGAAAAAAAAACATTTTTATTTTTTCTCTTTTTTATTTTTACTTTGAGCATTCACTGAACGGCAATAAAATAGGAGTAGATGATTTTGAAAAAAGGGAATTTCAATAGAGTGACTTATCGTTTCCGTCTCTACGGTGGGTGGAGTTCGGATACGAAGGCTACGAAAATATTATAACCTATAATATCCATCTTATCATACTTTATACGGATTTCAAAAGGTGCTGTGCTGTTACTTTTAGCATAAATAGTTGCAAATGCAAACCAAGGCGTGCTTGGATCTGTAACAATTTTCCCAACTTTTTCTCCTTTTGTATCATAAATATCCACTGTTATGCCAATATAGTAATCTTTATCATATTCATTTCTTATCGTTCCGTTGATTATAACGCATGGGTCTCCTTTTTTAGCGGAATACTCAGGCAAAGGTGGCCAAAAAATATCTCTATCATAGGTGCCATATCTCATATTGGAATCGATTAGGAACACCTTAGTCTTTTCTCCACCGCGCAAGTAAAGATATTCTCTTCCCTTTGGTGAAGGTATAGGACTCTGCTCATGAGAAAGTGTGGCGGGCGTCACTTTTGGAGAAGGAGTTATAGTCGGTGTGGGAGCAAGCACTGATGTTTCCTCTCTTATAATACCTCCTATAAACATCCCAACTGAGGCAATCACCGCTGCTACTATTACAACCATCACTAATATCCTCTTCATCTTTTCATATCCCCAAAATCATCTTATCTCCTCTATCGTTGTATCCACGCTTCATAATATCTTTTTCCCATATAAACTAAACCTCTTGCATAATTAGCTTTTCTGAGCATCAAAAACATAATATCCTCTAAAACAACAATAACCGATGAGGGGATAAAATGATTACTTATTCTAAGTTATCTAAAAAGCCAAATATATTCAGAACATTTACTTGTTTAGAGATCGAAGAGTTTGACAGATTGTATAAAACGATCGAAAGCGGATACAGAGAATACGAGATCAAAAGACTTGATAGACCAGATAGGAAAAGAGCGATAGGTCAGGGAAGGAAGTTCAATCTGATTTAATAGATCGTCTTCTTATGCTTCTAATATATTACAGGCTGTATATAACCTTTTCTTTGACAGGATTCCTCTTTGATCTCGATCAGAGCAATGTACACAGGAATATAAAGCATCTGGAGCCATTGGTGAAGGGCTGTATTCCATTGCCAAAGAAAGTTCATAAGATGACAAAGAAGATCGATGATATTGGAGAACTTCTGAAATACTTTCCTGAAATGAAAGCCTTTTTGGATGCAACAGAACAGGAGATTCCGAGACCAAAGAACAAGCGACGAAGAAGGAACTATTACTCAGGAAAGAAAAAGAGGCACACGGTCAAAACGCAGGTGATGGTGAACAAAAAAGGGGAAATGGAAGCATCACGCAGTAAAAAAACTGGCGAAACGAGCTCTGAAGTACAAGCATGAACTGTTCACCTTCATACTCGTTCCTGGAGTAGAGCCCACGAACAATGTCGCTGAGCGTGCTTTAAGGCCGGCTGTGCGACAAAGGAAAATATGGGGATGCTTCAGAACCAAAAAGGGTGCTAAAAACAGGGATATCATGATGAGCGTTATGGGAACGATGAAAATCCGGAAAAAAGACTTCTTCACTCACGGAAAAGAATATATCCTCAGCAAATTAAGTTAAAAAAGGTGAATAGATACCTATTTTTTTATCTTCTCATTCTATACCTTCCTAATTCAACAATGGTTACGAATATTCCCTTTCTATTCCCTACTCTCTCTCATTTTCATCGTAATTCATGCCGCCTATTAGAATTAGAGCCCCCAAAACTTCATCTACCGTTATTCGTCTTCACAATTTCACTTTCATATATTACCGCCGCTATGTCATTACGTGTCGCTCTTCTCACTACTCCTTTTATCGGGTTTCTCACTCCCCTCATATTTGGCGTATCATTTCTAATCACCACTAAATTCGCCTTTTTCCCCTCCTCTATCGAACCAACGAATTTTTCTTCATTCAGCACCTTTGCGGAATTAAGCGTGCACATCTTCAGCACTTCCTTTTCATCAAGCGTAAAAATCTTAGATATGAATTCCATCTCAGAAAATATGTCGGGCGAGTTGAGCATTACGTTATCCGTGCCGACACCCACAGTTAATCCTGATTCAAGCATCTGATGCAAAGGAGGCAACCCCAACCCGGTCACTAAGTTGGACCGAATGCAAACGACAGCCGCTATGTTCTTATCCTGCATACGCTTGAAATCTTCCCGCGATGCTTTTGTAAGATGCACGATGAAATCAGGTTCAAGTTCTATTGCACCTTTTATGTCATCCGCATTTCTTTCACCTGCGTGCAGTGCAAACATTTTTCTCTTTCTTTTTGCCTCCCCAGCTAAAAGTTTCAAGTCTTCCTGCGAATGATCTGCGACACTGCTCATGCCTATTCCATCCACCGATTCAAAAATTTGTAATTCATGATTCGTAATTCCTAATTCCTTCGTTCCAGTTCCATCAGCAGGTCTACCAAATATTTTCATGCTTAACTTTTCTCGCCCACCAGCCAAACTAAAAGCTTCTTTCAGTGCTCTCACACCTGAAACACCACCTTCTCTGAAATCTGCAAACATTTGTGTCCCTGTGGCAAAGACGTCCTCAATGGTATCTTTCATCGAAGAGACAAGGTCGTTATAAGCTGTTTCAGCCAATATTTTATGTTTAAACCCTCCGGGACCCACTAACTTCTCCACGGGCATAAAATCCGGTTCTTTTGCTACTGAATCGCCGATATGCGTATGTGCATTGACGAAAGAGGGAATTATGATGCCCTTTACCGCAGCTTCTATTTTTTCATCACCAATTTCTTTTATCTTCCCACCTTCAATTACTACATGCCCTTCCTTCTCTTCAAATTCATCGCCATATACAATCGTTCCTGATAGCGTTAGTTCATCTGTTTGCATACCACTCACTCAACAAGAGTTGAAAGGATTTTAATATATAGCTTGTGTGTATTTGCTTTTTTTTTCACGAGAAACCTTTTCTTAGAAAGAAAAAGTATTAATGTGAATCAGTATCTTAAAAGATTTTTAGAAGATCGATACTACGCCCAAATAGATAAGCGTTAAAATGGTGGAACGGATAAATGTGCCAATAATCACCGCAAGCCATGTCATTAGAGACGGCATTCCGATGAGTCTGCCAACAATTGAGCCTGCGCCTGCTCCCGTCCATTGAAGTGGGGAGATAACAAAAGCAACCAATCCTATAAACCCAAATCGCTTCGCCCACTTATATTTTATTAACGCTTTCTCTCCACTCTCTCCTACCCTTTCGACCAGCTCTCCTATACCCGGTATTTTCTTCGCGTAGTCAAAGTTCCAGATCAAAAATAAAGCGAACACTGCGTCAGTGAAAGTAATGAAGGAAATAAGAGATACAGGAGGAATACCAAGTCCTAACCCTGTTGGAATACTGGTTACTGAACCGACAATAGGCATAAGTGAATAAACGCTAAAGACTGCTAAATATTTCCCAAAAATCTCCGGCTCCAGGAGAAGTAAAAATATCACGAGGGCGCCTGCGACAGCAAGAGGGATGATAACCTTGGCCAATGCGATCTTATTCATCTGGTTCACTATCTTTATCTTTTCCCTTACAGTCATCTCCATCTCTCTTATCATCTCACTGGTCTTTCTACTCTATGTTATGCACCGCAAATGAGTTACACTATTTAATATGGGAATAGCAGATATAAAGCCTTAGGAACGTGAAATAGAATGGAGCAAGCAGGTTCATCTCATCTTCACCACACGCAAATCCAATACCACGTGATATTTCCGTGGTGCGACAGAACGCACAATCCGCTTCTCCTCTATTTCCATTCTTAATGAGTTTCCGAAAGCAGAAGAGATAATACCATTTGCCCTTTGGATTGGCACATTGAATAAATCATCACCTTTTCTTCCCGTAGAAACGTCGTAATAGTGTATTACGCCCCCTGCTCCTTCATTACCCGATTTCAATGTTCTTACGGCTAAAGGCAATAAAGAATGCGCTTCTTCTGGCAACGGCATGAGCACACGGTCGGCAACGCCTTCTAATTCCAATTTCTTCAGTTCTTCTCTCACATCGCCAAGAACTGGTATCACCCTTCCTTCCATCTTGTTCAACGCTATATTCTCTTTCATATATTCATACGCATACGGATTCACATCTATGGAGTATATCTTCATCTTCGTTTGTGGTTGCATCTTCGCTATGACGATGGAGAAGCAGCCTACACCTGAAAACATGTTTATTATCGTTTCGCCAGCCAAAACTTTTTTGGCAATACGCATCCTTTCGTAAGAAAGTCGGGGTGAGAAGAAAACGTGCTCAGGATTTACTTTAAAGAAGCAACCGCTCTCTTTATGCGTGGTTTCTATATTCTCATCTCCCCAAATCACTTCCAAATCCCTTGTTCGGTATAACTCATCTGTGTGAGCGTAAAGAGGAACTGCTGCGATAGTTCTCACTCGTGGATAAATCTTATGAAGTGCTTCTGCGAGAATCTCTCTTTTTGATTCTAAATCCGGATGAATTTTTATGATCAGTATATCACCCACAATGTCATAAGATTTTACCAGCTTTTTTAGCTCATTTTCATCCAATAAACCACTTAAAGCTTCTTTTAATTGCATCCTGCATCTTCACCTGACTATACAGACATGAAGAAAGCATATTGAGTTGCGGTTTGCAACTCTCTTTTCCTAATAGCCTCCTTACTATCTCGCACTCCGACTTCCCATGCACCCTTGCTATTTTGCATTTAATTAAACTAAACCTTTTCCTATCACGTAAACCTCTGCACTCCTTTTACGTGATGCTTCCGGCGAATATGCCCTCGTATATCTGAACTTCTCCTTCACACCGTCATAAAATTTGTTATAATAAGCTCCTTGAAATATTTTCGCAACGAAATTGCCGTTTTTCCTTAAAAGCGCAGAAGCAATGTTCAATGCAGATTTGCTCAGTTCAAAGGAACGAAAATGGTCATAATCCCTCTTTCCACTCAACTTTGGCGATGCATCTGATATCACGGCATCCACTAAATCTTTTCTTTTCGAGCGAAGTTTTTCTTTGATAGCAGTTACAGTCTCCTTTTCTTTTGTTATGTCGCTTTTTATTGACACAACTCCTTCCATTTCTTCTATTTGCCTCTTCAACGCCGTTATATCCGCCACAATTTTACTTTCCAATTCACTTAACACCCGCACGTTATTTTTCACTTCTTCAATCCTTCCTATCTCTGCTCTTAACCCGATTATCTCTCTGTACACCGTTTCAAGACTCTTTAACGCAGAAATAACGTCCTTGTAGACGTTCTCATCAAACTCCACTCCCATAATAGGCGCCAAATCGGTTTTTATTGACTCCAAATCCTTTCTCCAGCCCTCTAACTCACGCTCTTCATGCTCTATTTTCAACTCCAATTCTTTCTTCTCGCTAACTCTCTTCTCAAGCTCGTTTACTTTCGATATCACCTCTTTATATACGTTCGCGTCAAACTCAACACCTTCAAAAGGCTTCAAATCTGTTAAAATCCTATCCCGTTCTTCCTTCCAGCCATTCAATTCTCTCGCTTCATTCTCTACCTTTACGTCCAGTTCACGCTTCTTGGCTACACGCTTATCCAGTTCCTTGTCCTCCTTTACAAGCAGGTCTTCAT
>JAGXOS010000209.1 GCA_023659775.1 Methanomicrobia archaeon LH_S14 | reverse complement strand
GTTATCGAGGGAAGAGAAGGAGGGATAAAATAAGATAAAATAAAAACGGCGAAAGTTGCGCAGATTTCTTGTGGGACGGAGTACAGTGGAATTCAATGTCTGTTTAACGATATAGCGGAGCGAGTGGGTATCGAATTGGTTTATCCTGAGATGGAGTTATCGAAAGTGGAACTGGCGTGTAAAGAGATTGGTTTCGAGGCGGAAAGCCCGAGTTTAAGTATGATGATGGCAAGAGCAGTATCTATGTTAGATGACCCGACGATAAAAGGCGCTCTTCTGCTTACCTGCTTCAAATGTTCGGAGGGAACGATAGTAAAAGACATAATAAGGAGGTATCTGCACGCGAGAACTGATATACCGGTTATATTATATTCAAACGTGGAGAAGCCAAAGGAGATAGAGATATACTCACGATTAGAGGCGTTGAAGACGCTGATAACAAGGAAGGCGCTTTTGATGCGTGAGAAGCAAGAGGGGATTACAATTGGCGTTGATTCCGGCTCCGCTACTACAAAGGCAGTAGTGATGCGAGATAATGAAATAATAGGGGAAGGATGGCTGCCAACGACGGACCCGATAAAAAGTGCAGATGATGCGATAGAAGCGGCGTTAAAAGAGGCGGGGATTCCAGAAAAGAAGGTAGATGCAATTGGCGTGACTGGACACGGGCGAGAACTCGTAAGTGAACACGTAAAGGCGGACTTAAGTTTAGAGGAAGTGAGTGTGGTATCAAAAGGAGCTGCTTTGCTTTCCAAACGTCATAAAGGCGATGCAACGGTGATAGACATAGGAGGAATGAACAATAAGCTGATTCTGATGCGAGATGGAATAGCAAATACGTTTAATTTAGGTGGTATTTGCGGTGGCTCGTCTGGTAGGTTCCTGGAAGTGGCGTCTCACAGATTGGATGTGGACATCTCAGAGTTGGGGCAGCTTGCGACGGAATCGAAAGAGAGGTACGAGTTACAGAGCTATTGTATGGTCTTCGGGATACAAGCCCTTGTTGTTGCTCTCGCTTCCGGAGTGAAGAGGGAAGACGTAGCTGCGGCTGCTTGTCGCTCAGTTGCAGAGCAGGTATATGAGAATCAGATACGGGAGATGGAAATTAGACCACCGGTTATTTTTGTTGGTGGTGTGTCATTGGTAGAGGAAGTGAAGCCAGGGGATTGGATAATAGGCGATGACAACGGTGTTGTTGTCGTTCCAAAGGAGCACGCGTATGAAAT
>JAGXOS010000208.1 GCA_023659775.1 Methanomicrobia archaeon LH_S14 | reverse complement strand
GAGCGGATTCCTCAGCGGTAACTATACTATAATATCCTCATGCCCGGAGCCATATCAGAAATCAGAGAAAACTGTAACCACAGAGAAATCAATGGAAAGCATAACTCCGGAAAGAACAACGAAAGAAATGCCTCCGGGGAAATCCATGGAACAATGGAGGCAAGAGCATACTGTAAGAGTTAAAGCTATCAGGACTTTGAAATATGAGCAAGGATATCTGGAAACAAAAGAGATATACACGAGTGAAGAATTCAAAAAGAGATTTGGAAGAGATAACTTTACAAAAGAGCGTAGAATTCCAGTTAGTGTCAGCGATGCCGAAATGATTGGGATAAGAGAAGGTGAAGAGAGAACTTCTGTGACTGAAGAAGAGCGTGTGTTTACAACCGAAAACGACCCACCACGTTACTGGGATGGGTATCATTATCCTCAGTGGTGTTACTCAGAAGATGGAGGCATATATGAAGAAGAAGAGGATCCTATAAATATTGTATGGGAGAATACAAATAGAGATACAGTGAAGGCAGAGATGATAGAGGAAGGATGGTCCGATATAGCGGAGGACATTTTATGTCAGTACCCTTTTTATGTCAACGATCCTGTATATGGTTGGATAGAAGGTGATGGTGTAGCTGACGCATTCTATGGATTGAACGATTGCACTCGTCCACTTGGTGGATATCATGCGAGATTATGGAGTATGTCGAACGGAGATGTTATTGGACAAGTTCACCGTGACACTCGGCCTCTGCATAAGGCAGATCAATACGAGCCAGTGGAAGAATTAGTTGCTGGATACTACGAAGAACCTGACGACACGCAATGGGTAGTTTATGGTTGCGCAGGAGATAGCAGGTAATAAAGGAAAGAGAGTCTCACAGTTCCACTTCTATCCCCAAAATGTTTCTCTCGCCGTAAAAAACGTCTTTAGCAATTTCCGCACACCCTATTGCAGCACTATACTTTGTTATTGTTTCGGTTTTGACGTCTAAGAACCTGTCTATTCTCCGCTTTATTTCCCCTTTTTCACCCGCAGAGCCCGTTAAGAAGACTTTACTGTTTGATGCATCTACGCCGTAATCTTTCACGAGAACACGCATCGCTGAAATTTCCATTGCTGCCAACAAAGAAAGGGTATCCATAGCCAATTCCTCGTTCATTATGCCTGCTTTCATCCATTTCTTCCGCAAGACACCTGCATTTGAGAACGCATCGTTTGCACTTATTCGCCCCTCTTCGATCTCTCTTAACA
>JAGXOS010000207.1 GCA_023659775.1 Methanomicrobia archaeon LH_S14 | reverse complement strand
AGTGGGAATCGAGTTATTGACCGTAGAAGCGAGGGTAGATGTAGCAAGTGTAGACACCTTCATGCACTACGCAGAGGAGATAACAAAGATAGAGCAGGCGGCAATAGCAGCTCCCGCGGAGTGAGCACTTTAGGTCAGGTGACGGGACAAAATGGCAACAGTTAAAGAAATAGTTCCAGGAAAAAAAGAGATGAGGGAAAGAGTAGAAGCAGGTGTTGCGGAGATACAGCGAGGTATAAAAGAGACCACTGATAGGGTACAGCGAGATAGAAAAGAGATCAATGATAGATTCGATAAGTACTTGAAAGAGGAATTCTGGGGATAGATAAGCCCAAGGGTTATAACCCACACAATACCTTTCCCTTTTTTTATTTTTTGAAAAGGGAAAGTGTTGCCAACCGTATTTTGATATGTATCGTAAAAAGGAGGGGGTATGGAAGTTATGAGAAAAAGATATGCAGACACGCATGAAAAGGTAGTGCGAGGAAAGCAAATACATACTGACTTAGAGGAGAAAAGGAGAGAGATAGCAGAGGAAGAGAAGAGACCTGAGATAGATCTGAAGAGTATTAAAGCGGAATATCTGGTGCCGGAGGAGATGAACTTTATTGAAACTCCGGCGGTGAGAGATATAGAAGAGAGAGTCCTGTTATGGATTGACGCTGGCTATCCGGTTCATCTAATAGGACCTACCGGATGTGGGAAGACTGCACTGGCAATGCACGTAGCGTCTAAATTAGGAAGGCCAATGGTATGGATAAATGGTGAGGAGCAGATGACAACGGCAGACTTAATTGGGGGTTACTCAAGGATTGAAAGGCAGACTTTAAGCGATAGATTTATCCATAACGTATATAAAACCGCGGAGACGATGGAGCCGACCTGGGTAGATAATCCATTAACGCTGGCGTGTAAATATGGCTACACGCTTGTGTACAATGAGTTCTCAAGGACAAAGCCAGCAGCGAATAATGCCCTTCTCTCTGTTCTCGAGGAGGAGATACTGGAGTTGCCTACGAAATTCGGTGAGGAACGCTACGTTAAAGTTCATCCTGACTTCAATGCCATTTTCACTTCTAATCCGATAGAATATGCGGGTGTATATAGACCGCAAGATGCTTTGCTTGACCGGCTCGTCGGCATATATATGGATTTCTATGATTTCGTGATGATACAGGAATGAGGAAAGAAGAATGGATAATGACGGATAAATCGGAACATGAGATAGTGGAAGTGCTGAACGAAGCGGTAAAAG
>JAGXOS010000206.1 GCA_023659775.1 Methanomicrobia archaeon LH_S14 | reverse complement strand
GGAATAGCCATGGCTACCCTGGACAGGGATAGAATAGCGATGGGCAGCATTGGTGTCGGTATTGCTCAAGCTTGTCTGGATGAATCTAAAAGGCATGCAAAAGAGCGGAAACAGTTTTCTCAACCTATTGCCAATTTCCAAGCTGTCCAATTCATGCTCGCGAACATGGCTACGGAAGTAGAAGCTGCGAGATTGCTCACATACAAAGCTGCTTATCTTGCGGATAAAGAGGATAAATTCACGAAAGAAGCTTCAATGGCTAAGCTTTATGCCTCTGAAGTTGCGCTAAGAGCTGCTATAAATGCGGTGCAAATACACGGTGGTTATGGCTGCACGAAGGAATGCCCTGCGGAAAGGCATTTCAGAGATGCAAAGATACTCAGCATTGTCGTTGGAACATCAGAGATACAGAGAATGGTGATAGCGAGGGAAGTGTTGAGGTGAATGCTTTCTTTATGTGGGGCTCCGCCCCACGACCCCGCAATCCCGTGTAAAAGGCTTAAAAGAAAGCATGACCAAAGAGACTATTATTTTGATAATTCAAGCATCCGTTCGATCGCTTTTCTCGCCTTATCCCTGATTTCGGGCTCAATAACAACTTCTGGCTTCTCTTTCTCCAACGCTTCTTCTATGTTTTCTAACGTGTGCATCTTCATCTGCGGACACACGGCGGTAGTAGAGATGGGATAGAATTTCTTTTCCGGTGCTTCCTTTTCGAGCCTGTGCAGTAGCCCGACCTCAGTGCCTATCAAAAATTCTTCATCCTCCACTTCCTTGCAAATCTTCACCATGCCACTCGTTGATGCGATATAATCCGCGTGGTCTTGAACTTCGGGAATGCATTCCGGATGAACAATGATTTTTGCTCTCGGATGCGCCTCCTTCGCTTTTATCAAATCCGCCATTACTATCTGGTGATGCGAAGGGCAAAGCCCGTATTCGGGAACAGGAATAATGAGCTTTGACGTTGTCTTCTGTGCGTGATATGCTAAGTTGTGGTCAGGACCAAATAAGATGGTTGATGCGTCCATTGCCTTAACTATTTCCTGAGCATTTGCCGAAGTGCAGATGCAGTCGGCGAGTGCTTTGCTTTCTGCAAGCGTGTTTACGTAGAGGACAACTTCGGCATCGGGATACTCTCTCTTTGCTACAAGCAAATCCTTGGCGAATAATTGCTGTGCCATTGGGCATATCGCACCCTTGTCAGGAATAGCCATGGCTACCCTGGACAGGGATAGAATAGCGATGGGCAGCATTGGTG
>JAGXOS010000205.1 GCA_023659775.1 Methanomicrobia archaeon LH_S14 | reverse complement strand
AAACTGCTTCATTTACCGTCATCACATCGGAAATATGAATTCAATGTTGAGGGCATAGTGCCGCCAAAGAAAAAAGAAAACTTATAGGTATAGGAGCGTGAGAAATGCGAATAAAATTAGAAGAAGCGGATAAAACATCGGAGTTAGAAATGCATAAGGAAGGCGATTTAAGAGTAGCGTTAGCAGTCGCTTGTTTAAGCGAGACGTTCATTGCCGATGCCCCGGTATCTTTTGTGATTGTAGCCGAATACGAACGGACAACTCGTAGATATGGTGACCGGGGCGTAAGATACGTGCATATAGAAGTGGAGCATGTGGGGCAAAATATATATTTACAGTGTGAATCGCTGGGTCTGGCTACCGTTGCCATAGGTGCGTTTTATGATGTAGAAGTCGCAAGGGTCTTGAGTCTTCCGGAGGAGCATAAGCCGATATACGTGATGCCGGTGGGCGTGGGTGCAGAAGAGGTGTGAGCATAGGGATAAGCTAAATTTTTGCATTATCTTTTTAATTGCCGAAATTATATGATTGTGTAGGGAAGGAGGAGAAAAAGGGAAATAAAGGTCTGTTGCAATGAAAAAAAGCGAAAAAGGATTGTTGGGCGACATAAGGGTATTGGTATTGTTATTGTGCATTTTAGCCGCTTTGGTTGTCATTTATGTTTATCCTCCACCGCCCCCAGATGCAGGGATAAATGGCAACCTGAGATATGGTTTGGATTTAGTGGGTGGGTCGTGGCTGCAATTGAAATTAGAAGGCACCCTGGTCGGGATAACCGCACAGGTTAATGAAAGTGCTGTTGCTGATTTCCTTGAAAAAGAGCTGGATACCGAGGTGACCTATTACAAGACGGATGAAGGGGCGATGTACGAGATAAGGAAGAGCGTTACAAAAGAGCAGTTATCAGAAGTGTTAAAGGGGATTAACGGTAGTATAGATTTCTTTGAGGATTCCATAACTCCCGAAACAAGGGATGAGACTCGCCTCATAATAGAGACAAAAATAAACATGCTGGGATTAGCAAGCACTACCATAAGAACGGTTGGGAATAATCTCCTGATTATAGACTTAGCAGGTATAGATAGCAGAACTGCAAAGGATATCGTAGGCAACCCCGGAAAGTTTGAGATACGGATACAGACGAATGGAACGGGAGGGGACGTAGAGAAAGAGCAAGGATTGGAAGAGATTGAAAATATCACTTCGCATGTTGTTATTTGCTACGATACGAAGAAGGCATCGTAGGCAACCCCGGAAAGTTTGA
>JAGXOS010000204.1 GCA_023659775.1 Methanomicrobia archaeon LH_S14 | reverse complement strand
TCTATTTTATGTATTGCCTGGGGATACCGCAGCATGAGGAGAAAAGGTATAAGGTATTGAAGGGCAGAGCGTTGCACGAGGCGCGGGAGAAGATGAATAAGAGCTACATGAGGAAGAAGCTGCAGTGTGTGAGGAAGGACGTTGCGGTTTATCTTGTGTCGAAGCGGAATCATTTTCATTTGAAGGGGGAAGTGGACGAAGTTTTGTGTGTTATGTGAGGAGTAATCATTTAGTTAAGGAGGTGAAGCTCCGCGAAAAGGATTTTGAACGTGCAATCGCGATGGTGGGGGAGGTGCTGGAGGTTATTCAGAAAGGTTTTTATCCTGATACGACAAAGTATAAGACGAGGTGCGTGGATTGCACGTACCGGAATATTTGCGTGTGAAGTAGATGATGAGGAAGGGGACGGGATGGAAGAAAAAATAAAGAAGTTGATTGTCGGAAAAAATATACAGATCTGTATATATACAAATTTGTATTTTAGACGATGAAAATGTTAAAAGGTGGTTTGTATGATTGAAGCGATAAGGAAGATTGGAGAGTATGCAGTTGAGAAGGAGGGAAAAAGCCTTGATAATCCTTTGGATATTTTTATTGACAACCCTGCAAATCGGAGCACAAAGAACATTTTATTTATCGTTCTTGAAAGAGGGGATGGTGGAAGTGAGTTTGTGTATAAGAGCATAGAACCAGAGGAATATTCTAAAACCAAACTCAGCAACTATCTGTATAAAAAAGGCGAAGGCGCCAGAGGTACAGATATGACGCCAATCTCAATGGTAACAGATATAGAAAGAACATTTGAAACAAAGATATTTTCGTGGTTCAAAAATTATAATACGATAGGCTTAGATGAAGACATCAATTTTTTAGTAAAAATTGGTAACTGTCTTAGAGAGAACAAAGAAAGCATCCTAAAAGATCTAAAAGAGAAAAATAGCAAAGAGAGCAATATTATAAGTTTAAAGATAGAAGATAGCTATATTGGATATTTTCCCGTATTCCGGAATATATTGGTTGATAAAGCAAAAGAAAATTTTTATTCAAAGTATGGAAAAATATCAAAATCAGGGAATCAAATATGTTCAGTTTGCAATCAAAGGCAAGCAGAGGTTTATGGCTTCGTAGATACCTATAAATTTTATACCGTTGATAAACCCGGATTTATAAGTGGTGGCTTTCAACAAGAGGATGCATGGAAAAATTATCCTGTTTGCTTAAACTGTGCATTGGCACTTGAAGAAGGCAGGAAATATCTAAGAAAT
>JAGXOS010000203.1 GCA_023659775.1 Methanomicrobia archaeon LH_S14 | reverse complement strand
ATGAAATATCCTGCGAACATAAGGTTGATAAGGCTGATGTGTAGCAGTAGAGTGGACCCCCTATTTGTGCTGAGGACGTTCTTAAGAGGAGCGGATGGTGTTTTCATCGGTGGATGTCATCCGGGCGAGTGCCATTATATAACAGGGAACTTATATGCGAGGAGAAGGTATTCGATGACGAAGAAATTGCTTGAAACCACAGGTATAGACCCAAGGAGATTTCGGATGGAATGGATTTCTGCCGCTGAGGGCCCAAAGTTTGCAGCTACGATAAAAGAATTTACAGCAGAGATAAAAGAACTTGGACCCGGTCCTTTTAATCCTGCGGGAACTGAGAGGGAGGTAAAAGAGTAAAATGACCGAATTGGAATATGTACCAACTATATGTCCTTATTGCGGGACGGGCTGTGGGATATACCTGGTGGTAAAAGACGGAGAGATAGTAGGAGTAGAACCCTGGAAGGAGCATCCAGTGAATGAAGGCAAGAACTGTCCAAAGGGAAAGAATGCGTATGACTTTATATATGGAGATAGCAGGTTAGAGAAGCCGCTGATAAAAGAGAATGGCCGTTTCAGAGAAGCGACCTGGGAAGAGGCACTGGAGCTAATTGCAGATAAATTAAAAGGTGCAGACCCGGGTTCAGTTGGCTTCATAAACTCAGGGAGGACAACAAATGAGGATTTATATGTGCTACAGAAGTTCGGAAGATGCGTGATGAAGACAAACAACATGGACAATTCATCGAGGTTCTGCCATTCTACTACGGTTCCTGCTTTGATCTCTACCGTCGGTACCGGTGTGATGGAGACATCAACGATAAGCATAGGTAAAGCAGATTGTATTATCCTCGCGGGCGTGAACATACACGAGACGTATCCGATGATTGCGCGCAGAGTGAGGAAAGCGAAGGATAAGGGGGCAACGGTGGTGGTTATAGACCCGAGGGAGACCGTAACGGTAAGGAATTATGCAGACATACATCTTCGACTTAATCCCGCTACCGACGTCGCTCTGGTAAATGCGCTAATGAAGATAATAATAGAAGAAGGATTGGAGAACAAGGAATTCATAGAGAATAAGACCTCGGGCTTTGATGCGTTGAAGGATTACTTAGCCAAACAGGATATGAGCGAGCTCGAGAAGATAACGGGTGTTTCCCGTGATCTAATACGTGAAGCTGCGGAGGCATACGCGAAAGCGGAAACGGGTTGTATCATATATAATGCAGGTGAAGCGCAGCATGCAGAGGGCGTGGGGAACATACAGA
>JAGXOS010000202.1 GCA_023659775.1 Methanomicrobia archaeon LH_S14 | reverse complement strand
AGAGAATATCGAGGATTGGGCGCTCAGCAGGGAGCGATTCTGGGGAACTCCGTTGAATATATGGATATGCACCGGATGCGGGAAGGGGTATTGTGTTGGAAGCATAAAAGAACTGAAGGATAAGGCAAAGAATTTTGTTCCCAGCGACCTTGACCTGCACAGACCATACATTGACGAAGTGGTACTGAAGTGTGATGAATGCGGCGGAGAAATGAGAAGGGTAAAAGATGTGATAGATTGCTGGTATGATTCAGGTACAGCACCTTTTGCTCAATGGCACTACCCTTATGAGAATGAAGAGTTCAGGCAGAATTTTCCCGCAGATTTTATTACAGAGGCGATAGATCAGACTCGTGGCTGGTTCTATTCTCTCCTTGCGGTTTCAACTGCGATTTTCGATGCCCCGCCTTATCTAAGTGTGCTCTCAATGGGCCATATATTGGATGAGCGCGGCGTGAAGATGAGTAAGAGCAAAGGGAACGTAGTTGACATAAATGTTATATTTAATAATGAAGGAGCAGATGCGTTGAGGTGGTACTTCTTCACCACAGGTCCTCCATCAGATGATATTAGGTTCTCCGAACATGCGATATTAGAGAAGCAAAAGAAGTTCTTGAACACGCTCTGGAACTCTTATTTCTTCTTCGTTACCTACGCGGGCATAGATGAGTTCGATCCAAAGAAGAAGGAAATCGCGATAGAGAAGAGGAGTGCGATGGACAGATGGATTATATCGAGGTTGAACACACTCACGAAGGACGTAGTTTATGCAATAGAACGGTTTGAAATACACATTGCAGCGAGGAAAGTAGAAGATTTTGTGATTGACGACCTGAGCAACTGGTATATAAGGAGGTCAAGGAGGCGGTTCTGGATTGTCGAGGAGAACTTTGATAAGGATTGTGCATATTTAACGCTGTATGAGGTTCTTGTGTCTTTATGCAAACTGCTCGCTCCTTTCGTACCTTTCATCACTGAACACATCTATCAGAATATCGTAAGAACAATTTCGGAAGACGCGCTTGAGAGTGTGCATCTTTGCGATTATCCCTCTCCGGATGAATCGCTTATAGATGCGGAATTGGAGGATTCGATGGACTTAATTTCCAAATTAGTAGAGGCTGGCAGGCGAGCGAGGTCAGATGCGGGGATAAAGATAAGACAGCCGCTAAAGGCGGTTGTAGTCGTTTGTAGCAAGGAAAAGAAAGAGGAAGTGGCGATGAAGTTAGAATTGATAGGCTCTAACGGCGTTGATTTTGTTGTTACTGA
>JAGXOS010000201.1 GCA_023659775.1 Methanomicrobia archaeon LH_S14 | reverse complement strand
CTTGTGCATCTGATAGACAAAAAAGGTAAAAGATACCGGATTTTATTGAAAGCGGGTTCATCTTTCTCTTTCACCCGCGGAACGATTTCGCATGATGATATAATGGGATTGGATGAAGGAAGTGTAATAAAGTCTTCTCTTGGTGAAAAGCTCGTGGTCGTCAGACCTACTTTAGCAGAATACATATCAAAAATGAGGAAAGGTTCGCAGATAATATACCCCAGGGATATCGCAGCTATTTTAATGCTCGCAGACATATTTCCGGGTGCGAAGGTGTTAGAAGCAGGAACGGGGTCGGGAGCTCTTACGATGGCTTTGCTTCGTGCAGTGGGCAAGGATGGAAAAGTGGTATCGTATGAAAGGAGAAAAGATTTCTCCGAGATTGCTCGAGAAAATATAGAAACCTTCTTCGGCAGGGTGGGAAGTGCAGGAAGAGAGGGTTCAGGGACGCTGGTATTAAAGGATAAGGACGTGTACGAAGGGGTAGAAGAGGAGGAATTGGACAGGATAATATTGGACCTTTCAGAGCCCTGGAGAGTGCTGAAGCACGTAGAAGAATCGCTTAGAAACGGTGGAGTACTCCTTTGTTACAATCCTACCGTGCTGCAAATATACAAACTCTCGAGAAGGCTGGAGTTGAAATACGAGACAAGCTTTCGTGTGATGGGTATTTATGAGGTTGGTCTGAGAGGATGGGAAATAAAGGGAAGAAGTATGCGACCTGAGCATAGAATGATTGCTCATACCGGGTTTATTTTTGTAGCGAGGAAATGTTCTCCTACGGAGTAAAAACTATTGTAAACGTGCTCCTTCAGTCTATCTAAGCTGGTATAAAAGAACAAATGACTTTTGCATGAACAATCGGTGCATCCAAAATTTTCTATGGAATCCAACCCATTCTCCATGTGCAAGCTCGCAGCTATTTCACATTCCTTTCTCTCCCCCGTTTCTGCGAATACAATTTCCTTTATTTCTGTTGCAGGACTCGCCAGGAAATAATCTATATGCCAATGCAATTTCTTGTTCTTGCCTGCTTCACGCAGGTGTCTTTCTACTCTTTGCTCTAATCCAGAAAGCGCAGAGCCGACATAAGCATAAAATCCTTTTTTGAACTCTATACGTCCTATTTTACCTATTTCTACCTCTATATCTGCATGGTTTTCTATGATTAGCACATAGGTTCCTTTCATTACACTTTTTCTTTTTTATATCCACTCTATAAATACTATATTAATGGAAATGGGGATAGAGCACATAGAACGGGTAGAGC
>JAGXOS010000200.1 GCA_023659775.1 Methanomicrobia archaeon LH_S14 | reverse complement strand
GCACATTTTTTACTTATGCTGAGTTACACTATAATATATTTCAACCAACTTAAAACATTTTACACCCTTCTCACCATCTTCCTCAGCACATCCACGTCCGCATCCACCTCTTTTGGCGCTTCGCATATTTTTATCACGCGTTCCGGGTCCTTCAATAAATGCCCAGTGGTAATGCATACAATTCTCTCATCCCTTTCTATCTCTCCCATTTCAACTAATTTCTTCAACCCTGCGATAGAAGCTGCACTTGCAGGCTCTACACCTATGCCTTCCAACCTTGCCAATTTGAGCTGCGCTTCCGTTATCTCCTCATCAGTCACCGATTCTGCAACACCTCCTGAGTCTCTTATTGCAAACAATGCCTTTGCTGCATTTACTGGATTTCCTATTCTTATCGCAGATGCAATGGTTTCTGGGTTATCTTCCGGTATTATCTCCTCTTTACCTTTCTTAAACGCATTCACTACTGGTTTCGCACCCTCTGCTTGAATACCTGTCATCTTTGGTATGGAATCAGTGATGCCCAGAGTCTTCAACTCCGAGAACCCCTTAAAAATCGCACTTATGTTCCCTGCATTCCCTACCGGTAGAATCACCCGGTCAGGAACTTCCCACTCGAGTTTTTCCACAACTTCAAACGCTATTGTCTTCTGACCTTCCAACCGGTAAGGATTCACGGAATTCAATAAATAAAGTTTCTCTTCCTCGCACAGCACTCGCACTATCCTCAAAGCATCGTCAAAATTACCCCGTATCGAGAATATCTTTGCACCGCGCATCATCGCCTGTGCTACTTTTCCTAACGCCACCTTACCCTTTGGCAGCAGAACGTAGCAAGGAATACCGGCTTTTGCTGCAAAAATCGCAAGTGATGCAGAAGTATTGCCCGTGGATGCGCACGCGACACCCTTTACACCCAATTCCATCGCTTTCGTTACCCCAACGGTCATTCCTCGGTCTTTAAACGAACCCGAAGGGTTCAGTCCTTCGTGTTTCACCCACAAATCTTTGATACCGATAGATTTAGCGAGTCTATCGCACCTGTACAGAGGTGTGTTTCCTTCGTTTATCGTTACAGGTTTTGTTTCTTCACCGAAGGGCAGTAAAACACGATATTTCCACACGCCTTCTCCTTTCGCTTCGACCACTCGCTCCACATCTATCTCGGAATAATCGTATTTTATATCTAACAAACCGTCGCATTTCCTGCACGTATATACCATGTCTTCCTTAGAGAAGCGTGCACCGCATTTTATGCATTTCACTTCGTATTTTTC
>JAGXOS010000001.1 GCA_023659775.1 Methanomicrobia archaeon LH_S14 | reverse complement strand
ATTAGATATACATAAGACTATATAAAGGTAGCTAAACTGTAACAGTTACAAAGGCTTGAGGATACCAGGAGAATTCGAAGAATTCAGCTATATTTTGGGTGACCTTGACAGTGTTGAGGTTACCGGTTCACTGTATAAGTGTTTTAAATGTGGAAAAGAGGATTTATCGGATGAGATAGTTGAACAGATTAAAGAAGTGACATTAGATGATGTAGCTGCGGGCGTTTGCGGCACTGAAGATGAAACGAGGATATATTTCGTATGCGATAAATGTAAAAGAAAAGAAGAAATGAGGAAAATGAGAAGAGCGAGGAGAATGAGAAGAGGAAGGAGGAGGAGCCGAAGGTAAAAAATCACTTTTACTAAATCTCTATTATTTCCCCAGCTCCACACCATACCGCTTTTTCCTGATACATCCTCATTATCTCTTCCTTACGCACGGTGCAATGACAGGGTACTATCATTTTCAATTCTTTCAATAATTCTAACTTATCGAACCCGTGAAAACCACCTATCACACCGTATAGTTCACCGAAAACCTTTGCAGCCTCCAAAATGGTTTCCAAACCCGGATGTGCACATCCGGTTAAAACAATTACACCTTCGCTTCCCTTTGTTTCCAAAACCAATGACTGCTCCTTAATCCCTATCCCAAGCTCTCCTGTTGTATGAACTCCAGAAACAATATCCGCAGGTCCTGATACCTCTAATACTTCCGCAGCACTTTCTTCAATCCTTTTCTTCGTCCCCATCGAGAAGGAACTGGGTATATACACAGCGACATTTTGGTGTAACACAGCATCAAGACCACCAATGTGGTCCCAGTGCTCGTGCGATAGTGCAATAATTTCGATGTCTTCTTTTCTTATCCCTAACCACTGCATGTTATGCGATAAAATCTCGCCTGATGCCCCGGTGTCAAATAGTATTTTTTTCTCTGCTTCGATCAGACATGAAAACCCCCAGTCGCTCTCTAACCCTCCCTTCGCCTCGTTATCGTACACAATTCTTAGTTTCATTCTTCTTCTCCTTTTATTTTATATCTGATAATTTCTTATTTATATACCAAAGGTAAAAACCACGATGCTAAAAGAAATGGAAATGGATGTGAAGGAAAAGATGGAGATGGTAATACAGATGAAGAAAATAGCTTTAGCCAAACTCGTTATTCCTTTTTGCATCGCGGGCGCTACACTGCTATTCTTCTGGTTCTTCGTTGAGCCAGAGGTATCTGCAAAATATGCAGCGGTGTTTGTTTCTTATTCACTCATGCCTGTTGGTGGTGCGGTAGCTGCTATTCCTGCGGGGTTAACACTTCCCCCAGTATCTTTTATATCCTTTGTTGTTTTCACTGATGCCGTTCTTGCTTTGTTTTTAGTCTGGAACTTCGATTACGCAAAGAAAATACCAGGTTTAGGAAAACTTGTAGAAAGGGCAGAGGAAGGTGGAGAAAAAGCAATAAGGAAATATAAATGGGCGAAGAGATTTGGGTTTATAGGTGTTGTCGTTTTAGTTATATTCCCATTCGCGGCAGGAGGTGTTGTGGGCGCCGTAGTGGGTAGGCTAATAGGAATGCCGCCTTTAATGACCTGGCTTGCGGTGGTTATTGGCACTTTTATCCGGTCCACCCTTCTGATATATTTCGGTCAGCTTATTGCTTTCCTTGTGAAACCCTTTTTTTAAAGAGTGTGACGATGCCAGGGTGGCAGAGTGGACAAATGCGGTGGCCTCGAGAGTCACTGTCCCGTAAGGGACGCTCAGGTTCAAATCCTGACCCTGGCGTTTGTTCAGCTTTATATGTTAGTAATGCTTATTTATACATGGGTAGTATACATTTGGAGGCAATACAAAAGAAATGGGAACAAAGTCTTCTGCTGAAATAACGCGGATATTAAAAGAGAAGTGGAACAAAAGCAAAGATAAGGAAGAATGGAGAGTACTAACCGGGAGGAATCCAAAAGGTAGGTATGACATGTTCATCTCCAGCCCTGAGCGTATATGGCAGCTAAAGATGGAACAGACCGGGAGCAATGAGGCAATAGGATTTGGCTTGGAAGTAGGGAAAATGGATGATGAGATAAAAAAGCTTCTGAGGATAGGTGCGCCAGTCCCGTTTGGCTTGATTTCTCCACAGAAAAAACCGGATTTAGCGATTATAATGGCTGGCGTTCAGCAATATTCTTCCGATTCCACTTATACACTGTGCAAGGAATATATCTCAGAAAAGCAAGCGAAGTTGGACGACAAGTTAGATATGGAAATAGAGCGGATGAGCAGTGACCCAATTTCAAGAAGAAGATATAAAGAGCAAAAAGAGAGGGAGAGCAAATCGTATCTATAATTTTATATGACCTTACACGTAAATAAAAAGGGGATAAGGGTACTCGGCATTGCAGAAAGCTTCAGGAGAGCCCATGAGAAATCAGTGCTTGCTGGCATCGTTATGCGTTCCGATTTTATTATAGACGGCGTCGCTTTTGATAAGATAACCGTAGGGGGGATGGACGCCACAGAAGGAGTGCTGCACGTCTTCGAATCGCTGCGACGCGCTGACATAAATGTAATGATGTTAAATGGATGTGTCATCAGTTGGTTTAACATTGTAGATATAAAGGAGGTGTATGAAATGCTTGGGATTCCTCTCATCTGTGTGACTTACGAAGAATCTGAGGGCCTGGAGAGACACATAGCCAGGCATTTTGAAGCCCGTGAGCGAGATAACCGGATAGAAGCGTATAAGAGACTTGTAAATCGTATTCCTGTGAGATTGCATAACAATTTCGATGTTTTAATACGGTTTTGGGGTATGGAAAAAAGCGAAGCTGCGGTGCTGCTTAAAAAATTCACCACTCATGGAAAAGTGCCCGAACCATTACGGGTTGCGAAAATAGCAGCGAGGGCAGCCTTGAGAAGCGGTTTAGAGGCTTAGTGGATTAGCGGTTTAGAGCCGAAAGACTACGCTGCTAAAAAGACAAACTTATAATCTACCGAAAAGGAAGGATTAACGATGAAGAGTTTTAAGGAATTATCGCACATAAGTTGGGTTTTATTCAAGAAGACAACTTTAGTAATCTATCTTCAAAAATAGAAGAACTTTCAAAAATGCTGTCCTCCTTCTACTCCAAAATAAATTCTAAACCCGCTAAACCGCTAAACCGCTGACTTTCTAAACCACTATAAAAGCACATCTATCTCTAACTGCTCTGATAATTCTTTATACCTGTTCCGGATTGTAACCTCGGTCACACCCGTAACATCCGATACCTCCTTTTGTGTCCGATGCTCACCGCTTAAAATCGCAGCGATGTAAATAGCAGCAGCCGCTATCCCTATCGGTCCTCGCCCGTTAGTTAGTTCCGCTTCCGCCGCCTTCTTTATTATCTCTATTGCATGTGCCCTTATCTCACTACTCAAATTGAGCATGGAGCAGAAACGAGGCACGAACTCAATGGGAGAAGCAGGCGAAACCTTCAAGTCGAGTTCACGTAAAAGAAAGCGATATGCTCGACTTATTTCCTTTTGTCCAACTCTTGATATTTCTCTGACCTCTTCCAGTGTTCGAGGCACTCCATACTGTCTACATGTAATGTACAAGAATGCAGAAGTTATACCTTCTATGCTTCGCCCGCGAATCAAATGTTTCTTCATCGCCTTCCGATATAACATAGACGCCGCCTCCCTGATATTTACCGGTAGTTTAAGCGCACATGCCATCCGATCTATCTCAGAAAGAGCGAAAATAAAGCTCCTTTCTGTTGTATTCGCAATATGTGTCCGCTGTTGCCATTTCTTTAACTTATATTGCCTTTGACCCGGCGAACCCCACGTGACGATCGTACTCAGTCCTTTATCATGTATTCGATAAGTCATCGGTGCCCCGACCCTCGCCCTCCTGGACATCTGTTCAGAGTCGAAGGCACGCCACTCAGGTCCAGGGTCCACGATGTTCTCTGCTATCACCAGCCCGCAATTGGCACAAAAAATCTCCGCTTTATTATAGTCTCTTACCAAACTCTTAGAGCCACACTCAGGGCATTCTTTTATATCCTGTAAACCAGCGGCACTGTCTTTTTCTTTCCCTTTCTTCTTATCCTCTCCCTCTTCATTATCCTTCTTCAGGGCTACCATTTTTCGCTTATTTGTTGACATTAAGTATATAACAATGTAAACGAATGAACTTACCCCTTAGAGACTTTGCTTTACAAAAGAAGAGTTTATTGAAGAAAGATTTCTTTCGACAGTTTTCCAAGAGCGCCTCACATAGGCTGGAATGTTTTCCTGTTCTTTTTCTTTTAGCAGCGCTTTCAGGAATTGGATGGTTTTCGGGTCCGCAGGATACCCACTTCCTATCTCTACTCCTATCTCCGCCTCGAGCTGCCTTACTGACCTATCCCGATGCACTTTTGCAACTATGGATGCTGCACTGACCACCGGGTAGCGTTCATCCGCTTTAGATTCAGAAATTAGTTCAATTTCTTTTTCTCCCTCCTCCCTTTCCATTTCGTAGTTCGACCTGAGATTAGCAGCGAACCGCTCTGTTTTTACATCCGCCGCATCCACAAAAGCTCTATCCGGCTGAAAATGCATAATCACTGCTGAAAAAAGTTCGACCATGATTTCATTTAAAGTATGCCTCTTTCTACCCTCGTCTATCTCGCTTGCGGTCATCTCCACGACATGAACCTCAGTCGCTTCTTCTATAAGGTTCGCCAGATATTCTCTCCTCGAGGGGCTTAATCGCTTCGAATCCCGCACACCCATCTCTTCCAGCCCATCAAAATTCAAAACCCCGGCAACAAACATTGACCCTATTACCGGACCTTTTCCCGCCTCGTCAATCCCTATCTCCCTCATTTCACGCTAAACTCCAATAAATCATTATATGCAGCGGTAGCAGCGATTGCGCCTTCCGCACATGCCACCACTACTTGTCTTACTCCTCCAGTTATGTCCCCTGCGGCGTATACTCGCTCGAGGTTCGTCCTCTGACTTTTATCTACGATTATGTATCCGTTTTTATCCATCATAATTCCCATTTGCACGGCTAATTCATTGACTGGCTCTTCACCAATAGATACAAACACACCTTCTACCGGGAGCTCATCCTCAATCTCTTTCTTTTTATCATATCTGACAACGCCCCTCACCGCTTTATCCCCCTTTATCTCTTTCACCACTGAATTCCACAGAATATGCACACCTGTCTCTTCCAGATTCTTTTGTAAATACCGCTCTGCTCTGAGTTCCCCCCTTCTGTGAATCAGCGTCACCTCGCAGCCGATATTTCTCAAATACAGGGCTTCTCTAACTGCTGAGTCCCCTCCTCCTACCACTATTACGGGCTTATCTCTGAAGAAGAAACCATCACAGGTAGCACAATAAGATATGCCTCTTCCAAGAAATCCTTCTTCCCCTTTCACGCCTAATCTCCTGTGTTTAGTTCCCGTGCTTATTACCACCGCATTTGTGAGATAAGAACCTTTTTCCGTGAATACCCTCATCTCTTTCTCCATAAGCTCTATTCTTTTAACTGCTTCCAGCTCTTTTATCTCCACGTATTCCGAGGCTTGCTCTTTCATCTTTTCCGCCAGTTCCATTCCTCCCACCTTCTTGAATCCCGGGTAGTTCTCTATCTCTGGCGCCTCATTTGATAATCCGCCGCATATTCCTTTCTCAACCACTAATGTTTCCAATCCGCTTCTCACACCATACATCCCAGCGGTCATCCCGGCAGGACCCGCTCCAACAACAATTAAATCGTAATCTGCTCCTTTTTTCATTATGGAAAATCTCCTTTCAGTAATTATATCTTTATAATCCGATAATAACTTTCAGTAATCATGCCGGAATATGAAGATGAGAAAATATTGGCTTTTCTGCTCCCATTACTGGTGGTTGCTATCATCGCGTTCTTAAAAGCCAAAAAGACGAGGAGCAAATACATCATTCATGCCAATGCGTTCATGGCTTTTGCATCTCTTTTATTGATGTACATGATTATCGAGAACGTGTGGAAAGTGGTTCATGGTGCGGTTTCCCTGTCAGATATGAAATGCCTTATTGTCAAAATTGTGGAAATAAAAAATAAATTTTATAAGCATCTGTTTATTATAACTATAAAAATCCATACTCGTGGGCCCGTGGTCTAGCTGGAATGACGTCGCCTTGACGAGGCGGAGGTCATGCGTTCGAATCGCATCGGGCCCATCACTCACACTCAGCCAATAGGGAATAGCCAGTAGGGTATGGGGTATATGCGCGTTAAGCAGATTAGAGACTTAGTTATCTAACTGGCTAACACGCTAACTTCTAAACCGCTAAATAGCTAAACCGCTAACCCCTAATCCCTATTTGGCTGCTTGGCTATTGGCTATTGGCTGTGATTTGGCTTGCGGGCTCAAATGCTCCGCACGCACAAACAAGTCCTTTTTCCGCCGCCCATCTGATACCTCCACGATATACGCTCTTCCTCGCTCCTCTTTCACCTTGCCAGTCAAGCCGTGAAATCTTTGATGCGGCATACCTTTGTGGACGCTTGGGTCTATACGGATATGCACCCTTTCATCGGGCTCAAAGCTTTGGATGGCTCTGCTTATTGGAGACAGCCCCCGCTCTCTTTTTCTCTTACTCAACTTTTTTCTCGTTCTTTTCCTCTCTCCATGTGAACGTGGCATTTTTTCTTCCTCAGCATAAATTTATCATCATGTTATATATATATGATGAAAACAAATAATTAGTAGAGGTGTAGAAAATGCTTATCGAAATGCCAAGGTATACAGAAATCTTCGGCTCGGTGAAAATTCACGAGCTACAGCGTGTATTAAAACTCGATTCCGGCGGTTTTGAAAATCCAAGGGCAAAAGACATCTCTTTTGAAGAAATCAAAAATGTTTTAAGGCGTCTTGCAATCGTCATACCGGTAAAAGATGAAAATATACATTTGTTGGACGGTGTTTTAAGAGCAATTCCCTTTGATTGTTCTGTTATTGTGGTTTCAAACAGCGATAGGGATGCACATGATATATACAAAATGGAAATGGATACGATAACAAATATCCATAACCTTACACAGCAAGAAATTCTCATCGTGCATCAGAAAGACCCTGAATTGGGATTTGCTTTTTACGAAGCTGGTTATGACTTCCTTCTTGATAAGGATGGATTGGTCAGGGATGGGAAGTCGGAGGGTATGATTATAGGCATGCTGCTTGCAAAATCACTTGGAAAAGATTTTATCGGGTTTGCTGATGCCGACAACTACATCCCGGGTGCTGTGCGTGAGTACGTGATGGATTATGCAGCAGGATTCTGTATGTCTGAGTCGCCATACAGCATGGTGAGGCTTCACTGGAGATATAAGCCAAAGGTGGTGGAGGACAAACTTTATTTCAAAAAGTGGGGCAGGGTAAGCGAGGCCACAAACAAGTATCTCAATCTTCTGCTATCAACAAACACAGGATTTGAGACCGGAGTTGTGATAACGGGAAATGCGGGCGAGCATGCACTGACAACAAAGCTCGCGGATTTATTATGTTATTCGACCGGCTTTTCAATCGAACCCTACCACTACGTTTATTTGTTTGATGAGTTCGGGCTGAAAGCGGAAGATATAGCGTATCCAGATGCTGCAAGTGCAGGAATTGAGATTTTTCAGATAGAGACGTTAAATCCACACATACACGAGGAAAAAGGAGAGGAGCATGTTAAGAACATGCTGCTTGGTTCACTCAGTGCGATTTACTACAGTAAGCTATGCAATGATTACGTAAGGTCAAAAGTGCTTGATGAGCTGAAAGATATTCTGGATACCGGGGTTTTGAATTTTGATGGGCTGGAAGAGATGGGTGTG
Organism: Methanomicrobia archaeon LH_S14; assembly: GCA_023659775.1. Taxonomy (GTDB): domain Archaea; phylum Halobacteriota; class Syntropharchaeia; order Alkanophagales; family Methanospirareceae; genus JAGXOS01. The sequence continues at coordinate 33,668 of JAGXOS010000001.1, read as the reverse complement.
CAGGAATTGAGATTTTTCAGATAGAGACGTTAAATCCACACATACACGAGGAAAAAGGAGAGGAGCATGTTAAGAACATGCTGCTTGGTTCACTCAGTGCGATTTACTACAGTAAGCTATGCAATGATTACGTAAGGTCAAAAGTGCTTGATGAGCTGAAAGATATTCTGGATACCGGGGAAAAGCCAAAGGAGAACTTCATAATGCCCCCTATTGGGGGGAGGATTGATGCAAGTAAATTTATAAAATTACTGGAAAGCAATTCAGAAATGTTTGTAAGGTGTGAACAAGGGGCTATCGGGTGTGAAGTAGAAAAGAAGGAGGATTTGAGTGGAGAAACTTTTCAAATAAGCACATGAAAGAAATTCTTTTCACAGACCTTGATGGAACTCTGCTTGACCTCTTTGACTATTCTTACGATGCTGCGCTTCCGGCTCTGGAAGCCTTGAAGAAGAGAAATATCCCGGTCGTGTTTTGCACGGCGAAAACGTTAGCAGAGAACGAATATTACCGGAAAGCGATGGGGATGGAAGACCCGTTTATCGTAGAGAACGGTGGAGCGATTTTCATTCCTGAGAATTACTTCTCATTCGTTTTTGAGTGTAAAAGAAGGGGGAATTACTGCATTGTTGAACTTGGTGCTTCGTATGGTGAGTTAAAGGAAGCCTTGAAGGAACTCAGAGAGGAGACGGGATTTAAAATAACGGGGTTTGGCGATATGACGGCGGAAGAGGTTGCAGAAGATGCGAATTTAAGTGTAGAGATGGCGAAACTTGCGAAGGAAAAGGAATACAATGAGAGTTTCATTTTTGGTGAACCAGAAGAGAAGGAGGCTATTTTGTTTGCGAAAATCAAAGAAAAGGGATTTAATATCTCTCACGGTGGTAGATACTACAACATTCACGGTAAGAACGCGGACAAAGGGAAAGCGGTGAGGATTCTCACAGAGCTCTTCAAGAGGGGATATGGAGAAGTGAAGACCATAGGTGTCGGAGACAGCATGAATGATATTCCGATGTTGAAAGCGGTGGAGCAGCCAGCGCTGGTGAAGAACAAAAAGGGTGCATGGCTTGATGTTTCACAGCCAAACCTTTATAAAGCGAAAGGTGAGGGACCGGAAGGCTGGGTTGAAGTCGTGGAAAAGTTCATACTTCTTCATGATAACCGATAAAAATTTAATCCCTGATCAGGACAGGGATTTTAAAGTTCTAAAAAGGCAGATACTCAAGGATAAGGGATTTGATTGCAACCAATACCGGGATAATTATGTAAAAAGAAGGCTTGCCATTCGGATGAGGGCGAACAACGTGGATTCATGCAAAGATTACGCGATGCTTCTGAAAAGAGAGCCCACAGAATTGTTTATTCCTGTGAATGCGAGGGAGGGAATATATCAGAAAAAGGTTGCGAATTGTTAGAATAGTTTCCCCCTGTTCATAATCTTATTCGGATCCAGAACCTTGAGGAAGTTCTTCCAGACCTCTCCAAGATACCCTATTCGATCCACCGTCGGCTCTATTATCCCTGCATAAGGTCTGAACCAGCCATAGATGCCCAGGTCAAGCAACCTCTGGAATTGCTTCTGGTTATAATTCCTTAACTTCTCTCCAAATCCCAAATCGCTTCCGTCATAAAATATATCAAGTTCAAAATAACAAAGCTGTCCGTGAAAATTGTATATCGGGTTGAGATAGAAATGAACGTGGTCCTTTGGTATTCCAACCTCCAATGCCGTCTTTTCATGCAAGTCATAATACTTTGCAGCCAGCGTTAAAGGTCCATACAGCCCTATGCAGTGGTAATTACCCCTTAAGCCAAACACCATGCTGCTCTTCTCCGCACCACCTAAGCTCTCTTCCTCGAAGGTCCTTTTGAACTCCTCCGGAAATTCCAAAACCTTTCCGCCTGATTCTTTTATGTATGAACGCACTAACTTATCCTTCGCCTCGAATATCCCATCTACTCCTTCCACCAACATGCACAAAACGAACTTCGGTAGCTTCTCGTAGGCGTAATCAAAAGTGCCGCAGATCCCTTTCAACCAGCTCTGATTATCTACTAACCTGATACTCGCAGCTAATTCGTCGTTCATCAAATTGTAAATAAATTTCGTCGGTGTGTTCACATCGTCAAAGCCCACGAAGTAAACTTTTCGGTTGTCATACAACCGGTAAAGCTTTGCGGTCAATTCAGTCACCACGCCGCACGTGCCGGGATGAGCGCAGAAAAGACCGGTGAAATCAGGACCCACACCGTATCGGAAATAAGGCATCTCGGAAAGCGACCTCGACCCTGTTTTTATTATCTCTCCATTTGGAAGAACCATCTCATACGACAACGTGTGGTCATGACCGTCCACTGCCGAAGTTTGATAGATCCCGCGCAAATAGTAATTCGCCAGTACGCTTACTGTAAGCGGCGCATCCGGGAATGCAGGTCTAAGCTTGTATTTCATTGTCTTTTCAAGCAGCATCCCGAAGGTCACGCCGGGCTCCACTGTCGCAGTCTTCATCTCTGGATTTATTTCCATGATTCGGTTCATCCGCGACAGGTCCAACAGAATACTGCCCTTGTGGACGGGAATGGTCAATCCGCGTACATTTATGCCCGTACTGTAAGGTATCACCGGTATTTTCTCCTTGTTCGCAAGCATTAAAACCTTCCTCACTTCTTCTTTGTTCGCGGGCCGCACAACGTATGCGGGATTTTTCGCGGGTACAAAGTGCCAGTGCTGGTCTCTTGAATAAGAGGCACAGATGGCTCTGTCGTTTGTTGCGTTCTCTTCTCCTACTATCGCCTGCACAAACTTTAAGAAAGTTTGTGTTTCATTCGTCTTCATCATTCCTCCAAACTCCTGTTTACAAGTTCTACAACATCATATACTTTCATTCCCTTTCCTTCTTTTTCCGCCGCTTCTCTCAAGTTCCTTTTACAGAACGGGCATGCACTGACGAGTGCCTCAGCACCCGCTTCTTTCGCTTCTTTTATTCGTTCTACGGCACTCCACAGTGCGAACTCATCAAATGCCGATTTTACCCCACCACCTGAACCACAACACCACGCTTGCTCCCTCTCCCTTTTCATTTCTTTCACATTCGCTACTTCTTTTAAAACCGCTCTTGGCTCTTCGTAGATGCCTAAATCTCTTCCCAAATGGCAAGGGTCGTGATAAGCCACCTCCATATCCAGCTTCTTCACTTTCATGCCTTTCAATCGTGTTAAGAACTGCGTGGAATGCACCAGTTCGACACCCATATCCGGGTAATTCTTCTCGAACGTCATCAAACATCCAGGACAGGTGAAAACAACGGTCTTCGCACCACTCCTTTTTATTTCTTCGACATTATGTTCCATAAGTTCCTTCGCCTCTTCTACCTGTCCGGTTCTGAGCAAAACCGAGCCACAGCACCATTCATCATCCATCACCTGATATTTTATCCCAAACTTATCAAAGATTTGCAGCATAGCATCTGCAATCTCCGGCACTCTGTAGCGAGCAGTGCAGCCAATATAATAGAGAACATCTGCATTTCTGTCGGTTGATTCCGCTTCGTATTTGTATTTCTCACCATACGCATTCCTCGTTTCTTTTATCTTTTTTGCAATGTCTTTATGAACGTTGAGAGCCCACCCTTTCTTTACCATCTCTTCCCTCAGTTCCTCAAACAGTTCCGGCAACCTTATTTCTACACTCGTTATCTGCTTGCATTTCTCATAACACGCTCCACATAACGTACACGAATAGACGGCTTTCAATAACCCCTCCGAAGGCTCTGATAGCTCACCTTCCAATATTTCTCTAAAAATCTCTAACTTGCCGGGTGCGTAGAATGCTTGATAGCCATAGAATTCTCCACTTGGACATAAAGGCAACCATTCCTCACTCGGGTGAAAACTCGCAATACTGCAAAGCTTACATTTTGCACAATGATATATTGCACTTAGGATTTCTTCTCTTTCCATTTCCAATTTTTTAATTTGTATAGCTACCTATCTCGTTAAAAGCTTTTCGGTTTTTTTTCATTTGCGGGAAATTTAAGTATAAGAAATGAAAGATGCTCTAAGCACACAATGAGCGAAGAATTGGACTTTGAGATGCCAATGGCACTGTGTAGCAATTATCAAGCTTCGATGAAGGAGATAGAGGAGCTGAAAGAAAAGATAGCGGAGCTTGAAGAACAGAATGATGAGCTAACAAAGATAATCGAGGAAATCCCGCCACCACCGAAAATTAAGGTCACCCAATTCAACAGACACGTTTATAAGTGCTGTGATTATGGGCATGAGTTCACAGCGAAGCACGAAGAATGCCCTCAAAAGGGTAGATTTGGTGTGAACCTGCTTGTGTATCTAACAATGGTTGAAATTCAGCATCCGTGGTGTTCTTCGGAGAATCAAGGATTTCGCTTCTCATCTCAATTCCTTTGATATCACTCCTAAAGGCATTCAAGATGCAATCCTCCGTGTAGGAGAAGCCTGCAAGAACGCTTATATCAGAAACGGCTTGGGAAACTGGTATACATGCCTCCTTTACCCCGGAATGGAGCCAACAAACAATCTCAGCGAGCAGGTTATAAGAGAACATGTGCTCATGCGGAAGATCATAGGTGCCTTTAGATCCCAGAATGGCGCTGAATATTATCAATACATAGCTTCAGTCTTCGCTACGTGGCGATTACAAGGAAAAGATGTGTACGATGAACTCAAAGAATTGCTCTACTCACCAATGAACTTTGTTTGAGGTGAGCTAAACAAATACCAATTTTTAAATTTCAATCTCTTGTGGTTTCATACTTTTTCATTCCTCTGTGTTAATCTCGTGAACCCTCGTGGTTTCTTTTATTGTATCAACCCCCCTACATCCAGGATGAACGCAACCGAGCCATCGCCGAGTATTGTTGCACCTGCAAACTCTTTCTTGCCTTTGAGCATTCCTTCCAATGGCTTGACTACCGTTTCCTGCTGACCAATAAGTGTGCCAACTATAATTCCAAACAATTTTTCGTCTCTTTCCACCACCACAACGGGACCTATCCTATCTTTATCTTTGTTTCCCGGGACGTCAAAAATGTTTTTCAGTCTCCGCAGCGGCAGAACCTGTTCCCTGTAGCTAAATATCTCTTTCCCTTCAACGCTTTTCAAATCCTCTTCACTCACCGCCACTATTTCCCTGACAGAATCTAATGGAATGGCATATTTTTCTCCTTCCACGCCAACGAGTAAAGATTGAATAATAGCGGTAGTCAAAGGCAGACGCAATTCAACGCTTGTGCCCCTGTCTTTTTCGGTTGATATTCTGACGCTTCCACCCAGTGATTTGATTTTTGATTTCACCACATCAAAACCTACGCCTCTGCCCGAAACGTCGGTAATTTTTTTTGTTGTGCTCAGCCCTGGTGCACCCAGGAGTTCATAGACGTCCCCGTCATTCATCCTTGATGCTTCCTCACCGGTTATGATTTTTCTTTCTACTGCGATTTTTTTGATTTTTTCTATATCCATTCCTCTGCCATCATCCGCGACTGATACGACAATGTGGTTCCCTTCTCTCCGCGCGCTCAACATGACCTTTCCCGTATCCTTTTTCCCCGCCTTTTTCCTCTCCCCTGGTTTTTCTATCCCATGGTCCACCGCATTACGAAGCAGATGCATTACTGCATCATTTATTTCGTCAAGCACAAGACGGTCAAGTTCTATCTCCTTACCAGATACCTCGAAATCTACTTCTTTACCGGTTTTCATGCTTAAGTCCCGCACGGTTCTTGGAAACCTGTCAAATACGTATGCAACCGGGAACATGCGCATCTCCATTACCCTATCCAGTAGTTCTGACGTGAGCCGGTGTGTTGTTGCCGTTATCTCATTGAGTTCGGGGATGGCGATAGCATGTTTTGAGGCTATCTGGAGAAGCCTCAACTTTGCTATTGATAATTCCTCAGCAAGGTTCTGCAATGCCTGTATTTTTTCTATGCTTATCCTTATTGTAGGACTGACCTTTTCCCCCCTGTCTGTCTCTTCCCTCTCCCTTTTCTCTTCTGCCCTAACGGGTGATACCTCAACACCTTCTTTTTTCTCCGGCAGAATATAATCCAGCTTTTTATACAGCGCTGTTAAATCACGCTCGACCGTTTTTCCGGATGCAACATCTTCGACAAACGTTTCAAGCCCGCCAAGGCATTCTAACAGAACGTCAACTGTTCCTTTCTCAATTTCCTTTCCTTTCCTCAGCACGTCAAGCACGTTCTCCATCTCATGCGATAGTTCTTCCATGTCTGGATATCCCATTGTGGCAGCCATGCTTTTCAGTGTGTGCACAGCTCTGAACGTTTCATTTAATGCGTCTGTGTTCTCTGGCTCTTTCTCCAGCGTCAGCAGATTTATACTTATACTTTGTAGATGCTCCCTTGACTCGTTTACGAACAGTTCCTTATATTTTGATACGTCAACCATCTTTATTCACAGTTTTTCAAGCCATGCCTCGTTATCTTTATGGTCAAAGCAAATCTTAACTTCTTCTAACAAGGTTTTAAAACCAAGGATTAGGGGCATACCCTCATCTAAAGCAAGATAAGCAAATATTATGGAAATGTGAGCCCCAGTGTCGATGATGGCATCATGGCTTTTTGTCCAGCCATTGAACGTCTTGAACTTTGTATTGCAAATCAATCTCGTTAGGTATCCATACCCGGGGACCAATTTTTCCAACTTCCTATCCCGTAATTCTATAAAAGATAGCTTTATCATGTCATTGGATTACCGTTATTCAAATAGGATATTCACCTCGCCCTCTATGAAAATAGCAGGGATTCTATCTCTTGGTACGCCGGTCTTATGCTCTGCTTCAAGTTCGATGTTCTTTAAGCTCTTGCCAGCAGCGACAACCTTTTTGTCCACTATCGCCACCCATTTGTCCGGATACTTCTCCTGCAAATCAGGATAATTCTTCTCTGCCCTTTTTTTGTCTTCCCAAAATTCCTTTGGTTCGATTTTTATCTTCTCCATCTCCGTCACCGTTAATTTATAATATAAGTTATTAGTACTTAAATTCTTCAGTGGCTGGTGTCACACACTTTCCTGTTGAAATAAAGGTTTGTTTTTTCTTAAAGAAATTCTCTATCACCATTTCCCTTAAGGCAAGTACAATTACTCCTTTCATTTTTCTCCTCCTGACTTTTAAATAGATTGGGGGTAGATAGATAAGTTTTGATATTATGATTTGAGATTTTGATATTGTTTAGGGTTTAGAAATTAGGGTTTAGGACTTTTATAGCATCCTTATTATTTCATCCACAATGTCAGGCAGTGGTGCAACCTTGTCCACAACACCCATGTCTATTGCTGCCTTCGGCATGCCAAATATAACACTTGTGAGCTCATCCTGCGCAATAGTCGAGCCTCCTTTTTCCTTTATTGCCCGCATGCCCTCTGCGCCGTCTTTTCCCATTCCGCTGAGCAGCACGCCAATAACCTTATCCTCGTATGCTTCCGCTGCTGATTTCATTGCTATGTCTATGCTTCTCATGCCATCCCCCTTTGGTCGCTTATCTAATCCTATCCTACCGTTTTTTACCACGGTATAATAACCAGATGGAGCAACGAATGCCTGACCCGGTTTTATGGCATCCCCATCTTCCGCTTCTTTCAACGCGATAGAGCCCTGCCAGCTCAGTCGTTCTGAAAAGCTTTTTGTGAACCCAACTGGCAGGTGCTGAACAATCAAAACAGCTAAAGGAAAGGTTCTATGAAGTTTCGGAATGATTTCTGAGAGTGCATGGGGTCCTCCTGTGGAGGCACCGACAATAAGGACTTTTTTGTCTGTCTTCGGCGGTATTAACAGTTTTTCTATCAATCTTCTTTCCACAACCTTGAAAACCATTTTTTCCACATTCACTGTTGAGGCAGCTCTGACCTTGCTTATCAGTTCACTCTTTACTTCTTCTATGTCTAACGAGATGGTTTTGCTGGGTTTTGATACAAAGTCCACTGCGCCGTACTCAAAGGACTTCACGGCAAGGTCAGCTTCTATTTTGCCCATTGCCGTGAGCATCACAACAGGTACCGGGTTTTTCGCCATTATGCAGCTCAAAGCGGTTAATCCATCCATCCTCGGCATCTCTACGTCCATTGTTACAACATCAGGTCTGAGTTTTTCTGTTTTTTCCACCGCATCCATGCCGTCTCTGGCAGTGCCAACAACTCGTATGTTTGATGCCGAGTTCAGCATTTCAGATACCATCCTCCTCATCAGTGATGAGTCATCCACCACCAGCACGTTTATCATTACTCCCTCTCCCTCCTTCTCAGCATTCTCTTTAGTTTCTTTACGGTCCCTCCCTCCATCACAAAGTATATATTCCCGTTCATTTCGCCGTCCATTTTCAATTCTAAAGCCACTGCCTCAGCTAACGGTAAAGATTTGAACTCATCGTAGCTGACTACATGAGCAACCGAAGGAAGGACAGGCGTATTACGTGAAAAAAAAGTGGCGGTCTCACTGAGGGGAACAGAAACAACATTGGTCATCTCCTCGACCATGTCTAAAACATGTTTTTTATAAATCTCAGGAATCAATTCCCCGTACATGTCTTCTGTAAGTCGGCGTGCTGTTTCGAATGGAAATATGAGGTATATATTTCCAACCAGCTCACTTTTCTCTCTTAACTCTATCCTGGAGATAACATAATCCTTTCCTATTCTTAATTGATGAGCTGTCCAGTGGATGGATAACGATTCGGCTCTGACCAGTCTGCCAATAAAGAATTGCAAATAAATCAGGGACTTCAAAGCGGCGGTCTTCAATATTTGCTCCAGCATTCCTTCTTCGAATCCATTATCCTGTATCCTGTATCCTGTATCCTGCATCCTCCTTTATTCCCCCAGAACCTCCTTTATTTTCTCTGCAATTTTATCTTTTGAAAATGGTTTCGTGATATACCCTTTTGCTCCTATCCGCATCAAATCCGCAAGTATGTCTTTATCTTCCAGCACCGTAACCATCAATATCTTCGCTTCAGGGTCTTTATCAAGTATCGCCTTCATCGCTTCCATTCCGTTCATGGGTTCCATTATAACGTCCATCAATACCAGGTCGGGTTTGAGGCTCATATACTTCCGAATTGCCTCTTCGCCATCCGCGGCTTCACCCGCGACTTCAAATCCAGCCTCGGTTATTATGCTGCCAAGAACCGTCCTTATGTATGTAGAATCGTCCACCAACAATACTCTTACCTTTTCCTTTTCCTTTTCCTTTCCCTTTTCCATTTCTTATTTGTTCCTCTCCTTTTTATTTTCATTCCTCTCCTGCATCATCCTCCTCATCCTTCCTCCTCCGCCAACACTTGCTTCAGGTCGAGTAAGACAATGAGCCGGTTCTCAACTTTGCCCACACCCTTTAGATACTCCTTATAAATCTCTGTTGTAACCATCTCAGGCGTTGCCTCAATATCAATATCAGATACAGGAATCCTCAATACTTCTGTTGCAGCATCAACAAGCATGCCAACAGGCTTGTCCTCAAGCTCTGCTATAATTATCCTTGAATCCGCATCTATCTCCTTAGGCTCAAAACCAAACCTTTTCCTGAGGTTTATGACTGTTGCCAGGCTGCCGCGGTGATTTATTACGCCCTCAATAAAATCAGCGGAGCGAGGAACCCTTGTAATTGTTGTTATCTTTGCAATCTCCTTTATGTTCATCACATCCACACCGAATTCCTCATCTCCAAGTCTGAAGATTACATAAGGTTTCATCTCCTCTGCTTCTCCATCTGTTCTTTCTTCTGGCATTTATCATCCTTATTTATTTGGCACTTTTTTGGCTGCTTCAATCTCCACTGCTTCACCACCGAGTTTGAACCTTGTTACTACATCCTGGAGTTCTGCGGCAATGCCTGTCAGCTCCTGACCTGAAGTTGTAAGCTGTTCCATAGCGGAGGTTAGTTGCTGGGCAGATGCAGCAGATTCCTCAGAACTTGATGCTGTTTCCTCGGCAATCGTGGATACCTTCTCCACCATCTTTACAACAGATTCAATACTTGTTTTCTGCTGGGCTGCTGCTTCTGCAATCGCCTGTGCTGCATTTAATGTCTGCTTCATTGTAAATGCAATGTTATCAAAAGCCGGTGGGCTTTTAGCTGTTGCTTTCATGCCTGCTGTTACAATTTCTGCCATTGTTTTCGCCGCCTCTGAGGCAGATGCCGTTCCCTTCTGTACAGACCGCACAAGTTCTGTAATCTCGCCTGCGGATTTTTTGCTGCTCTCTGCAAGCCTGCGCACTTCCCCTGCAATCACAGCGAACCCCTTGCCTGCCTCACCAGCTCTCGTAGCCTCTATTGCGGCATTCGATGCAAGCAGGTTTGTCTGGGATGCGATGTCCGTGATAACACTTAGTGTCTTAGTAATTTCCTCAGCCCTCTGTGTCAATACCTCAACGGTTGCTGATGTTTTCTCTGACACCTCTGATATTCTCTGCATGCTTTCGGCAACCTCATCCGCTGTTTTACGACATCTCTGGCAACTCTCATTCGCAGCAGATGTTGCCTTGTTCACCTCTTCCACTCTCTCGGATACCTCGGAAGCAGCCTTTGAAATCTGCTCAACAGACCTGAATGTCGCCTCTGTCTTCTGTGCCTGCTCCTGTGCACCCTTTGCTATCTGCTGCACTGCTGCTGCTACCTGTGTTATGGATGTGCTCATCTCAGCACCCGAAGCTCTGTAATTCTGTGCGGCTGAGGCAACCCTATTTGCGGAATCCCTCACCCGGGTAACAAGGACGTTGAGGCTATCAACCATACTGTTGATAGTGTCCTTTAGCTCCAGTAGCTCCCCTTTTGCATCCACCGTGATTTTTTGTGTGAGGTCACCATTGGCTAATGCGGTTGCTACCTTAGCAATATCCCTCACCTGGTCTCTCAGGTTTGCAGACAGCATGTTCACATTATCAGCCAGCTCCTTCCAAACTCCCGCAACACCCGGCACTTCCCCCTGCGTGCCAAGATTACCTTCTACTCCCACTTCCCTTGCTACCCTTGCTACTTCAACGCCAATTAGATTGAGACTGTCAATCATCTTCGTAATCCGCCCACTTAACATAGCAGCCACCAGGGCAATAACCACAAAAATAGAAGATCGAGCTAAATCATTAATAGTCTCCACCTCTATTCCAATAAAAAGGTGACTGAAAATTAGAAACAACGCTAAAAATATCGCCACAGCTAAACCTTTTCTTCTCCACCACACCGATGCTAAGATAATCGGAATGTAAAAGAAGTGCGTAAAAACTGTGTAGACTTCATGCACACGAAAATAATAAGTGAGAAAGCAGCAAATACCTAAAAGGGTAGCCATTACGATAATTTTGTATATCCCTTTTTGTTCTTGTTGAACCATTATACCGCTCACACCCCTTTCGTTTGATGATAATTTATTATATATAGCAAACGCATTTAAATTTTTATTCTTCTTTTATTGTAGATATATTTAATAATTAAGAAATATTAACTGAGAACTATGACAAACGGAAAGAAAGAAGAGAAAGATACGATTTTTCTCGTTCCACACACGCATTATGATGCAATCTGGGTCTTCACGAAGGAGGACTATTTTTACATCAACATGGTGCCCATTCTGAAGGAGGTGGCTGAGCTTGTTGAAAAGACTGATTACAAGTTCCTGATAGAGCAAACCTTTCTGTTAGAGGAGATGGAGAAGAGGTATCCGGAAGTATTCTCAAAGATTGCGAAGAGCATAAAGGAAGGTGCGATAGAGATTGCTGACGGAGAATACCTGATGGCAGATACGATGCTCCCGGATGGGGAAACACTGATAAGAGAAATCCTGTTTGGTAAGAGATACGTGAAGGAAAAGTTTGGGGTTGACGTTCCGGTAATGTGGCAGGCAGACAGCTTTGGTTTGAATGCCCAGCTACCGCAGATATACAAAAAATCGGGATACAGGTATATTGCATTCAGAAGAGGAGCAACGAAGAGAAAGCCTTCGGAATTCCTCTGGGAGGGTTTGGATGGAACAAGGATTTTAGCTCACTGGATGCCTTTAGGATACCGTGCAGGCTTGGACTTGACAAAGCTGGAAGAAAGCTATGAGAAACTCAAGGAAGTGGCGGCAACCTCTCATATCTTAATGCCTTCCGGGAGTGGGGTTACGATGCCGCAGCCGGAAACACCAGAGGTTGTAAAGGCGTGGAATGAGAATAAAGGAGAAGTAGCGGAGATGAAGATAGCAACGCCAAGAGAATTCTTCGAAGCACTTGAGGATGAAATAGAAGACCAGAACCTTAAGATGGACGTGCAGAAAGGAGAGATGTATTCAGGGAAGTATTCAGAGGTATTTCCAAATTGCTGCTCGAGCAGGATGTGGCTAAAACAGGAGCTTTGCGAGTACGAGGGTTGGTTGATGTGCTGCGAGAGATGGAGTACGATAAACTACCTCCTGAATAACCACCCCTACCCATCTGAGGAGACAAGGAATTCGTGGCGTAAAATTTTGTACTTAGCATTTCATGATGTGGCTCCAGGAACTGGTATGGATGAGGGTTACGAAGAAGTGAGGCACTTCCGCGACTTTTTCAATACTGAAATGGCTGCTCGCTACCTTCGCGTACATAATCAAATAATAGAAGCGGAATCGGAGGAAGGGGTTGAACCCAAAAATACCCCTATGCTGCTATTGATGATGCATGAATATGGGGATATAATAGTATTTAACTCGCTGTCGTGGGAAGTGAGGAACTGGATAGAGATGGATTTGCACTTTGACCGAGGTAAAGTGGTAACGATAAAAGGATTAAAAAGTGGAGAAGAGGAGATAGACGTGGAAGTTATAAAGTTTGCGAGGTATGGGGATGACACGTTGAGATATGCTCGCATAGGATTTGTCCCCACGGTTCCCGCAGTGGGCTATAAGGTGTATAAAATCCTTGAGCGAGAGCCTAAACGGTATCGTTATGACCCGAATTTTATCATGATACGGGGGAACACCATAGATAACAGATTTTTTGGGGTTGAGGTGGACCCGGGCACGGGGTTGATTGATGTGATTTACGGCGAGCGCGAGAGGCTTTGCACGGCAAATGAGCTTGTGCTGGAGGAAGAAACTGGCGACCTTTACTACCACCGACAAACAATGGGTATCCCATTGAAAACAGAAAGGGGAGAAGGAGTGAAGTACGGTTCATTCCGGGTAGAGAATTTCTATATAAATAAAAGTCCTTTGAGGCGTGTTATCAACGTCGAGACAAATTATTTTTCCCTTAGATGGCCATACCGATTAACGGAGAAAATGGAGCCACGTATATGGCGGCATAAATTCTTCGAATGTTCAAAGAAAATAATAGTTTATAGAGACATTCCGAGAATAGATTTCATCACGACCGTGGTGGACAAGCATCCGAGGGCACGGCTAAGGGTCAGGTTCTCCACCGACATGAAATCCCTGACTTATACCTGTGGGACTCAATTTGGCGCTGTTTCTCGACCGACAGACCAGTGGTACTATAAGCCAAAAGAGAAGTGGGTGGAGGAACCCTGTGGTGTATTCCCCTCGCTGAAATGGGTTGATTATTCCGATGGAAAGAAGGGCTTAACCGTGATTCACCAGGGAATACCCGAGAACGAGGTAAGAGATGGGGACGTCTATTTAACACTGCTAAGAAGCGTTTTAATGCTGTCCTCCGATGGTAAAACAGGTCCTGCAATTCCGGTTCCCGATGCGCAGGAGTTGAGAAGATACGAATTTAGATATTCCCTTTATCCACACAAAGGAGATTGGCGTGAAGCTTCATCCTACAAACATGCTTTTGAGTTCAACTGTCATTTGGATGCAATGCAGTTGCGTGAGGAGAAAAAAATTCCTCTGGAACGGTCTTTTTTGAATATAGTGCCGGAGAACATCATTTTATCCGCACTGAAAAAAGAGGAGGAGGGGGATGAAATGATCTTGCGATTTTACGAAACGAATGGAGAAGAGACGGATGCTGAAATAACACTGTTCAGGGAGCCAAAAGCGGTCAGGGCAGTGAACTTGCTGGAGGAAGAGGACGAGGAAGTGAAAAAGGAGTTGAAAATAGAAGGTGAAAGAATAGAGTTGACGGTGGGACCTTTTGAGATAGTTACTTTGAAGGTAGAAATGTAAATTTTGAACAGTGAAGTATGCGCTTAGAAGAGAAGTTCAAAGAACTAAAAGAGAGGAAAGAGAAAGCATTGGTAGGCTTCGTAACCGCGGGCTATCCCACTGCTGAAGATACCAGGGAGATAGCAGACGGTTTAATTAAAGGAGGAGTGGACATTTTAGAGCTTGGTTTGCCCTTCTCTGATCCCATCGCAGATGGCGTTACGATACAGCGAGCGAGTGAAAGCAGTTTGAGAGCAGGAATGAATCCGGATTTATATTTTGAAGTCGCTGCGGGAATAAAAGGAGCGGAAAAGGTTTGTCTTACTTATTACAATTTGGTGTTACAAAGAGGGCTGGAGGAATTCGTAAGGGATTGTGAATCAGCAGGGATAGCGGGATTAGTGGTGCCGGATTTACCAGTAGAGGAGTCAAAACCGCTGCTAAGAATATGCGAGGTACATGAAACCGATTTGATATTTCTTATTGCACCTACGACCACCGAGGAGAGAATGGCGAAGATTCTGGACGCAGCATCGGGATTTATCTATGTTGTATCACTGCTTGGCGTAACGGGAGCGAGGGAGAAACTTTCTGATTCGGTAAGCCCACATATCAGAAGGATAAAGGAGATGGAATTATCAAGGGATAGACCTGTACCTCTGGCGGTTGGATTCGGCATTTCGAAACCAGAGCACGTAAGAGCGGTTTGCGAGGTCGCAGACGGTGCGATAGTGGGTAGTGCATTCATAAGAATAATAGAGGAGGGGTTGAGGTCGGGATTAGAAGGCAGAAAGAGTATGCTTAACGGGATAGAGGAGTTCGCAAGGAGTTTGAAAAAGGAGACCAAAATCGCCTGATGGCGGCAATATCTTTAAAACTATAAAAATACTTATAAGAAAATAGCCCGGTAGTGTAGAGGTCAATCATCCGAGGCCCTGGACCTCGTGACGTCGGTTCGAATCCGTCCCGGGCTATTAATTAACTTAGTACCGTGTAAAAATGCCGATAAAAACAAGCGAAACAGAAATAAAGCATCTTTTGATCGCATGGCTGGCTATTTCTTTCGCCTTTGCCATTCTCTTACGAGGATGGCACAGTCGAAGTTTGTTTTCAATATTTATTATTTCGGCAGTTACCGTTGGCTTCGCATTCATCTTCCATGAACTCGCTCATAAAGTGGTCGCTCAGAGATATGGCGCATGGTCTGAGTTCAGGATGGCACCTTTTATGTTGCTCGTGGCAATACTAACAGCTTTTATGGGGTTCATATTTGCAGCTCCCGGCGCTGTCATGATATTCAATCCTTATCTCACGATAGAGGAGAATGGGAAGATAGCACTGGCAGGTCCAGTGACGAACGTGGCATTAGCTTTTCTTTTCTTACCCCTTTTCATCCTTGCTCCTCCGGGTATCTTTAAAGACATAGGCTGGTTTGGCGTGATAATAAACGCATTGCTGGCTGCTTTCAATATGATTCCGATTAGCATATTAGATGGAAAGAAGGTGTTAGCATGGGATAAGAGGATATACGGGGTTACTTTTGGGATTGCGATTGTTGTATTGATGAGTATGTGGCTGTGAGTGTGTTTTCTCTTTCTCTGGTCACTTAACTACACTCCGCATAATTTAGAATTCAATGAATGAAAAAATAATAGATAAAACTTTTATTTAATAAATTATGTTATCAGTAGCGAGCGATGTGGATTTGCTTGTTGTATACAAAGGAGAGGAAAAAGAAGACGCATACAACTCCATTAAAAGTATCCTTGATATACCTCGTCTTGAACCACATGTCTATTCACAGCGTGAATACGAGGATATGAAGGGAGTAATTAACAAGATGATTGAGGAGTGCTAAGCTAAACAGAGACTCAAAGTCTTAAAAAGATGAAAAACCAAAAAGGAGATAAAGGGTGTAAAGAAAGATTAATAGACGATTACGGCAGGGAGATAAGGAGTTTAAGATTTTCTATCACGAACTGCTGTAACTTGAATTGTATCTATTGTCATAATGAAGGAGAATGGAGAAGAGGGGAAAGAAATAGGGAAGAAATAAGTGCTGAACTCGTAATAGAGATAGCAAGAGTTGCATCGGGTTATTTTGGCATAAGGAAGATAAAATTTTCAGGTGGCGAGCCTTTGATGCGAGATGACCTTGTGGACATAGTTCAAGGCATGAGAGATTTTGAAGACGACATATCGGTAACTACAAATGGCGTATTCTTGAGCAAATATGCGGCTGAACTTGCAGATGCAGGCTTGGACAGGGTGAACGTCAGTCTGGATTCGCTTAAAGAGGAAAGATATGATTTCATCACTTCTTCGAGAAACAATCTTCCAAAGGTGATTGATGGTATATACAGTGCGATTGATGCAGGTCTTACGCCGGTCAAGCTGAACATGGTTCTCCTGAAAGGAATAAACGAGGATGAGATAGTTGGCATGATGGATTTTGTGCGTGAGTGCAATAAAAGAGGTGGGAGGGGAGTGGCAATCCTGCAGCTAATAGAATTGATTCCTTCTTTTAACCCTTCCATGCTAACTTATGAAGCTGACTTTTATGGGGTCGAAGCGGAACTCAAATCGAAGGCATCTGCTATAAAAACGAGACGGCTGCAGCACAGGCAAAAATATTTCATAGATGGCGTAGAAGTAGAGGTTGTTCATCCGATAGATAACACAGAGTTCTGTGCAAATTGCTCTCGGTTAAGAATAACCTCCGAAGGAAAGATAAAGCCCTGTTTGCTGAGAAATGATAATCTCGTCCCCATAGAGAACATTGACGAGGAGCACATAGTAAACAAATTGAAGTTAGCGATGAGATATAGAGAGCCGTTTTTTGGTAAGAAGAATTTAGCTAACCACAAGATTACACAGATTTCCACGAGAAAATAGTACAATTACAATAATTAAAATAAGTAACGATTCCATATTTCATTCATAGAGGGAGCAGGAAAATAATGGAAGTAGAAGTGGAGATATTTGTGGATAAGGAAGAGATAGGAACAAACGAGTTCGTGCAGAACGTGATGGGAAGGGCAATTGCTGGTGCGGTTTCTGCGTTAAAGGGCGTGAAGGAGGACTGGAAGGAGATGGAGATAAGGGTGAGGAAGAAGTGAAGGATATCATAACCCCATATCTTTTGACATTTCTATTATCATCTCTTCTAAATGTATCATAGGATTTAAAGAATTACAAAGCTTGAAATCCGCTTCACCTTCGTATAAAACAAGCCGGGCGAATATTTTCGATTCCTCCGTTGCCATCTCTGCCTTCATCTTCCTTCGCAACGCCTCATGTATCTCCAGCATAATTTCTCTTCCTCCTATTCTCTCGTCTTTTATCAGAATTTCTAATCCCGCTCTCACATCTTTATATCGCCTATCGAATGTCAAATCTATCAACTCCTCTGCTTTCTTCCTTTGAAAAAACGCATCCCGCACTACTACTTCTATTCTGTTCCTATTAATTGGTTCTGTCGTCGCCGTTGCTGCTGCTTCCAGCATATTTATAGCAGCTCCAGCATCTCCTCTCGCATATTCCCGCAGCGTTTTTAAACCACCTTCTGTAAGTTTTACACCTTCCTCCTCTGCTATTGACCTTATCAACGTATCCAGCGTACCGCTTTTATCTAAAGGCGTGAAGTGGAGGTTCAGGCATCTTGACCTTATGGCAGGGATGACGCCAGCAGGTCTCGTGGTGGAGAAAATGAATCTACATGTTTTATTACTCCGTTCTATAACCCTTCGCAACGCTTGCTGTGCATTCACAGGCAGAAAATCAGCGTTACTAAAAAATAGTAATTTGAATTTGGATGAGGCATTTATGGGTGACAACGCTGCATATTCCCTTATCATCTCCTTAAAGATGTCTATCGCCGATTTCTGCTCATCGTAAAAGAATTTGAATCTCTTATCCTCCCGCAGCCATTTTTTACGCCGTTCAATGAAATCAGATGTTTCTATAAGCATGATGTTCTCATCGTAGAACTCACCATAGAGCTCTTTCGCAAGGGCATAAACCAGAGAAGTCTTACCTGTACCTTTTTGACCCCAGAGCAAGAGATTGGGTATTGTCTTTTCCTTGACAAAACATTTTATCCGTTTCACCACCTGGTCTTGCCCTGCGATTTCATCCAACCGCTTCGGCCGGTATTTTTCTGTCCACATTTCAACTTTTTTACCTCCGGTAAAAACCTTGAGTAAAAATTTTTCTTTTAGCACAAACCTTTTCTTAAAAAAGCTTTAGCAAAGAAACTTTTTATTTTCATGCTTTCCTTCCATCGCTTACTTTCTTTCTTCAATCCTCGTAGCCTTGTCTAATGCGATTCCCAGTGCTTTAAAAATCGCCTCTATCTTGTGGTGTTCGTTCTCACCCCGTGCATATACGTGAATGGTGAAGCTTGCGTGCGTGGCAAAAGAATTGATGAAATGTGGTATGTTCTCAGTGTTAATATCCTCTACTCTTTCCTTACCGAAGTCCGCCTCGAACACCGTATAACTTCTCCCTTCTCCACCTATACTTCCTATGTCCACTGCGCATCTTGCAATAGACTCGTCCATCGGTATAATTGCATAGCCAAACCTCATGGTCTTTTCTCTTTTCTCAGATTCAACTTTGCCTCCACCAATTGCTTTTTTAAATGCTTCACCTAACACAATCCCGGTGTCTTCCATGATGTGGTGGCTCAAGTCCCCCTCTGCACGCACAACCAGATCAAAAAATCCGTGCCTTGAAAAAGTAGCGAGCATGTGGTCAAAGAATTTTACCTTTGTGCTTATATCATGCGTTCCAACACCGTCAAGGTTCAATTCCACCTCGACATTCGTTTCTTCTGTCTTCCTTTTTATGCTTGCCGTTCTCATTTTTTCACAACCTTTTGTTTTTATAAGAAAAATATTTATATTAAAAAAACCACGAGATTTTTCTCGTGAAAATCTGTGTAATCTTGTGGTTACAAAAATGAGCTGAACAAATACAAAAGATAAAATGAAGAATGCAAAGTACATAAGAAGTGGAAAAGCGAAGGACATTTATCAATCTGATGGGGATATTATCTTCGTATTTACCGATAGAGTTACTGCGTTTGACGGCAAGAAAAAAGGAGAATACGCGAGTAAAGGAGAAATTTGCTGTAAACTATCCTGTTTTTGGTTTGAGAAGCTGCAAGCAGAGGGAATAAAAACACACTTCAAGGAATGTGTGCCTCCAAACGTGTTAGTTGCAGAGGAAGTCAGTCTTTTGCCGGTGGAGGTGATAGCTCGAAACTTCCTGTACGGCTCTTTATGGAAAAGATATGAAAGAGGTGAGATAGATATTAGCGGCGATTTCCTCGTGCAAGAAGAAAGGAGAGAGGGAATGCCTTTAACTAAAAGCTTTTTGGAGTTCACCACTAAGTTCGAGAGCATTGACCGACCGATAGCAGAGGAAGAGATAATAGAGAAAGGATGGATGGGGAAAAGTGAAATAGAGCATATAAAAAAGGAGACGAGAAGAATAGGCGATATAATGCAGTCTTACTTAACCCAAAAAGGAATAATATTGGCGGATTTCAAGCTGGAATATGGTAGAAGCAAAGAGGAAGGAGATATAATTCTTGCCGATGAGGTTGGCACGCCGGATGTATGCAGGTTCTGGGATAAGGAAGCATACGATAAAAGAGGAGAGATAATTAGTTTGGATAAAGACGTGTTCAGAGAAGCAAAAGGGAATATTTCGGAGGTTTATCCTGATGTGTGTAAGAGGATTATGGAGTAAAATAGTCCCTTAAAAAAGAGCCAAGTCCTTCAAAAAACCTTATCTCCTCGTTCCTCAAAACCTCATATCTCCTATCTATTGATTCTGATACGTGCTTTCCCAAACTGCATGACCTCAACTCGTGCTTTAACAATTCCACTACATCCGTATATCTTCTACTTACTTCCACAACATACCTTCCGTTTTCAATACGAACTGGTCGTAGGGGATATTTGCTTTTAAACTGCTCAGAATGGTATTTTGAAGTTATTGGAGGACCTGCATGCTTTTTTACCCTCGGAAGGGTCCAAACGAGCAACTCGAATACCAAAAAGGCTTTGTCACCTTCCACCGAAACATCACTTCGATATACCCTGAATCCATTCCTTTCTATCAGACTTGTGACCGATGCTTCTGCTTTTCTCAACTGTGGAAATAATATGTCTTCTACCACATCAGGCGCTTCAAACAGCACCATTACGAACTCTGTTTCTCTTTCTTCTATGCACTTTACAAATTCAGCCTTGCTCATCTCTTTTTTCTTCTCCCGAGCGAAGAAACTCGCATCGGGACACGCCAAAAAAATCCTCGCTGCATCTATTAACCTGCAAAAAGAATCCAAAGACACCGCAGCCGCTACATTCCTGTTCGGGTCAACAGGGTCTATTACAATAAGTGGGTCTTTTCCTTCTCCTTTATATTTTCCACGACTTTCTACATCTATTCTTTCACCATATTTCCACTTCGATGCGTTTCTCAACAGTTCGATGAAAGAGGAATATCTCAGGATGAGCAGTTCGCAAAGATAACCGGAGAATCCTTTCCGCCTTTGCTCAGAGCCATAAATCCCCACGCACTTCAAGAATTGCTTTAGCAGCAGTACTTCCTCTTCCTGCCCAGATATTTTCTTCACAATATATTCATTATGAAAAGGAGTCCTGTCAACTGCGGATTTCAACACCGATGCGTCTTTTACCGAAAAACAGGGCACCAAATCCGCCTCGTGCTCTGTTCTTCCTTCGGCATCGTAAAAATAAGCGTGGATGTAAGGATGCGAGGCGTATCTTTCCTCATACCTGTCGGAAATGCTTTTTGCGAGTGCAAGACCCTTCTCTTTTAAATACTCTTCTGACATATCCGCAGGGAACATGATGAATATATCTATGTCCGCCTCGCCACTTACCCACGTATTTCTTGCTGTTGACCCTACGGAGATTGCATGGGCTTCTATGCCCATCTCAGAGGCTTTTTTGTTTATTCTCGCGATTATAAGGTCTGTTAAGGCTTTTACTTTCTTCCTCTCTTCCTTTGCTGGTCTTATTCGCTCTATGACTTCTCTATATATCTTTTTTATCTCTTCGTTCTCTTTCATCATTGCACCGGAAAATTAATTGTAAATCATTCGTATAGCAATCCTTCAAAATATGAATTGGTGATAGAAATATTTAAATATAGCGAAGTACTTCAGATTTAATATTCAAAAGTTCATGTGTTGGAAAGGATAATGAAGTACGGTCAAACTTTTCTCTAAGTGACCAGACGTGTCTATCTAATCGGAAGTATTTGCTATAAACGTTCTTAGAACAGCGTATGAAATCCATAAGGCCTTGGGTACTGACTACAGCCGCCTTGTTGACTTGTACGATATAAAAAAGCGGGAAAGATCTGCCAGAAGGAGGATGCGACAGCAATTGCAACCGAAAAAATGTGCCGCTTGCGGCCGTACACCACCAGAAGTACGTCGTCTTGAAGTAGCCCATATCTCACCACTTTCCGAATGTGCAATAACGATTGAGGAGAATCTATTGCTTCTTTGCAAGGAGAACTTAGGCGACTCCGAGCCGGGTTGCCACACCCTCTACGATCAAGGCTGTTGCTCCATAGTGAATATGCGTGAATGCCGAGAGCGTTGGATAGCAGGCAAACCACCCATAACTCGAAAACGCATGACGCAGTTGCGAGCTGATTACGGCCCTCGGCCACAACAGCAGGGGCATCTAAGAAAAGAATTGGGTAATCTAAGGACCCAGCAAAAGTCCGAACCGACTGATAGCGAAGCATGGTGCCTCCTGCAACTTCAGATCGCTGAACTCACTCGTAGGAGAGCCAGGAAGAATGCACTCGGGCGTGCATGGAACGAGATTATAAAGGTCCATCCCGAAAGCCCGCGAACTGATTCTCTGAAAGCGAGATACATCTATGAAAAAGCCTACATTGAACTTCTGAGCGGTAGCTCGATGATGCCTTTTCCGATTTCTTCAAAGGAATAAAAATTCTTGAGTCGAATATCACGATACCTGAGAATCGTTGGCGTTGGGCAGCACATACCGCTCTATTGGCTCAATCGAGCTGCATAATGCGCTTTTCCGGAACCGAAAGTGGATGGTCTTGGGATAAGATCCATCAAGAGCTCACTCAAGCGTTGAGCCATACTCAGATGGCAGCAATAGATCTCGAAGCTGCAATCGAAGAAGGTGCATCGCTCAATCTCAGGGACGAATACAGACACGCGCGACGATGGGAGCACAACGGTCTCGTTCATTTGACCAAACCAGATCTTGCACAGGGCAATCTCGAAGCTGCTCGCAAGCGCTTGGACAAAGCATATGAGAACTGGCAGAGCATGGATATTTCAAACGGATGGGATGCAGGCTTTCGTGCTACGCATCTTTCATTGTATGGTCAACCGGTGCTCAAATCTGCTCAAAACCCTAACGAAGAAGATGGAGAAGTTCGACCGAGGGATGTATATGCGAACCATGTTCGGATATACAACGTTATACGCCATTGCTTTTATATAGTAGAATGACTTTACAATATAACGGGAGATAAAAATAGAGCAAAATCAATTACTTGAACGCATTGCGTTAGACCCCAAAATTATGGTAGGAAAACCAGTCATTAGAGGCACGCGGTTAACAGTGCGGTACATTCTGAATCTATTTGGATTAACCATCATAACATTCTCGGACTTTTGAAATATCCCTTCTCTTTCTTAGGTGCATTCCGCAGCACTTCTGACTGGCTTAATGCCTCCTTCGGTTCGTCTTCCCTTACCACATCTTTTATGCCAATTACGTGATAAGTAGGTTCTACATCTTCAGTATCCAATTCATCCAGAACGGCGAAATAATCCAATATCGAACTCAATTGCTTCTCAAATAATTCCTTCTCATCCTCCCTTAACTCTATCCTCGCCAACCATCCTATATGCTCTATCTCCTCTTTTCTTATCATACACTTTTTCTTTTTTTATAAAAAAGAAAACCTGTGCTAAAAGAAAAAATTTCTTTGTATAGCTTAGGCTTTCTTTTAAGAAAGGTTTTGCTCCGCAAAAACCTTTACTAAAAAAGTCTTTCTTATAAAAGAAAAACTTTTTCCTTTGGTAACGTTTAAAGGAAGGTTTAATGATAACGGAAGCAGTAATCCTTGCAGGGGGGTATGGAACGCGACTTAGACCGCTTACGTTTACCACGCCAAAGGCTATGATTCCATTGGTGAACAAGCCCATAATAGAGTATATAGTGGACTATCTGGCTGGCTACGGCTTAAAAGATATCGTTATCACTACAAACTACCTTAGAGAGCAAACGATAAATTATCTCAGCAAAAGGACAGATTTAAAGCTTTCATATCCTGAGGAACCTTCTCCTTTAGGAACTGCCGGGTCGGTAAAAAACGCCAAAATAACGGATACAACCCTGATAATACAGGGTGACAACATCACTGACATGGACATAAGAAAGGTGATGGAGTTTCACGAGGCGCATGGAAAGCTTGTGACCATTGCTCTTCTGCCCGTGCCGAACCCATCTTTATATGGAATAGCAGAGATAGAAGCCGATGGACGGATAACGAATTTTAAAGAGAAGCCTTCTCCGAGTGAGTGTTTCTCAAATCTTGCGAATACCGGGTTGTATGTTATAGAACCGGAGGCAATGGAATACGTTCCCGAGGGCAGCCTATTTGATTTCTCCAAGGACTTATTCCCCATACTTGTAGCGAAAAAGGAGGTTTATAGCTGCGTGGTTAATGGATTCTGGACTGATGTCGGTAATCCAGAGGGCTACATGGAAGCAAGCAGGTGGATATTGGAGAAAAAAGGATTCGAATGCGCCGACACCGCAGAGATAGAAGATAGTGAGATTCAAGGGAACATTGCCATTGACGAATACGCAGTGGTAAAAAAGTCTTTGATACGTGGTCCTGCTGTTATCGGCAACCATACAGAGATAATGAAAACCAAAATGTATGATTCTGTGGTATTCTCTGAAGTGAATTTGAGTGAAACCACGCTAAATAAAAGCGTGGTCGGTGAGAATACGGTGATAAAAAAAGCAGAAGTAACGGATTCTATCATTGGTGCATGCTGTGAGATAAAAGAGGGAGCAAGTGTAAAGGGGTCGAGAATTTTGCCATTTACAAAGTTTTAATTAGGCATTGGTTTTTTTCTATTACGATTCCATCAAATCCCCCGTTTTTCCTATATATGTCCCATCCAACAAATACACTTCCATATCCTCTAAACGAAGAAGCTTCGAGGCTATGGGTCCCAAGAGCCTTTTATTCGGTGAATTAAAGGTGACGCCGCCACATATTTCGTTAAACGCAGGCATTATTATTACCCGGGGGTCATTCCAGCCGCTTATTCTTAGCTCCGGGTATTGCTTCTTTACCGCTTTATAGTTGCATTTAGTGCGAATCCATACCGTTTTCATGCTCGTATAATGCGAGCTTGGACTTACAAGTCGTATCCTCGGATGATTGTGTCCAATCAGTATATATTTTGCAGCGAACAAATCTTGTGAAGGCCATGAATGCCCATGCGTGTATCCTACGCCGTCAAACAAGAAACCTCTCGTGCTTTTAATATATACCTCGTGCTTTGTCGCTTTTGGCAGCAGTCTGTTTAAATGTCCATCATGGTTCCCTTTAACCACGTATACCGGTGCATACTCAGCCAGCTCGGCTAAGAAAAAAGGCACTTCTTTTCTATCCATCCACGCTATTCTTGGGACTGCGTGCTTTACGTCGCCCAATAAGACTATCACGTCAGGTTCAGCAGCTTTTACGCACTTTGTCGCTCGTTTCAGCAATTTCTCCGTTTGACTGCCAATATTTATTCCTTTAACTCTTAGTTCTGCTTCTATACCTAAATGTAAGTCGGCAATCACCAAAGTTTTAAATTCGTTCTCTACAACCATCGCAGGTTCGTCTAACAGTGGTTTTAGTGTTATGCTTTCGTGCATCTTTTCCTAAATAATTTTCTCTAAAAAACTATTTCTTTTGGTAAACCTTTTCTTTCTAAGAGAGGGTTAATGAAGGTATTAAAAAAGAAGTTAAAGTGGAAAGGAGAAAATAGGAAAACAGGTGAAATTTCTCTAATCCCTGAATCGTTAGACGACTTATGGCATCTCAAGCATGTGATAGAAAAAGGTGACCTTGTATATTCTCTTACGTACAGAAGGTTAGAGGAGGCAACCGATAAGATAAGACCGGATAAGACGGAAAAGAAACCTCTTAGATTAGGCATAAGGACGGAAAGCGTCGAGTTTCACAAATTTTCTCACCGATTGCGTATAAAAGGTGTGATTGAGAAAGGATTGGATACTGAATTGGGTTCTTATCATACCTTTAACATCGAACCCGGCGTGGAGCTGTCTATCGTCAAGACATGGAAAGAGCATCAGTTGAGAAGGATAAGAGAGGCGGAAAAAGCCGTTGTTTCTCCTGATGTGATTGTACTCACAATAGAGGAAGGGGAGGCAGTTGCTGGAGTAGTAAGACAGTATGGCGTGGATGAGCTTTTTTCAATACGATATAGCTCGGGTAAAGGTATGGAGAGCGGAGAGGGAAGTAAAAAGGATTTTTTTTACGCGGTGCTAAACCAATTGAAAAGCTCTTTTCTTTCCATATCCGCGGAAGCAATAATCATTGCAGGTCCCGGCTTTGTAAAGAACGATTTTCTTTCTTTCTTAAAGGAAAAGGACTCGGAATTAGCAAAGAGAGCGAGAACGGAACAGGTTTCAAGCATCGGCATGTCGGGATTTATAGAAGTTTTGAAAAGAGGAGCTGTGGAAAGGTTAAAAAGAGAGGAAAGGCTGACAAGAGAAGTTAGGCTGCTGGATAGGCTAATGGAAGAGATAAGCAAGGAACAGGATGGAAAGGGGGTGTATGGAAAGGAAGAGGTGAGAAATGCTTTGCAGTATGGTGCAATAGAAACTCTGCTGATTAGCGACGAAAAGCTCATGGCATCGAGGGTAGAAGAGGAAGAGAGCGAGGAGGAGAGAATGGAGATAGAAAGCTTACTTATGGAGGTGGAAAGAGGAAGGGGGGAAATAGTGGTGTTCAGCACTGAGTTCGAGCCGGGGAAGAGGTTAAACGGTTTAGGAGGAATTGCAGCAATATTGAGGTTCAGGATTGCTTAGAATCAAAAAAGAAGTCGCTACATAAAGGGTCTTCTGCGAGATAATCGCCAGTATGAAGATACGCCCTCACACGGCATCCACCGCAGATATCCATATATTTGCATGTGGCACACTTGCCTTTTACCTCACGATTTCTCAGTTTAACAAAGACTTTCGAGTTCAGTATCTCACGAAGACTCATCTCACGGACATTCCCTGCTTTTACATCTAACAGCGGACATGGCACGACATCGCCATTCGGTTTGATAGAAAGCATGCCTGTGGCTGCTCGACAGCCTGGAATCTCATTATAAAAGAAATCAGGAACGAAAAAACCTTTTTCTTCCTTTCTCTTCAGTACCACCCAATACTGCGATGCCTGCGTAGTGCATATCTCGAGTTCCCTTCGCCTGTTCTGTTCTTCATATAACAGCATCAGGTTTTCTGCATACTGAACTGTGTCGAGTTCACTATCTGGCATCACTTCCTTTCCCCTGCCCATTGAAACATAGTGGAAGAACCTGCACTGCCTCGCACCCAGATTCTCAGCTATGTCAATAATCTTTGCAGTCTCACCTTCGTTTTGCTTCATGATGCAGGGGTCAATCACCAAACTCAATCCCGCATCTCTACAAACTCTCGCACCCTTTATCGCCTTTTCAAAGACTCCTTCGCCCCTTATAGAATCGTGCGTCTTTTGAGTGCCATCAATAGGTATTATGACTTCTTCGACCCCTGCTTTTTTTAAACGAGTGGCAACTTCTTCGGTGAGCAGTGTTCCATTTGATGCGAGAACGAGGCGCAAACCTCGCTCTTTACCGTATAAAATGAGGTCAAATATGTCCTTTCTCATCAATGGCTCTCCACCGCCAAAGGTGACGTTCGCTTTATCACCAAATACGGTGGCTATATCGTCAATGAGTGCAAAGGATTCCTCTGTGCTGAGTTCATCTTCTAATTGCACGCCTGCGTCATAGTAGCAGTGCTTGCATCTCAGATTGCATTCCCTTGTGATGTTCCAGTTGATGTTGTAGCCTGGTTCTTTCTCCTTTTTCATCATCGCTAAGCTATTGGCAGAAAGGACAGGTATCCTGAGGAAATTATGTAAGTGAGGATTTGGGCGTTAAACCCGGAGAATAAAGGAATTAAAAGGTTATCGTCTATCTTGTTGACCACGGTCTCGACTATTGTCGCCGTCCCCGCCATCACCAGTATTACCAGCCATGAGTGCAGGAAGACGAATCCTATGAGCAGGTCCACCATGAACTCCGCCATACAACCTTCAACAGCCCTGTCCTTCAGCTTTGGTATCCAGGTCTTGCCGAACCTCTTGCCGAATATGGCTGCGAAGGCGTCTCCTATCATTGTCATCAGTATAGCGGCTATGGCAATCTCCTTGGAAAAGACGCTAATGGCTATTATAGCTCCCATGAGGAAGAAAACGTTGCCGCTCAATCTGTCCTTCTCATTCTCTCTGTAAAGTTTGTGAAAAAATGGCAATTTTAGCTTTAGGTCGAGCCTGATAAACTCTACCTCCAGGAATAATATCAAGAACAAGGTCATTGGTAGCAATATCGCCTCTTTGGGCAGAAAGTAGTAAAATATGACTATCAGTACGGAGGTGACGTGTACAGCCTTTCTCTGGAGTTCCCTCTTCAGACTGAATTCTTGAGCTTCCATGTGTTTTACATTCTTTTTCTGAAATTAAGCACTTTTCCTTTTTCAATATCCTCATTATCATGAATAAGCGTCCCGGCATATTCGCGTTCAAGATAAAAATTCGCACTTTCTATCTCTTCTTTTGCCTCCGATTCCATGTGTTTTGGCCAAACGGAAATAAGAGCATCTCTTTTTGAAACCCTGTAAACTTCTTCTAATAATTTCCTTCTATCAGCCACCTGTGAAAAATAGTAAGAATGAAAAACATCGTACAGAAGGACGACATCAACAGACTCATCCGGCAAAGGAATTTTCAACTCGCCTGATGTATCTATTCGTTTTATATTTCTCAATCCCGCTGATTCGGCTTTTTGCATCAATTGAGCCAAAGCTTTCTTGTCTTTGTCTAAAGCATATACTTTTCCTTCTTTACCTGCTATTTTCGCAGCGGGAATCGTATACGTGCCTGAACCACAGCCAAAATCCAATATGGTCTTGCCTCTTTTAATGCCTGCTTTTTCTAATACTTCAAAGACATGCGCTTCTATGTCCATTTTTAGCTTTTAAGTGGCGAATTCACAATTTAAAGTTCTGAATGTATCTGAAGTTTTGTGTAGCAGGTAAAATTTGGGCGGAGATACCGAGCCGTTACGCTTTGTTAAGTGAGTGAGCATCGGGCAATCTGAAGAGTTACGGAGAGTTTCGAACTCTGTTTTTCTATATCTTACCCTCCATCTTGTTAAATGACTGTAATAACAGACCAATTCTCTTTAATATGAATTCAATATTATTCGTTAACGAATATTCCTCAGTTTGTTTTTGTAAAATACTAAATGGCGCTGTGGATAAAAAATCTAATGCAGTCTCTATCTTATCGACTTCGTAATCAAGTCCTTGCCATGAATACGCAATATGTAATTCTTGACTCGAAAACGATGTCTTTCCTGTTAGTTTTATGTCTGACAAAATCTTAGCGACAATCTCTATTAACTCTTTATAGTCTATGGTGGATGATGGGATGTCATTCGGAGTGATAACATATTTGCCTGACTCAAATAGTATCTTAACAATCTTAATGGGATCATAGGGATAAATTGCGTGGTTCTGTAAAATTTTGCATATTGCTTCTGTTTCGATAAGGATCACATTTCTTCTTTCAGCAGTTACTCTGATATTCCCTTCCGAAAACCCAGGTGCCACGATGCCGACGTGATCGGCTTCATAACGCTCTTTATTCCTCTCTTCAGCATCAAAATCGATGTGCCCCGGATTAATTACACCCTCATTTGTTGTCTTTGCGTTAACCACTATTTTATAATTCAGAAATTTGAGCAAAATATCCGGTTCATCCTGTTTGCCGAGATGTTTGGCGTAAAATCCTAAGGTATTGAAAGCCTCTGTCAATGTTTCTTCAAAGATTGTATAATTAACACTGTTTCTCTGTGCACTTCTCAATTTTATTACTAAAGCCGAATCTTCTGCTGCTGGACCACCAGAGCTCACGGGAGGCTCATAACTTTTAGAGGAAAGATATTCCCTTCCTTTTTTAGTTATTTTCCATACTCCCCATTTCGGATTTTCAAGATAGTGGTCTCGATCTTTAAGAGCTTGGCATACACTTGCAACACGATGCCAGTATAACGGCTTTGTTGTTCCCTTCTCAATTTCTAGTTCCTCATTAGATAATTCCCAATACTCTGGTACTTTTGCGTTTATCTGCTCTCGTGTACCTTCACCACCAATATCAGAGATCAATCTAAGAAGGCTATCCTTGCGTGTTTCTTTCTTTACCATTTTTATACCTCCAAATCAGCGAGGGGCAGAATTTTATACGGCGTTTTCAGGCTATACGAAGCCATGGGTGAAGCGAAGTGTTTGGGTGAGCATAAGCGAGCTATATAGCTCGTGTTATCTGTTGTTGGTCGCATTTTATCTTTATAGAGTTCTATTTCCACTTTATCCTCCTTCTTTGAGCAGTTCTTCTGCATATTTGATTAGTGCTTTAGTTACAATTAGTATGTGCTCAGTATCTGATTTTCCAACTTTTACTTCTCCTTCAGGCTTTTGTCCTTTAATTTCTTCTATATGCAAATCTAAAGAAGCTAAGGACTCAAACTTCGCCATCGCTTTATGCCATTTTTTATGGTAGGATTGTTTCTGTTCCTTTAGGTATCTCAACAACGAAATACTCACCCAGTTCCAATTTCGGGGCGTAGTCATGAATCCAATCGCTCGATCGTATTGCTTTATCTCCATCTTATCACCTCTTTTCCTATTTCCAAACAACCGATCTAAAGGACTTTTTTTTCTTTATTGTTCACGGGGATATTTCCGTCATCCCTTATCTTCACCTTGGGATAATCATATCCAATGAACTCTTAATATTTAAATCTTTCACCGCAATATGGTATAGTTTTCCGTCACTCCTTCCCATCCCCAAACCAGCACACCGGATCCTCAGCCAGATAATCACCCGAAGTAGCGTAAGCTCTTGACCTGCACCCACCACATATTCGCTTGTATTTGCAAGTAGCACAGTGTCCCTTCACTTTTCTCGCCCGCAACGCCTTGAACATCTCAGAATCCCGGACAATGTCCAAAAACCTCTGCTCTCTTATATTTCCTGCCTTTACTGGTAGATATGCACATGGCGTTACGTCACCATTAGGAAATATGTGAAATCGGGTTATACCAGCCGTGCATCCTGTAAACTCAATCCTATCCTTACGGTCCACAAGCCCCTTATCCTTCAGATAAGCCCAGTACTGCGGATTGCATATCGGTTTGAGCCAGACATTCACGTTCTTTTGTTTATCCGCCACGTAGTCAAAGAACCTCATATTCTCATTCGTGGATAAACAATCCTCAGAAATCTCCTTACCTCGACCCACGGCAATCAAATAAATAAGGTAGATTCGCCAAAGACTCAAATCGTCTGCAAACTTGATTATTTTTTCGATTTCATGATAATTAGACCTCGTAACCATCGTGAAAAGCTGTATTGCAAGCTCCGCATCTTCACATGCTTTCATTCCTCGCAGCACGTCTTCAAAAGCGCCATTTACACCCCGAAGCTCGTCATGTGCGCTTCCTATCCCATCAATGCTCATCGCGGCTCGTTCCAGACCCGCTTTCTTTAAGTTCTCCGCAACTTCCTTCGTTATCAGTGTCCCGTTCGTAGCCATTACCACCTGCATGTCGAAAGACGATGCATATTCGATGAGGTCATAGATGTCCTCGCGCAGCAGAGGTTCGCCACCCGTAAATGCGAACTTTACGTGTCCGAGTTTAGCAGCTTCTTCGATGATACCAAATCCCTCTTCTGTCGTGAGCTCCTCTCCACTTACATCGGCAATCGAGCAGTGTTTACATCGCAGGTTACACCTCTTTGTGACTGCCCATACAACCTCGCCCGGCAGATAGCTGAAACAGCCTGTGCCAACTGCATCGTTTGCAAATATTTCGTTTTTTTGTGCTCTTATCCAGCTTTTCAATTCGTCAACTGACATTTTACCTTCCCCGTTTGTACTAAAACCCTGATAACAAACCTTTGAGAATGAAAATCCCCGTAAGTGCCACGAGTATAAAAAGCATTCCTATGAAACCATTCTTGCATATCGTGTCCAATCCCTCCTTATCCTTCCATTCTCCCTTAATCATCGGGATTAAACTCCTGAGCAGGAAGAATGTTGGTAACAGAAGCACTAAAACTACCATTTCTTTAATGATAATCACAATGGGAACAAACAGAATTAAGGAACATATTGTCAATAAGATGTAAACAGGTGCCATTTTCTCCTTTCCAAAAATAACCACGAGATTTCTTCTATTTACGGACAAGTCCGCTTCATAATCCGGGAATTCGCGAATTATCTTCAGTGCCGGCACAGCCACAGTCCATGGAAGCGCAACGATAAGGGGAAGCCAGCTAAATTCTCGTTGGAGGTAGTAACCTATAAAAACAGGAATAGTAAAAGTAAACCCAATAGCCATAAATATTTCGCCAAACCCACAATAAGATGCTTTTAGTGGCGGTGCTGTGTAAAATAGACCAATCAAAATCCCGAGTACACCGATGGGCATCGTTAATATCCCTGTATTAAAGTGGAACTGTAATAGTATTCCAAGCGGAATTGCCACGATAAAGAAGAGTATAGGGGCTATTAGAACCTGATTTCTTGGTAAAAGACCCTCTGCCAACACCCTCGTCCCCCCAGTCGTGGTGACTCCGACTTTATCTCCACCAGCTCGTTCTATATTTAGCCTGTCAGTTTCATAGTCGAAATACTCGTTCGATATGAATGTCCCGTTAGTTATAAAATAGGTTGCAATAATCGAAACAGCAAATACACGTCAATCCATTGTTCCTGCTTCTGACCATGCAATTGCGGTCCCGAGTAAGAACGGAAAAAGTACTGTCGGGTGCTTATACAGTTCTTGAATCCTTATCCAGGCACTTAATTTGTTAGTCATGTTTTGCAGTGGTTTACTCCAGCATATAAATATATTCTTTTATGTTCATATCCAATAATGGATATGACATGTCACGTGGAAATCGGAATATGAATATATTTAAAGAAAAAGGATGTCTAAAGGCGGGCTCTCCAAAAAACCTTTTCTTTCTGCCATTATGTAAAGTTCATCAAGGGCTTTTACTACACCTTCTGGCATTTCGTATGTGCTCTTATTCACATACATCAACGCGAATTTTTTGACAAGTTCTTTATCCGCACCCCTGGAGTATTTCATTGCATACTGCAAAGCTTCTTCTACGTTATCCTGTGCATACTGCACGCTTTCACGCAAAGCTTCAAGAAATTCATGCTGTGTCTCCAATGGAATGTCTCTTTTTATGGCGTTAATGCCAAGAGGCAAAGGCAACCCAGTTTTCTCATGCCACCACTCCCACAAATCAAGGATTTTTACAAGCCCATGCTGTGGATAAGTTATTTGCGCTTCGTGGATTACCAACCCCGCATCTAATTCTCCTCGCTTCACTGAGGTGATGACCTCGTCAAATCTCATTTCGACAGGCTGGAAGTCACCAACTGCCAGCTTTAGCAGCAGATTCGCAGTGGTGTATTTCCCGGGTACTGCAATCCTCTTCCCTTCAATATCCATCTCCCTTTTCGCAACAACTACCGGACCATATCCATCACCTACGCTTGCACCGGCAGACAGAATCCTGTACTGGGGGTGAAGAAAAGCATAAGCGTGGACTGAGAGCGCTGTGACATCAATCTCAGCCTGGAATGCTTTTCTGTTCAGCGTTTCAATGTCCTCAACAATATGCTTTATTTCAAAATTGGCACTGATTTTGCCGCTTAGCAGTCCATAGAACATGAATGCGTCATCTGCATCCGGTGTATGTGCTATAATCATGGTTTTAGTATTATTGGGTGGGTGATATAAAAAGGTTATGATAAGTTTTAAATATTAAAAATTCTTATGTTGAAGTGGGTTGAGCATAATGAGGACTAAGCTTCTGCCAAATGGAGGTATATACATATACGAAGCAAACTTTGGATATTATTCTAAAATGGGAGGATATACGACACTGATATGTGATATACCGAAGTTTTAATGTGCGAGTTCTCTCCGCTTTAGTCAACCTTTTAATTTATATAAAACTTTGCTTTTTATTCGGAAAATCCGCATGAAAAGATAGTTTTATCAGGGGTTTGAACGGCACAATCTAATTTTCTAGTGATAGAATCACGAACGCTTTTCCATATCCCGA
>JAGXOS010000019.1 GCA_023659775.1 Methanomicrobia archaeon LH_S14 | reverse complement strand
CCCACTCTTGCCCATCATTTTTAAAGTTTCCCACCAATTCCTTCTTCTTTGTATCGACCGAAATTTCAATAAGTGGTAGGTAGTTGATATAGTTATTTCGTGATGCCCCCTAAGTGTTAGTAACGAGGGAGATATAGTCCTAGACCCATTTGGAGGGACGGGGACAACCGTAGCAGTTGCTAAAAAGTTGAAGAGACATTTTGTCACAATGGAAATATCAGAAGAATATTACAATCTTATATTGAAAAGATTAGATGGTAAAGTTGCAGAGATTAAAAGAAATGTGAAAATTTCCACACCTTTTCAGTCCTTTCGCGGAATTTCCTATCCCGCGGCAAGTAGTGGTCATAAATAATCAATTCAGCTACGCACAATCTCCACAGCATTCTCCACTGCACGGTTTAAATTCAGCAAATAGCCAAACATGTAAGTCATAGGAGGACCATTTGCTGTTTTATTCCCCTTACTAAATTTTGTTTATCCACTCTTCAATTCCGGGGTCAGTGCAAATATCTACGGGTTTATTGCCGGTTAAGTCACAAATTAGTGCGGTTAATACCTTAGCTTCCTGGTCTTCACCCATACTTGCACCGGCGCCAACCCGGTAATACTTGCAGCCCAATACCAGTGTTGGTATGTGTCCATCGCTATATTTAGCAAATATATCCTCATCTGCGGTAGAGTCTATATTGTCATGGAATGAAATAAATCCTTCAAACGTCGCCGTCACATTTGCTATTACGGGATGCTCCCATTTGCAAGCTCCACACCCTTCAGAACCAAAGAAATAGAGGATCGGTTTTCCATCCTCCTCGCATATTTCGTCACCGCTTACGATGAAATTACCAATTGTTGTATTCTCTTTCTGCTGCTCCGCCATCGCTTCAAATTCTTCTATGTCAATTCCACTAGGGAATAACAATTTACCGTCTTTCGTCATATACGATTCTGCTGTTTGGGCCATTCCCATTGCAGATATATTAACCGCTATTTTATACAGATTTGCATTCTCCACCTCCGTCACATTTATTACTGCAACATCAGCACCGGGTGGAAGACCACCATAATTCGAGATAAAGTCAGTAACCTTTTCACCAGCTTCTTCCGGTCTTAAAGCGCTTTCAGCACTATAACTTTGAGTTTGAGGGAACCCAAAAGCCCCGACTACAATTCCTATTATTATGCCGATCATCAATCCAACAGCTAAAATACCGATGTATCCTGCCTTCATTCCCGCTTCCCCTGATTTTCCCGCACCTTCGCTTTTATCTTCACCTGACATTTGGCAACTGTTAATAGTTCAAATTTCAAGAGTATAAAAAGGCACCGTAATTTTTATTGCGTAATGATAAAACAAACATTGAGAGTTAAATTTTATGTACGATGGACAAAAGCGCATACGACTTTGAATTAGAGAAGATAAAGAAGTTGATAAAAGAAAGAGGGGCGAGAAGGGTTGGACTGCAGCTCCCGGATGGTCTTAAAACCGTAGCAACTGATATTGCAGCCGAGATTTCAAAAGAGACTGGAGCGGAAGTGATAATATCCGGGAACTCATGTTATGGTGCATGCGACATAGATGAAAAACTGGAGAGAATCGTGGATGTGCTTTTCCATTTCGGGCACACGGAAAACTCTTTTAGAGAAAGCGTTTACAAACCTTTATTTAGAAAAGAAAGCGTTGCCAAAGAAACAAGTAAAAGCATTTATGAAATTCCTAAAAAGGTCTTTTTCATAGAACTCAGAAGCGGGGTTGATATAAAGCCAGCAGTGGAGAAAGCCGTAGCCGAGATAAAAGGGGATACGGTAGGGTTAGTAGCGACTGTGCAGCATGTTCACACCTTGAAAGAAGCCGAAATAGTACTTGCAAGTTTTGGAAAGAAAGCGGTAATAGGTAAATCTCGCTTGAAGTACGATGGGCAGGTATTGGGCTGTGATTTCTCTTCTGCTATGGTTCCCTGTGATGAGATTTTGTTCATAGGCAGTGGAAGCTTTCATCCCGCTGGACTCGCTTTGTATACAGGTAAAAGGGTAATTGCTACTGACCCTTTCACCACGCAGATAAGTATATACGAAGCTGAAGAACTGAGGAAGAAGAGGTATCTCGTGATAGAGCGAGCGTTGGATACGAAGTCCTGTGGGATAATCATAGGCATGAAAAGTGGACAGTTTAATCTCGACGAAGCGGTTGCTTTGAGGAGAAAAGCAATAGAGAAAGGGCTAAATGCTTATTTAATTGCTATGGATGAGATAAAAGAAGAGAAATTACTCGGATTTAAAGTTGACGCTTTTGTGAATACCGCATGTCCAAGAGTGGCGGAGGATTTTGTCCATTTCGAGAAGCCTGTTCTTTCGATTAACGAGTTTGAGGTTGTTCTCGGTGAACGGAGTTGGGAAGATATTTTTTAAACCCTTTTAAAAAAAAACACTTCCTTTTAGAAAAACACAAAATGACACTCGGCATCATTGGCGGAACAAGTTTATTTGGCACGAAGACGAAGTTTCTTGGAGATGCGAAAGAAAAAGAGGTTGAGACAAAGTATGGCACCGTTTACCTTCTCTTTACTGCTGATGTTGTCTTCATCCCGAGACATGGAAAAGAGAGAAATATCCCACCGCACAGGATAAATTATAAAGCTCATCTGGCGGCGTTTAAGGATTTAGGCGTTGAAAAAATCATAGGTGTTACTTCTGCCGGCAGTTTAAAGCATGATATAAAACCGCGGTCCCTGGTAGTTCCTCACGACTACATAAGCCTGTGCAGCATACCCACCTTTTACGATGACGAGATTGTGCATATTACACCGGGATTGGATGCGGGGTTGAGAAATACATTAATAAAAGTGGCAAAAGATTTTGGGGGCATTGAGCTCATCGAAAAAGGTGTTTATTTCCAAACCGTGGGACCAAGGCTCGAAACCAGAGCGGAGATAAACTTCATAAAAAATTATGCTGATGTGGTGGGAATGAACATGGCTTCGGAGGCGACGCTTGCGAAGGAGTTAGGGCTTCGATACGCAAATATAAGCACGGTGGAGAATTATGCACATGGTATAATCGCCGGGGAAGAGTTGGACTATAAAAAAATCGTTGATGCGGCTTCTAAAAGCATGAAGGATTTGGAAAAGGTGCTTATGAAAGTGATAGAAGGTATGAATGAATAAATGAAGAACTTTTTATTATTGCTTTATTACCGCTCTCGCGTCTTCCAAGCACGGTATTTCGCCGTTATCCACTTTCTTTTTGTCCCAGGTTAACAAATAAGGAGCCTCGGCATCGATATACAGAAAAGTGTTCCTCTTTTCCTCTGCGCATTCTCTTACCCAGCAGCCGGTATTGATGAATAATCGCTTATCCTTTTCCTTGTAATATTTGCCGGCATTATGAGTATGTCCGAAAACAACGATGTTTGCATCAATTAATTTGCCTTTTTTATCTGCATATCGCTTTTTTATAACTTCATCAACCGGCGTACATTTCTTAACGATAATTCCAGGGATTCGTCGCCAAATCGCGGTATTCAAAAAGGTGACAACCTTTGGAAGAATCGTCAGAACGAAAAAAGATGAGATGATTACCAAAATGATACCGAAGCCGCTCCATACCGGAATATCTTTGAACCAATAAGACCCTAAACCATAAAGAACGAGGAGCACGCCGAAGAGTAATGTAGGCCCATTCAGTTTAAGTCCTATATTTTTAGTAAACGATACATTTGCCAAGTCTTGAAACCAATCTATGGGATCAATTCGAACCTGCTTTTTCAGCTTCTTACTGAGAAACTTACTAATCCGATAGAAAACTTGAAATCGGTCAAATTGATGGCCATGTAAAAAAGCATAGGTATTTTTTCCAATTGGTACACCTTTGATTATCTTTGTTCCTGCTTTATTCCTCGGGTAGCTTCGATACAGTATCTAAAACGTTCCCTTCCCTTTGTAGGGATAATCAACTTCTTTCTTCCTCCAAACTTTCTTAAAGTCAAGTAGATCCTCGTCATGGTTTCCAATTACGTAGATAACATTACAATCAAGGTTGTTCAAAATCGAAAGGGGAGCTAATAGATCCCCTATGACGTTATTTCTGTCATCATCTTCGGGATCCCAGAGCTCAAGAATGTCGCCGAGGAGTACAAGTGTACCAGGATGCTTAACGGTTAATCTTGCTATAAACCAAGGACATTAGTGATTTTATCTTTGCAAACTGTCTACAAACTCTATACCAACTGCTAGGGTGTTCATAAAGGGTTGAGGGATCCCAGATGTAGCAGTGAGTTAATTCAACGGCATGAGTGCGGGTAGTTAACGGTTCATAAAGGTATATCGGTCGCTCCACTTTACCGCAAGCGACCGATATACTATGACTAATTTGTTTATGCGGTTACATAGTGTAAAAATCTAAACTTAGGATTATCCTATCGAAGATATTTCTTGGTTATGAAATCTTGGAGATTTTTGAGGATATACCACCTCGCAGACCATGCCAACACCCTTATCTTATCAATATTACGCTTTTCTATCTTTGCTTTTATGTCTATACTTCTGATGAGCAACGGAAACGGATACCGATACCCATGATCGGCACCTGTAACCTCCTTGACCAGATTATGCTCACCGCTTGCAACTATCATTTTAAGCTCGTTTTTATATTTATCCACCAGCGCTTCAAATACACTTCTTGCCTTCTCGGCGTGATGCCTGATGTCCTCATCGCGGAGTCGTTCAAATCTACGCTGACTCCATCCTCCTTTTGTGTGCTTCTCCTTTACACTACTGCGAACAACCTTGTGATCAATAAACGCTTCTCGATTTGATATGCCGATAAACGTCTCCCCTGCATGTGCCAATAAGATGCAAATTACCTGATTCTGCTCCAATAGTTCTTGTAGCTGTATAGTATCAAAGGCACGGTCGAGTTTCC
Organism: Methanomicrobia archaeon LH_S14; assembly: GCA_023659775.1. GTDB lineage: Archaea > Halobacteriota > Syntropharchaeia > Alkanophagales > Methanospirareceae > JAGXOS01. The sequence continues at coordinate 16,133 of JAGXOS010000019.1, read as the reverse complement.
ATTTGGATTCTCGTATTGGAAACGGTGGTGTCATGAGCATGCGAACCATCCCCAGCCTTTTCATATCATAGAAGAGTGCCATACCTGTCACTGACTCAATCCTTTGCATCAGGTATTTGACATCCTGTTCAAGTTCAATAGTACTTTCAAATTCATTCAGGTCGGTAAATGATTCATTTGGACGCAGGTAGACCGTGACAAGGTCTTCATTTCTTGACCTGACCGAGCCGATCTGAGACAAAAGGTCGCAAGATTGAGCATTTGTTAATGTTACAGCGCGTTTGAAGGTCAGTGTTAGTTCGTCAGTTTTTTGCTTTCCTTCTTTCTGATTCTCAAGCGTGCGCTCGAGCTTTTCTATTCTTTCCTCTGCTTTTTTCAATGCCAAATCCGTTTCTTGTTTATCAGATACCGCCTTTTTGGTTCGCATCTCCTGCTTCGATAATCGCGTAGATAGCAATTTATTTTCCGATTCAAGCTTATTAATACGTGTTTGCAGTATTTCGACCTTCTTCTCCAATTCTTTCCGATTAAACAACTTGCCAAACATAATCAACCACTGATTACACAGATTTTTCAAACACACATATCAAGCCCAAATTCCCACATAGATCTATCTGCCGTAATCGCCACCCGTTCTCCGCATATCTATTTAAAATGACTTCAATTCGCTCTTTATCAATTTTCTTCTCGCCCTGCTCCTCTTCTATGGGCAAAAACTCCACTTTGTATTTATAAAATCTTCTCATCTTTTTCCTTTTGACTTGATTTACCCTGCTGTTCTTTTTTCATCTTCATCTTCATCTTCAACTTCAGTTTGTAGTAGCTTAGAGGATGCGGAATCTTCTCACAAACTTCGTCATTTCCAATACAGTTCCCATAAGTGCGCATTGTCGCACAGGACGGCGCAGTATAACGGACACTCCCCTTATCCCCCGCAATATGCCCCACCTGATACCTCGTTCGGTCTTCATCAAAATCCGGCGAGTTCTTGTAAATCTCTATTATTTCGTCTTCAGTTAAACCTACGTTCAACAAGAAAGCAGTAACCGCAAATCTTGCGCTGTGTGGAACGTTTACACCCTCTTTTAAGTTGCTCAGAATGTAAGATATGCAAGGAGGAAAACAGCTTGGGTCCTTTACGAGGAAGCCTGAGCCCGACTCAAAGCCAAAGCCAAAACCAGCATCACCGAACTTTTTCCGCTTTTCCTCCAACTCCTTTTTTATATCCTCTGTATATCCACTTATCGCCTCGCATATATCAGCGGGGACATCCAATGGCAGGTCTTTCTTTATTCTTTCATACATCGCTTCCTGGATAATGCGTACAAATTCGCTCTTTCTGAGTTTTACCTCCCCCTTCTCCAACCCTCGATTTACCAGTTTCCATCTTTTATCCCGAAGATTAGCAGCGAATCGCAAGTAATCACCGAAAGGCATCTGAACCTGCTCTCGCTCCCCAGGTAAGAAATCCACTCGTATGCCAAACTCTTCGGACATTTCGTAAATAATATCGGTGTCTGAGCTGGAACCAGTGCTGGCTAATAGTTTTTCGTATGCCGCTTTAGCTTCCGACAGCGCATATCTACGGACAAGATGCTCATCACCGATGCACGACACGAGAATACGAGCAAAAGGATAAGATAATAATTCCGTCTCCGCCTGAGCGTTGCTGATTATAACTTGCTTTCGGACCTTTCCATCATTTATCGCTTCTATTATCCTCTCTTTACCCCTTGATCTTGCATATCTAAAGGCACCGGTGCGTATCAAATTATCCAGCGTAATTCCTGACTCTTCTACATATTTCGATGCCGCGGAGAGAAAAGGATAAAAGCATAGATGTATCCTTTCTTTTGCTGCTTCCTCCATCGTTTCGTGACGAGCCGATGCTGTCGTGTTTATTCAGACTCTATCCTCGGTGCAACCAAATAATTGACTTTTCCCTTGCCCTCTGCCACTTCAAATTCTATTTGCAGCGGATAATCCTTACCAAGGTTGAGCGTTATGTTCTTCGCATGGCTCATTCCCTTGCTCATTGCCGAGATATAGTCAAGCGAGTATAAAGAATGAAGTGTTCCAGGTGTCAGATGAATTAATTGCTCCTTCCTCAACCCTAACCTCAATTTTTCCATCTCTCCTTCCGCCTCCATGTAGAACACTTCCCCATCTACACCAAGCACTATGTGGTCGCCTATCTTCTCAGCAGCGCGTATGGTTCTTCTGAATTCTTCTGTCTCGATGATTACCTGCACAGGGAACTCAAGCTCCGGAACCTTTGGCTCTTTTCTCAGCGAAGAGGGGTCAAGCAAGGAAATGGTATAGGCGAGACTGCCCATCCTTGTGAACAGTTTTTGTGCGTGTTCGTCCAGCTCCAGCTCAACCTCTTCCCTTCCACCTATTCCAAGGATTCCAAGCAACTTCACGAAATCTATGCCTATTTCAGTCTCAGCTTTGGATTCGGTCGTGCCTTCAACTTCAACTTCAGCACTGGATTCCGCGTCCTTCGCCGCAAATCGAAAATCGTCAAAAGCATCGCTTTGCAACGCAAAAGAAACCATTGCCACATTCGCAGGGTCAACAGCCCAGAGTTTTAAACCATCCTCCGCTATTCTCAACTTTCCTTCATCCACTATTGCTGTAATTGACTCTATGCATTCTCTCAGCATGCTTGCATCTATCTTAGCCTCAAACATTTCTCTTTATTTCCTCCTTTGGTAATGTTATAACATTAAAATAAAAGATGTTATATTTAAACTATTTGGTGTGATGTAATGGAATACAAACAAGAACACAAACCTATAATTAAAGTTTCCGATTTAACGCGATATATGCTATGTCCCCGGCTGGTTTATTTCAGTGCAAGAGGACATGAGCAGGGTGGAATAGCAAAGGGAAAAGAAAAAAGCGTGATTGAGAATATCCTGCTAAAGGAGTTAGCATTTAATTTACATAAAATTTACGGCGGAGAGGATGAGGAAGGAGAGGGAGATGAAACGGAAGCTGATGCAAAAAGAGTAATTGAAGATGTCGCGGATGGTGTGGAATGGATATATAGGGAAGAGCTGAAAGGTGTAGAAAAGGATTTTTTTGAGGCGGTGAAAAGAGATTTTGTATGTAGCATGGGAAATGATGAATGGCTGGAGAAGGTAAGAAATGAAAACGAGTTGTTAAAATTAGAGAAAGCAGAGGGGTATGAACGTGAACATACGACGGTCTCGGAAAAGTTGAGCATGAGCGGCAGCGTGGACAAGCTGATAAGAACAGGGGAGGAAGTTATACCATGCATGATAAAAACAGGTAAATGCCCTGAGTATAGTGTATGGAGAAGCGATAGGGTGCAGTTGGCGGCGTATGCAATGCTTATCGAGGATGAATTTGAAACAACGGTAAAGAGAGGGATTGTGGAATATATAAGAACTGCGGAGTTCAGGGAATCGCAGATAAGAAGGAGGGACAAGGCACTTGCTTTACAGATATTGAAACAAGTAAAGCGGATAAAAGGGGGTGTTTTCCCGGAGAAAGGAGAGAATGCACCTTGTGATAATTGCGTCTTCGAGGAGATGTGCGATACAAAAAAGACGCTTCTTTCGAAGTTGTTTGGGAAATAAACCTTTCATTTTCTCCGATTGAACCACACAACCAAATTTCTTATATTCCCAACATAATCGAAGACCTCTTCAGCACCTAATTGATTTTCATGAAAACCCAAAGTGTGCAAAAGCCAGGCGTCAGCCCACGCTTCTCCTATTAACTCTCCTTCTCTCCTCCTTAATTTCCTGACTGTTCTAAGTAATAATGGAGTTGTCCATCTTCCTATTTTCTCCGCCTCTCTCCATTCCTCAAGTAAATGCTCTTCCGCTAAAATCTTGATTATTTCCTCAGTAACCTTGTAAAACTTCTCACACGCTTGTGCTATTGATGTCCTCTCTCCTCTTTCCAAAAGCTCGTTTGCTTCGTCAAGAAATTCATCGATCTCTCCTCCACCGAATCTTGGAAATGTTTCTTCCCTTCCTTCTTTAATCTCTCTTTTTTCCGTCCTTTTCGCCATATTTTTTTATCCCTTCTATTAGATATATCCTTTTTTATAAAAAGAAGGGAGGCGATAAAAATGGAAGAGCGAGGTATGATTAGAGAGGAGATAGAGTCGTTGCTTCAAGAGAAGAAGCAGAAGGATTTAGCGTATGGAAAAATTTTGAGTTCGATGTGCACGTATCCGCATGAAATAGCAGCGTATGCACATAAGATGTTTTTGGAATCGAATTTAGGTGATCCAGGGTTATTTCCGGGGACAAAAGAGATGGAAGATGAGGTGATACGAATGGTAGGAGCGCTGCTGGGGAATGAGAACGCCTTTGGATATATGTCCACTGGCGGAACAGAATCGAATATACAGGTGATACATGCGATAAGGAACAGGAAAAGGAGGGAGGGACTGAGCGAGATGAACATAATCGTTCCAGAAACAGCTCATTTCTCGTTTGACAAAATCGCTGATATTTTGAGCGTAGAAGTGCGGAAAGCGGCTCTGGACGAGGATTTGAAAGTGGGCGTGAATTCGGTGGAAGAATTGATAGATGATAAAACGATATGCGTGGTAGGAATAGCGGGGACAACTGAATTTGGACAGATAGATCCAATAAAGGAGCTTGCGAGTATTGCGAATGAAAAAAACATCTTCTTGCATGTTGATGCCGCCTTTGGCGGTTTCGTGATTCCGTTTCTTGATGAGAAATACGAGTTCGACTTCTCGCTTGAAGGGGTGAGTGCAATTTCAATAGACCCGCATAAAATGGGGATGAGCACGATTCCCGCAGGATGTATTTTGTTTCGTGAGGAATCGTATTTAGAGGAGTTGGCAGTGCCTACACCTTATCTGACGACTAAGGAGCAGTGTTCGTTGATAGGAACGAGAAGCGGTGCATCAGCAGCGGCTACTTACGCGGTTCTCAAATATCTTGGTAGAGAAGGTCTGAAGGAAATTGTAAGTGAATGCATGCGGCTAACGAGGATGTTAGTGAGCGGTGCAAAGGGGATGGGCATTTCTCCAGTGATAGAGCCCGTTATGAACGTGGTAACGTTGAGTTTTCCGGATGCGGAGGTGGAAAGGGTGTCGAATGCGTTAGAAGATAAGGGATGGCGAGTTTCCGTAACAAGAGTGCCAAAGGCACTTCGATTGGTGATAACGCCGCATGTGAAGGAAGAAATAGTGAAGATGTTTTTAGAAGATTTGGGGGGTGTGGTGTGAGGGGGGGTGTTTGTTGAGATGGTCTCTGCTAAAAAAAGGTTGTAAGAAAGGTTTTTACGAGTTCATAATTCCTTTTAACATCGCTCCTCCCTTCTATTATCGCACCATGTCCCGGCAACAGAAGTTCGGTATCCAGCGCTGATACCGTATTAATAGAGCTTTTCAGCTCTTCTTTGTTACCAAAAGGCAAATCAGTCCTTCCTACGCTTTTATCAAACACCAAATCTCCACATATCAAAATCTTTTTATCCGAAGCGTAAAAACAAATGCTTCCCGGAGAATGCCCTGGCGTGTGTAGTATCTTCAATTCTGTGTTTCCCAAGCTCAACCTCTCGTCAAACACAAAATCCACATCGAACTTCTTTGTTTTTGCTTCTACGCCAAGGAATCGCAAAGCGTCTTCAGCCATCGTGTCAAGATATTCCAGTTGTGATGGATGTAGTGCAACTTTTGCACCCGATACTTCTTTAAGCGCTGCTGTTGCGTCACAGTGGTCAGGATGAAGATGCGTGATTACAATCAAATCAATATCCTTTGCACTAATCCCATCTTCTTGCATCTCTTCGAGTCGCAGCCCAAGGTAATTCTCCAATCCCGGATCTATGAGAACAGTGATTTCATTCTTTATCACGTAAGTATTTGCATCAAGCAATCCTTTCTCCTTATACCAGTACACGCCGTTTTGAATTCTCATGCTAATCCAAAATAAATGGCAGCGACAATCAAAACCGATTCAATGAAGGCGGCGATAAGGAGAAGAGGCAAGACCAGGACGAGGAAAAACCTCAAACCATTCTTCAACTCCTTTTTTAAATGCCTCTCGCCTTTCCTTTTTAAAACCTCTCGCCCCAGTCTCAAGCCAATTGATGCTGAGAGCAAAAAAGCGGGTAGCTCAAATATGCCATGTGGCACTATCGCAAGAAAGATAATCAGACCTTCCTCTTGTGCAAACCAGCCGAGTAAACCGCCATTGATAAATGCGGAAAACATAGGGAAAATACCTATCAGAGGCCCCAATATGATGTCAAGGAAGCAAGTGAAAGAGTTATTCAAGAATATCACGGTAAAGAAAGCCAAAAAAATTATCCATAATGGATATGACTGTGTAAAATCTTTTATATTCTCGCTAAGCTGTTGAATCCACTCCAACGGCTCACTAAATACATCGCTCAGGAAACCCATATACCCAAGGGCAATGGAACCAATGAAAAGGACGGAAATGAACAAGATATAGAATCGAAGAGAATAAAGATATTCACGCAGCGATATTTTTTCTTCCATTTTCCTTTTCACTTTAAATTAAAAATTAAAAAATGATAAGTGTTTTTAAAGAAAAGGTTTAAAATGAGAACGTCGAAAATATCGGGATTTTATAAGCTGAGTGTAGAGGAGAGGTTAGAGAAGTTAATGGATTTTGCAGGGTTAACAGAAGAGGAGATAAAAGTTCTTGGGAATACAGGGGCTCTCGGAGAAATAGCAGACAGAATGATAGAGAATGTTGTTGGCTCCATGCCACTGCCACTGGGCATTGCGGCGAATTTCCTGATTAATGGTAAGGATTACCTGATACCAATGGCAATAGAGGAGCCTTCCGTCGTCGCGGCGGCGAGCAATGCTGCGAAGATGGCAAGGAAGAAAGGCGGTTTCCAAACAAGTTCCACGGAACCTATAATGATCGGGCAAATCCAATTAACTGCAGTTTCCGATCCTTTGGCTGCAAAATCTACCATTCTCGCAAATAAGCGCAGAATTTTAGACCTCGCAAATGAAAATCACACCACGCTTGTGAACCTTGGCGGCGGTGCGAAAGACCTCGAGGTAAAAGTCATTGATACGATTGCTGGTCCAATGGTGATTGTTCATCTATTGGTCAATGTCAAGGATGCAATGGGCGCGAATGCGGTAAATACGATGGCTGAAGCGGTTGCACCTTTTATTGAGCAATTCACGGACGGAAAAGTGAATTTAAGAATTATCTCAAATCTTGCAACGTACAGGTTAGCATTTGCACGGGCGGTTTTTGCAAAGGACGCTATCGGTGGAGAAGACGTTGTTGATGGTATCGTCAGCGCATACCTGTTTGCAAAGTCCGATCCGTATAGATGTGCAACGCATAACAAGGGCATAATGAATGGTATAGACCCGGTTGTAATCGCCACGGGGAACGATTTCAGGGCGATTGAGGCAGGTGCACATTCCTATGCAAGCATCACCGGGAAGTATCTTCCATTGACACAATGGGAAAAGAACAAAGACCATGACCTGGTTGGAACTATCGAACTGCCAATTGCAGTGGGTCTCGTTGGTGGTGCGACAACGGTTCATCCGACTGCGAGAATAAATGTCAAGATACTTGACGTGAAAACAGCAAACGAGCTTGCGGAGATCATTGCGGCGGTGGGTCTGGCGCAGAATTTCGCTGCTCTCCGTGCACTGGCAACCGAGGGCATTCAGAGAGGACACATGTCTTTACATGCAAGGAACGTTGCAATAGCGGCTGGTGCAAAAGGAGAGATGATAGACAGGGTTGTGGAAATACTGGTACGCGAAAAGAAGGTGAGAATTGACAGGGCGAAGGAAGTGCTGGAAGAGATGACTTGATGGCTTCTGCCACACCCTCTTCTAACTTAGACCCCTACTTTTGCGTGACGATTTCAATCCTCCTTCTTTTACTCTACCAATTAAATCCTCAGCAGATACCGGTTTTTGCCTTCTTTTCATCCCGTTCCAAATCTTTAATTGTTTATATAACCAAAAATCCAGGTCATCCTCATCCTCTGCATAGATAACCTCGTTATTTTCCAGAATCTCTCCTCTCAGATACCATGGTATCTCATTGAATACCACAATATCGTATCTTTCATTTGCCGAAACCTCCAAAATACTCTCGTATAAAGCGAAGCAATCCTTCGACTCAATGCCTTCCTTTTCTATCACACATATATCAATATCAGAATTCACATCCGCATATCCCTTAATAAATGAACCATAAACCAATATCCCTTTAACATAGGGCATTATATCCTTTACCACTTCTAAGAAGTGCTCTTTCATTTTCTTATCCATTCTAAAACCACCACCGAAAAATCTCTTAAATTCACTACCAATTCTTTTATCGCATAGCATGCTGTTTCATCATTTACACCATCATATCCGTGAATTAGTCTATTTCTTAATCCGTTTGCTTCTTTTAATTTTCCCCCCATTCTTTCTTCCAAAACATCTCTTTCAACCAAAAAATCAACATTGTCGTAGTCATCCTTTGCTGATGAATTCAGTCCTCTTCTAAGCATTGCACATACGTCTGACGCAGCTTCCACAGCTTCTTGAAATTCTTTATATGTCGCTTTCCGCAATATTCTATCTCCTAATATCTCTTCCGATAGATGTTCTTCGATGAACTCAACTCGCTCAACCACGGTCTCAACTTTTTCCATTATCCTCTTTTTAATATCCTCGTTCATCTTCTCTTTCTATTGATTTATTGATTTATTCTACCATTTCACGCTTTTATAAACCTTTGCGCCAATCCATTCATTTGCGTTAATCCGCGTCCATAACAAATAAATCCCCCAATCACGTATTTATAATACGGAGTGAATAATCCACCAAAAAAAAACAATTGGCGTTGATACAATCCCAAGCATATAGAATAATACGAGAGGATAAAACTCACCACCACAACTGTAAAGCAGATACTACCTTTCTTTCCATCTTCGGTACGTACAGTAGTCAACGTATTGCCGATGTGGGTTTTCAATCTGCTCTTTCACGGTAATGGACCTCTCTCTCTTCCGCTCTATTTCGTTTGTAACGGTGAAGATGTATGCATCGCTTCCCGCTCCGGACCCGTAACTCGTCATGAGTATCTTATCGTCGGGTTCTGCTATGTCCAGGACAGCGGCTAAGGCAGTGGGGCATGAGCCGGAATACAGATTGCCTATATCCTTCACTACCAAGCCGGGTTCAATCTGTTCCCTATCAAAGCCTGCTTCTATGGCTACCTGGTATGGAAACTTAGCATTGGGGGAGTGGTTAGCAACGTATTGGATGTCCTTTGGAGTAAGGTCACACGCCTTCAAGACAGCCCTCATGGCAGTTCCAACGTGTTTGAAGTAGGCAGGTATTCCAGTGAATCTGCCACCGTGCTTTGGGTATTCCTCTCCATCCCTTCGGTAGAAATCCGGTGTGTCAGATGTATAAGGAACATAGCAGTCTAAGGTTGCGATGACATCTTGTTTGCCGAAGATGAAAGCTGTGCCACCTGCGCCGACAGTGTAGTCCAGCGGGTCGCCAGCAGCAGCCTGGGAGTTGTCAGCTCCTATGACCATGACGTATTCGCCGCCGAAAGTGGGATACGCGACTAAAGCAGCGGCATCAATGAATAAGTCCGTCGCTGCTTTGCAGGCAAACTGAGAGTCAATACCACCGGAGAAGAACCCGTCCTCGTATTTCTCGCCGAGCTCGAGCACCTGAGATACGGTGGACATGGAAGGATTGACCGCGTATGGTGCTGATTCGGAGCCGACAAAGCACTTCTTCACGTATCGGCTGTCAATAGCTGAATGGATGAGAGCCCTCTTACCTGCCTCCACAGCGAAGGTGGTGGTGTCCTCATCAGCAAAGGGCAAACCACGTTCCATTACACCGAGCACATCCTGACCATCGTTCTTTATTCTGAACTTTGGGAGATATACACCGTATCCAACAATTCCTGGTTTACCTTCGTTTTTGCTTCCAGAGGGTTTGATTGGCTTGTATTCCTGAAAGGGGTAGTAGTCGTCTTCAAAGGAGAAGTTCATGCTTGAGTAGTAAATGAGCCCGCTTGCTCCGTCCGTGTAAGTTTTTCTAAACCTTGGCACCACCTCTCTGTCGATGAACTCAGTGACATCAACCTCTTCCGGGGGAGGAACATAGTCCGTTATTCTGCCCGGGACTTTCAAGTTGTCCTGTTGGAAATGAATTACCCCCGACAGAAAGGATTGCAGGTAATCGAACTTTTTTGTATGTACGCGGATGACGCTGCCGGATACGAGCGTTCCCTTTTCGTAAAAGTGGTCTACCAGACGCATTCTGCTTCGCCTTCCTTCTACGTTGCAGAAGGACTTCGGCGGGAAGTAAACTCTACCGCAGTTCTCGCATTTCGCTGCCCGGATTCTATAATCAACGAGGATTTTTCTCCTTGTAATTGGTTCGCTCATTTATTGTAGCTCCCTCATTAAAATATGGACGGTGGCGATTCCACCAGTCCCTCCTATATTATGGCACAAAGCCACATTAAGCGTATTATCAACTTGATTCCCTCCTGCCTCGCCCCTCAACTGCTTGAAACACTCATAGACCTGTCTAACCCCTGTAGCGCCCACCGGGTGTCCGTCCGCTTTCAAGCCACCGCCGGCGTTGACCACCATCTCCCTATCCCCGTTCACATAAGGGATATGCTTCGAACCTTTGAAGGAGTTATAGCTGTCGTAAACAATCTTCCAGCCTTCTCCTTTTTTGCAGAATCCTGAATCCTCTAAGAAGAAGATTTCCTCTATGGTGAAGCAGTCGTGGACTTCAGCAACCTGAATATCGCCCATTGTCATGCTCGTTTCCTTCAAAACCTTCTCCATTGCCAGTCTTGTAGCCTTGATCCCCGTGAGACTCTCTCTACTGGAGATGGACACGTCATCTGTTGCCTGTTGGCTTCCCACAATGTAAATGGGCGTGTCCGTGTACTTTTTCGCCACTTCCGGACTGACTACCACGAGCGCCACCGCGCCGTCTGATACCGGCGAGCAGTGTAGCATTCGAACGGGGTCAGCGACTAACGGCGAATTGAACACGTCATCCACCGAAAACTCTCTTCTGAACTGTGCGTACTCGTTCCCTACGGCATGGTGATGGTTCTTACACGCGACGAGAGCAAGGGCTTCTCTGCACCTGCCGTCACTGCCATCTCCGTAGTCGTGGATGTACCTTGCCATCATAGATGCGTATAGACCCGCGAAGGTGTAGCCGGCGTCGAACTCGTGTGGGTCGCCCGCGAACATGAGGTCGTCAATGATCTTCCCCGACCTGTCTGTCATTTTCTCAAATCCACCAACCAGGGCAACATCGTACACCCCGGATCTGATGCCGAGGCATGCATTGTAGAGGGCTGAACCGCCGGAGCCGCAAGCTGCTTCCGTATTGCTCATGGGTATATTCATGCCCAGTTCTCGCGCCATGTACCCCGGTATGAGTGCGAGCTTATTGGTGACTTGATAAAGGAAACTGCCGAAATAACATGTCTGGATGTCTTTACGCATCAACCCGTGTTCTACGGATTCCACTGCCTTTAGTCCCGCTTCAGTCAGCAGTTCCTCAGGGTTCTTGTACCAAAGTTCGCCAAACTTTGTCCGACCTGCACCAACAACAGCCGCGAGCGGTTTGAGCTTTTTTATACTTTTCATACCTCTTTCTCATCTCCGTTAAAAGCTAAAGGGTTATGTCATATAAATAAACTATCCATGCTTCCACTTCGATATCCTTCAGGATCAAGTGTGACGTAATTGAAGCCAATCGTTTTCAGTTTGCCGCAAATATCCTCAAGCATTTTTGTATCGAAAAAAACCTCTATCTCTTCTTTCCCGACCTCTATTCTCGCTATTCCTCCATGGTGCAATCTAACCCTGACTTGCCTGAAGCCCATATCTTTTAAAAAATTCTCAGCCTCTTCTATCATCTTCAGTTTTTCCACCGTTATCCTCTCTCCGTATTCTATCCTTGTGGCTAAACAAGGATTTGGAGGCTTATCCCAAAAGGGCAGTCCTATCTCCTTCGCCATTTGCCTTACCTCGGTTTTTGTTATGCCGACTTCAACCAGAGGATGCCATACACCTTCTTCTTCAGATGCCACAATGCCCGGACGGTGTTCATCAAAATCAGAAACGGTAACGCCTTCTGAGATTGTTCGTATGCCTTCTTCAGCTGCAACTTCCTTTAGTATCTTCGAAAAAGCCTTTTTGCAATGATAGCATCTGTTATACGGATTTATGACAAAAGCTTCGTTTCTCAGCCATGAGAACTGCACTATCTTATGAGCGATGCCTGCGCTGTCTAAAAAGCTCTTGACGTGTTCTAATTCCCTTCTCGAAAACAGTTCACTGTCTATCGTTACTGCCAGGACTTTTTCACCCAGCACTTCATGAGCAACCGTCAGCAGAAAACCACTGTCAACGCCACCGGAGAAAGCGACAAGTAAATTATCTTTCTCTCTTAGTCTTCTTCTCAATTCCTCAAGTTTCTCTCTCGCTGTGAGGGCTGGCATGATAAGGGGTATGTTTTAATATTTAAAACACTATTCTGGAGTAATCATCCATTGCACAGTCCAGTGTCCGTCTCCGTTTCTCTCAAGGCATACAATTCCACCCATCCTGAAAGCCACAGTTTCTTTTTCTTCATCTCCACAAAGTAAACTACCGCTGAGTTTACTCATGTGTGGTAGATGTCCAACCAGAATGACATCCTCATCTATCCCGGATAAACGATCTTCCCAAACCTTAGGATCGGCATTAGGAGCCAATTTCTCAGCTTCTGTTACTTGTTCGATGCTCAATTTTTCTGCCAATATCTCTGCTGTTTGTTTGGCACGTAACTTACCACTATGGAATATTTTATTCGCTTTATTAAACCCTTTCAGGGTTTGCGGGGACGTGGGCAGAGCCCACGATTCCACAGAATTTTGAGCAGAGACTACCACCCTCTCAATTGCAACATCTCCGATTCCGACAAAACACTTACTTCAATCCCTTTCATCGGTATTCCCAATCCTTTAGAAATCTCCGCCAGTTTCTTTGCATCATCGTAGTTGTTCACCGCTTCCACAATTGCAGAAGCCATTCTGGGTGGATTCTCCGACTTGAAAATTCCGGAGCCGACAAAAACACCATCTGCTCCGAGTTTCATCATGAGAGCTGCATCCGCAGGCGTTGCAACTCCTCCGGCTGCGAAATTCACTACAGGTAATCGCTGCAATTCCGCCGTCTCCTGCACCACTACAAAAGACACTTTCAGCTCTTTCGCAACGTCTTTTAACTCTTCCTCGCTCTTTCCTTTTAGTGATCTTATGTCTCCCATGATTAATTTCATGTGTCTAACTGCCTCTTTCACGTCTCCAGTCCCTGCTTCTCCTTTCGTCCTCACCATCGCCGCTCCTTCCTCTATGCGACGCAATGCTTCTCCTAAATCGCGGGCACCGCAGACAAAAGGCACTGTAAATCCTCTTTTGTCCACGTGATGCGTGTCCACCGGCGTTAGAACCTCAGATTCATCCACCATATCAACGCCCAGCGCTTCCAGTATTTCCGCTTCTACAAAATGTCCTATGCGGCATTTTGCCATCGCCGGTATCGTAACTGCATCAATGATTTCGGAGATGACCGCAGGGTCAGCCATTCTTGCTATGCCTCCCGCCTTTCTTATATCAGCAGGAACTGCATGCAGAGCCATAACAGCAATAGCGCCTGCTTCCTCCGCCACTATCGCCTGTTCCGCACTCGTTACGTCCATTATCACACCGCCCTTTTGCAAGGAAGCGAATCCGCGTTTCAAAAGCTCTGTTCCGTGTCTAAGGTGTTCAATTTCTATCCCCATCTTTCTTTCCCATCTCCATGATGATTTTATTTCATACGAATATTTAAAGTAAAGATAAAGCTTTTCTTTTTTAAAGAAAAGGTTTAAAATGCAACTTGCTTTTGAACTGTCTCTCGAGCATGACACACTGCCGAAAGCAGAGGTTTTAGCTTGTTTAGATGCGTTAAGTGTTGCTTACGAGGAAAGGATATCCCCGGATGGAATATTGGTGATTGATGCACAACTTTCGCATGCAGTTCTCGATACTCTATCAAAGCGATTAGGGATGACGCACTGCATATACGAGATAAAGGGTAAGAGCAAGCCGGAGAAAAAGGAAATATTGGAACTCATTAAAAATGCGGATATAGACGATATTATGGAACAAGAGCACACATTTGCAGTTCGTGTTAAAGTAAAAAGAAACTTTTTATCCAAAGAGAAAAAACCGTTTTCTTTAGAGGAGGGTTTAGAGAGAAAAGCGGGAGAAATTATAAAACGAAAAGGTTATAAAGTGAACCTCACGAATCCATCTAAAACGTTTGTTCTCCTGTTAACAAAACAAACGTGCCTTTTCTGTTTGCTCTTACACTCTGCGAATAAAAAGCAATTTGAGGAACGAAAACCGCATTTAAGACCTTTCTTTTCTCCCGGCGTTATAATGCCAAAATTTGCTCGTGCTCTGGTTAATCTCAGCCGCATAAAAGAGAAAGAGCTTTTTCTTGACCCTTTTTGTGGCACAGGAGGGATATTGATAGAAGCAGGTCTGATAGGGGCGACACTGGTTGGAATAGACGTGCAGGAGAAGATGGTGAGAGGGGCTGAAGAGAACGTGCGGTTTTTTGGGCTAAGTGCTGATTTAATCATGGGAGATGCAGCTAAAATAGCATTACGGGATAATACCATTGATGCCATCGTGACAGACATGCCTTACGGCAGATCATCTTTGATATCAGGCTCAGGCTACTTTACTGCAGAATCCCGCTCCTTGTTCCTGGAACGCCTACACCAGAATACTTTAAATGAGATATGTCGTGTGCTTAAAACCAGAGGAAAAGCAGTTATCGTATTCAATTCTTCTTCTCTTTATTCCCTTGCCCGCGAGCATAATTTCCGTGCCCTTGAAAAGCACACTTACAGAGTTCATAAAAGTTTAAGTAGGTACATAACCGTACTTGAAAAGGAGTAAAATAATGGAAAACTTTTTAAGGGCTATAAATATAAGTATATATCTTAAAATCAAAATAAGAGAAAGGTGAAGTAATTTGAAAGTACGTTTACCAAATGGGGGGGAAATAGAAGCGATGAATGTAGACTTTGAGACGATAAAAGAGGATTGGAATGAATATAAGCTGGAAGATGGCACGGTATTGAAGTTTAAAACGGTGGTGAGTAGCATTATTCGCACTGAGAACTATGACCCGATGACTGGGGACCCCGTCTACCACGTCCGTTCTACGAACATACTGCGAGTGAAAGTGCCGGCGGAGATGAAGCGATTGCCTGCTGCGAAGAAGCCAGGTGAAGAGGGAGAAGGAGAAGGAGTGGAAGTGGGTTAAATTCGTCAGCAAAAATTAATGGCGGAGTTCAAAGTTTATTTTTTCACCTTTACTTCTTTACCTCTCCCTTTTGGCACTATTTCCATTTCCGCATGCTCGAATTTAGTTTTCAGTTCTTTACCTTGCTGCAAATAATCGAGAAATAGTGCGAGGGCTGCTATTTCCGAATGCGGTTGATTTCCTACCGCGAGGTTCCAGTCCGCAGTTTCGAAAAGATCGAATGGCACTTTCTCAGCACCTACTACGACCATTATACAAGCTTTTTCCTTTTTCGCTTCTTCCCTTATTTCATCTATTACGTCAAGGATGTTCTCACCGTACATCGTGAGATGACATACTTTACCGCCTTCTTGCTTCCATTTCTTTAGCTCTTCGCGCCATTTCACACCTGTTTGCACAAAGAAGTCGCCACCCCACCGCTTCGTTACTTCTTTTATACTCCGCTCTATGCCTTTATCCTCAGAAGCGAGTAGCATGCCTTTCGCACCCAATGCACGCCCAACTAATCCAACATGCGTGGTTATTCGTTTATCGCGCTCCAGGCGGTGTCCTAATCTTAGTATTACAATCTCCATTACCCAACACTTTTTCTTTTTAGAAAAAAGAAAACCTGTACTAAAAGAAAAAACTAAGTAAAGTCCTAAGTTTCAGAGTATAAATAATCATAGACTATCTATCAACAAACTTTGCCACTATTTCCACTAAACGGAGGCATTTGATTAGCTATTTGC
>JAGXOS010000199.1 GCA_023659775.1 Methanomicrobia archaeon LH_S14 | reverse complement strand
GCGTAATCCTTGTTGCTCTGTCTGGTGCCGTGGGCTCGATGTTGATGATAGGGTTCGCCATGTTTGTTGCAAACCTGATATACATCTTTGGTGCGGGTATAGTGCCCTGTTCAGGCAGAGTGGCAGTGGACCCGATAACCAGGGAATCGCAGACGGAATACAAGACACCACGGACAGATGGACACGGAGTTCCGACAGTGAGTTTCGTCTCGGGAATACTGGGCGGGTTTTCAGGCGGATTTGGCGGCGCACTTATTTATGTCATGCTCGTCTCAGACAGCTATGCGAACTTTTCCGTGGCAACCGCAGGGATAGTGGCAATGGGTATTTTTATTGCCAACGCAATCATCGCAGCGTATAACATCGGAGGGACAATAGAGGGATTCCATGACCCGAAGTTCAAGGCTCGGATACGAACGGGGCTTACCTGTTCCTTAATCGTGTCTGCACTTTGTGGGGTCATCGTAGTGATAGCAATGCTTACCGGCACGTTAGTAGGGGGTGTAATGTAACGAGATGGGAGAAGAGGAAAAAGCGAAGCCCAAAGAGGCGTTTAAGCTATCTTTTGACTATTTCAACGAGTCGAGACTGGGTATTTTTGCGCTAATCATCGGTGCATTAATGGCGATATTCCCGGGGCTACCGGCATTCATCAAGGGGATAGGTATGATGATCGTCCTTGTGTGGGGTGCGGATTCGGTGAGGAAAACCGCCAGATACGGATTAGGAACCGGTGTTCCATCCATAGGCGTGTTAGCACTGGGATTTGGTATTGTGGGTGGAATAACAGGAATTGCAATAGCATCAATGCGCTTTGGAACGTTAGTGGTGGGTGGAGTGGAAATAGCATTCGGCGTATTAGCGGGTGTTGCACTTCTCACACTGATGGGTTTCATATCAGGCAATTTGGCAAGCGGTGATAAGTTCATCAATATGAAGATACCGGGCTTGGAACGAGGGATGACGGAATTAGGTATAGCAGGAACACTGGTAGTGCTAATTGAAACTTCCATTGTAGCGGGGACGTATGATATTACGAAAGTACTGCCAGATGTAGTAAACAATGGATTAATCGCAGCGATTTTCATTATATCGGCTTTTGGTATGTTTCAGCCCTATAACACGTGCCTTGGTGCAGACGAGAGAAGGGGGAGAACGCTGCTCATGTCTATCGAGATAGGTGGAATAGCAAGTATCATCCTGGGGATAGCGACAACACTGACTTTATCGGCAGTTCAGGGCGTACCGTTGATTGTGCTTGGTGCCATTGTCTGGGTGGTCTATTACAGAGCATACATGAAAG
>JAGXOS010000198.1 GCA_023659775.1 Methanomicrobia archaeon LH_S14 | reverse complement strand
GGTATCAAAAGCTTATAAAAATTTATAAAGAGTTAGTATCAAAGACTAAAAGTGGCATCTTAAAGAAGGGGGCTAAACATGAGGGATAAAATCGCTTTGAAAATATTGGCAATTTAGGACTTTGCGATTACATTTCTCTTATCCTTATCAAGGTAAAAAGAGCAGCGATTGCACCACCTGTAAGTGCACCATCGGCGCTTGCCGTACTCGCGTTACAAAAGACCACAATCGACTGTACTACTCTTGTTGAAAATCCCCTCGCCAGCTATTACGTTGGCGACACCGTCTGTTACCTTAAATTGGACGGGAAATACCTACGATGATTATCCAAATGGGACCACTGAGACATTAGATACGGGCCTCATTTTAGACCCTCTCGAGAACAAGACCTATTATAGGAATTACGTGGTAACCACAGCAGATGTTACAAGGGGCTACGTGCTAAATAACTTCCGGGTAGTAGGCAAAGATGGTTCAGTAGATGACACCAGTGGTGTCGTTGAGATGTTGGCGAACCACCAGAACTCGACTTCACTGCGGAACCTGCGTGCTGTCTTAACCTCAGTTTCAGCGGGTCGGCGAGCATGGATGTTGTGAATTACACATGGTCTTTCGGTGCGGGAGAAGGTACTGAATACCATGAAGGAGCGCTGCCTGGATCTACCTACCACATTTACAGCTCCTGTGGTGATAAGACCGTTACATTAAGCGGATATAGCACTGAGGGCTTATACGGTGAGGTTTCAAAAACAGTCCACGTAGACTGTGGCCCAACGGCAATTGCGAGGGCTATTGAAGCGAACGGCACAATAATAACATTTAACGGCACTCCTTCAACCTATGATACCAGACCGATTGTGTATTACTCATGGGTGTTTAGTGATGGACAATCGGGAAGTAGTGATGACACGGCGGTAACATCTCGCTTTGTCAATGACACGGTAACCGCAATACTTACGGTTAGCGATGGGCATTGCGTGGACACAGATACGGTGTGAGTGCCACAATGTCCTATTACTACATCAGACTGGCCTATGTTCCATCATGATTTAGCTCTCAGTGGATATTCTCCTTCTACAGCACCAAACATTTACATTGGTGCAATTGATGGTAATCTCTACGCTCTCAACGCATACACGGGATCACAAATCTGGACGTATTCAACAGAAGGACTAATATTCTCATCACCGGCTGTAGCAGATGGCAAAGTATACTTTCTTTCCGATTATCCAGACGGAAATATGGTAAAGTGTATAGCGGTACCCATAATTTTGACAATAATTGCCTTAGAGGGTGTTTAGAAAGTCTATTTACGATATAAAAGCTTGATTATTTCGCGCCAG
>JAGXOS010000197.1 GCA_023659775.1 Methanomicrobia archaeon LH_S14 | reverse complement strand
CTCTGTACCTTTAGTAATACTTTTATAAAATCAATGTTAATCTGACAAAGTCAAGTTAATAGGAAAGGAAGTTAGCTTAATCTACCCCGAAGATCAGATACCGAAGTTGGAAGAGGCACTTAAGGCAACGCGGAAAGGCAGTTGGACAGGAGAGTTGGTTGGCAAGAGAAAAAATGGTGAACTCTTTCCGATGGCAATATCCGCGTCAGGAGCATTGGATGATAAAGGGAATGTTGTTGCACACATGGCGCATCACAGGGACATCACTGAGCAGAAGCGAGCTGAGGATACACTGCTTGCGGCATACGAAAAACTTAAGGAACTGGACAAAATGAAGACGGACTTCCTTAACGTGGCTTACCATGAGATGCTGACTCCTCTGACTCCAATTGTAGGTTATACCAACTTGTTAGAGCAGAGCGAGCTCACCGAGAAACAGAAGAATTATGTTCGTATTATTGAGGAGAGTACCTCTCAACTTAATGAGCTAATTGGTAGCCTGTTAGAAGTCGCACGCCTCGGGGCTGGAAAGATAGAGCTAACAGTGCAGGAGGTGTCAATACCAGAAATCGTAAAAGAGGTGCTTGAACACGTTAAACCACTGGTAGATGCAAAAAAACAAACAATTTCTACTGTCGTTCCCGATGGTATAGAGTCGAAGGTGATAAGCAGAAAATAACAGCTATTTTTGATAATCTGATTTCGAATGCAATCAAATTTACCGGAGAGAATGGCAGGATAGACATCGTGGTTGAGGATAGAGAGGAGCATCTGTCCAAGATTTTTGACCGCTATTATGTAGCTGACACCCCATCAATCAGAAAAGGAATGTCTTGGGCTTGGTTTAGCTATCGTTAAGGGATATGTAGAGCTGCATGGAGGGAAAGTGTGGGTTACAGGCGAACTCGGAAAAGGGTCAAAGTTCTGCTTCACGTTGCCTAAAAGGCAAAGACAGATTGCACATACTTAATTATTAATTGCTCGCTCGATTGTATCAATCAGTCTTCTCATGGTAAACAGCTTTTGGATGAAATCCACAACCTGTTTTCCCGCAAGCAAACCTTCTTCCTCCGCTTCTGCTATATGAATTGCAGTCAGAAAAATAATTTTTACCTTCGATAATCTACTGTATTTTTCTATCGCCCCCAATATTTCCTTCGTTGTCAATCCCGGCATCATTATGTCCAGCAGTATAATATCAGGATTTTCTTCCTTTAATTTGTCCAGGCACTCCTGCCCATCTTTTGCTTTAATTGTTTTATAGTTGTTCGCATCTAACATTTGTGTAACCATAGAGATGTCAATATTGGCAGGCGAGTGTCAAAGGTTGATGCTCCGGATAAATGA
>JAGXOS010000196.1 GCA_023659775.1 Methanomicrobia archaeon LH_S14 | reverse complement strand
TCGCAACACCGCCGATGTCCATACTATTCAGCGGATTTTTGGTCGAAAGGTCGAAATCTAAAGGTATGAGGTTTACAGCAACGATTCCTATCTCCGCAGTTGCGATTCCCGCATGAATTCTCGGATGCAGGGTCTTTACCTTGCCGTCAAGCATTTCTTGAAATCCTGTGAACGCGGATACTTTTGTCACCGTGATTCCGCTTTTCAAAATCAGCTTTGCGGTGCCTTCAGTCGTGATTACTTCTATTTCAAGCTCATTTAGAGCTCTTGCGAATTCTATCACGTTATCCTTGTTGAATACGCTTATCAGGGCTTTCATTTTCCCAAATTTTACTTCATCAAAATTCTCCTATACGTTATTTTATCCCTTCGATATATTTATTCCAACATCCTCCCTCAATCACATTTCCATCTTTTAGTGCATCATTTTCAACAAACGAACACTCCAACGATACAACTTCACCTCTTTTATGTCTGCAAAAGCCCTCTTACTCAAAGGATGGCGTTTAAATGTCCCTTTATCCTTTTCTCTAATTTCCATTTCTTAGCACCTCCTTCCCTTTTAGTATTAAAAAGCCTTAACCCACTCTCCCTGAACACATCGTTAAGATAACCAATATATTGAGAGACCGTAGTGGGTTTTACGCCGTTTATCTCGGCGAGCTCTTTGCGGGATAACCATTTATCGTGTGCCATGAAAGTCTTGAGAATCTTCAAACCTGCTTTTTTATTCCTCTTTATTCTTCCTTCAACAATTAATTGCACTCTATACTGCTCTTTTGCCTGCACTTCGAGTGGTGCCTTTGGTCTGTAATATCCCTTCCAATCTATCCTTCTGCAATAGTCTAAAACTCGCTCTGCATAATCCTTGGTCTTTTCTCCTTCGGATCTTATATAGATACCAAAGAGTTCTGTTGATTTATATTGCGCTTCTAATGTTGTTAGCTCAGTGCGTGCATAATCCGACAATCTTGATAATTCTCCAGAGGTTGTATTAAGAGGCACGTCAAAGTCTTCCTTCCACTTTGACTCCTTCGGTCCATCTATCAGGATTTCTTCGACATCAAGTCCTGCTTTTCTTGCAATTTCGTCTCTTATTATTTCAAGATTCTTTTCCTTTGCATCTTCTATCGTTTTCTCATGATGCCGCTTATCCGTCATGAATGCGCGTTTGTAAAGTCTGCGATTGCTGATATCATTGAGTACCCTCAACAAATCTTTTTCCTTTTCTCCTTTAGCTTTTTGTTTGAAAAAAGATAAAAACTCCTCATCGCCGTATGCATATAATTTTAACCCATCTTTGGGACGCAAGCCCGTTTCTAATGCCCAAAGAAACATCCTTTCAGCGATTAATGTTGTATGA
>JAGXOS010000195.1 GCA_023659775.1 Methanomicrobia archaeon LH_S14 | reverse complement strand
CCCCATCCACTTCATCTTCATCGTCTATTGATACAAGAAACTCCTTGTTTCGCTGCAACAGGTACTGATATACCCAATACTCTTGCCAACCCGGAAACATGATAATCACGCTGCATCAAAAGCTTAAAAGCTTCACCATCTCCACCCTCGTTTTACTGCTCAATGCTTTGAATATCATTGTTCGCCCATATCCCTCCCATTCTCCTATTCATTTTAATTTCTTTCTTAGCACAGAAAGTGTGTTATGAGCCCTGATAAAGCTGATAGCCATCAATAAACCACGAACCCAACTCACGTTTTATCTCACCAAACCTTTCCTCCATCTCTTCTCCTTTAAATCCAGAGTTATGGATATTCAGAAGTAGCTTCATCAATTCCTTCATCATCCATGTTATCTCTACTTCGTTCATTTTTTTATTGTTGCAAAAGTTCGAATAGGCATCGGTGACCCTGATTTGCCGACACCACCACACGTAGTAGAAGCAGTTTGTCACGCCGCAAAGGACCCTTTAAATCACAGGTATCCCTCTTACGAAGGAATGCTATCTTTCCGTGAAGCGGTAGCGGCATGGTATAAGCACAGAAAGCACGTGAGTTTAGATGCAGAGGAAGAAGTTCTAACTTTGATAGGGTCAAAAGAAGGGATAGTGCATTCAGCATTCGCTTTTTTAGACCCCGGCGATGTTGCTCTCGTCCCTAACCCCGCATACCCGGTATATAATAATGCAACGGTATTGGCGAATTCAATACCGCATTCAGTCCCTCTAACGGAAGAGAACGAATTCAAGCCAGATATGGAGAAGATAGATAGAGAAGTGGCGAAGAAAGCAAAAATCATGTTCTTAAATTATCCAAATAATCCCACTGCCGCGACGGTTGAGAAATCTTTTTTTAAAGAGATTGTGGATTTTGCACACGACCATGACATCATAGTTCTTCATGACAATCCGTACTCTGAGCTAACTTTTGATGGTTATGAAGCGCCGAGTTTTCTGGCGGTTGATGGTGCAAAGGAGGTAGGTATCGAGTTCAGCTCACTATCCAAGACTTATAACATGACAGGTTGGCGGATAGGCTTCGCATTGGGAAATACTGAAATATTAAAAGGACTGAGGCTTGTGAAAACCAATGTTGATTCCGGAACTTTCCAGGCTGTTCAGATAGCAGGAATAGCAGCGTTAACTGGTTCTCAAGAATACGTAAGGAGGAATGTGGAGACATATAGGGAAAGAAGAGACATTCTGGTTGAAGGACTTGGCTCAGCCGGTATGGAGGTGAAAAAGCCAAAAGCTACTTTCTATCTCTGGGCAAAAGTCCCCTCCGGGTTCTCATCTATTCAGTTCTCCATGCTCTTGCTGGAACGTACAGGAG
>JAGXOS010000194.1 GCA_023659775.1 Methanomicrobia archaeon LH_S14 | reverse complement strand
TAAATAATAGCTTGTAGTATTTAATACTTGTTCAAGTTATTTCTTGACGAGCCCTAAGAAGGGCGTAATTTTGTGATGAATGCGTAAATAATGCACGCTAAGCCAAATAAGCCAAATACAACTTCTGCACCCCCTACAAGCACTTTTCCCGCGGGCTCTCTCCATAAAATACTCCACAAGGCTCCCAGGAGCCCTTCCCAGGGAGGAGCTAAATGTTTAAACCAATGTTCTCTTTGTACCTCGAGAAACGCAAAAGCATCTCCAAATACCGCATAATTCAACACGAGATAAGATATAAAACCGAAGCCGATCATGCACAGGAAAAAAGCGTCCTTCACGTTCTTGCTCTTAGGTTCGGATTTGGAATTTGATTTTTGCGAAAAAAACTCGCATATCAAAGCAGGGATAAGAATAAGCCCGGTGATTCTTGTAGCTGATGCGAACATCCCCATCACTCCTGCGGGGAACCAATTCCCTTTCCTCGCATAATAGAAGCAGCCAATCGTCAAGAACAAAAACAAACTTTCAGTATAGCCTGCGATTAAGAAGTAAGAAGTGGGGAAAATGGCGAAATAAAAAACGCTTTTTAGTGCCGTGCTATGAGGATAATCAATTTTTGCGAGTCTGTAAAGGCTGATTTTTTAAAACCGCCCATGCCAGAGGAGCTAAAACAAAAAACTTTTTTTTCTTGATAATCGTGTGGTTATAAAAGGAACTAAACAAATAAAACAAACATAAGAAGAAGCGAAAATGAAAACTAAAACCGGAATAGGAATTGTATTAGCAATACTACTGATAGTGGCCGCTATGGTTGCGTATTCGGGATATTTCGAAAAAAGATCAGAGTTTGATATGCAGATTGTTGATATCGAAGTTGAAAACCCGAAACCATCATTATTAAACGATAGAGCCGTAACAATTGACCCTGGTGAATCCGTCGCACTCCGCGTCACCGTCCAGAATAAAGGCGAAGAGATTATTTATGGAAACGCCTACGGTGTTGGTGTAGAAATAGTTTACCCGAAGGATGGAGCTAAATACTGGAAATTGCCCGCTGAACGATTAATTGAGATAGACCTGGGTCCAGGTGGCAGATCAAGTTATGGTTTTAACGCATGGAATAGAAAAGAACTCCCTTTTAGTGGAACTTTTAAAATTCACGCTTATATCAAATCGGTGCAGAATGGTGAAAAACTTGTTCGAAGCGATAACGTGACAATTGCAATAAGACCTTCAACATCAACGCCAGTACTAACACCAACACCAGCAGAAACGGAAACGTCATCACCCGGATTTGAAGCTATATTCGTAATAATTGGATTAATGACACTTTTTCTTTTTAGAAAACACGTTCTTTATAAAGAAAGATAAGCCCTTACAGGGCTTGCAGGGTCGTGGGGCAGAGCCCCAC
>JAGXOS010000193.1 GCA_023659775.1 Methanomicrobia archaeon LH_S14 | reverse complement strand
ACATAAAGGTGTGTCTGAGTGTCCCACCTTCGCTCGAAACTCAACCTCTAACCATTATGAATATTACTTAGATCACGGCGAACTGATTAGGAACAAAGTATTATATACCGAGACAATAAAGAACATATTACTTGACAAGCCGATTACCAAACAGAGTTACGTAAAATTTAAAACTCAACAAGCTCCTAGCGCTATTCAAGAAGCTCCGATGGTTTCCGGTAAAATTAATCTTGGAGAGGAAAAATCTCATGAAATTCCAATAAGCTCGACAAATGAATTAAGCATCCGCCTTTTATGGCTCGAAGGCGACCTGAATCTGACATTAACAACGCCAAACGGAACTTTAATTAATCCTTCCTTTGCTGTAAACGATACGAACATAACCTACTACAGCGATGAAAACCTAACAATTGAAGGCTACGACATTAAAACCCCTGAATCTGGAATCTGGGGTGTAAATGTATCGGCAACAAATATTTCAGAAGAGGAAAACTACACAATAATGACTTTCCTTGACACAAACATAACTCTTTCTCTCCAGCGTCAAAAATATCAATACAACCCAAACGAACCCATAAACATTACGGCAAATCTCTCTTACGGCTGCGAAGCGATAACGAATGCATCCGTTATTGCAAAAATACAAAAGTCCGATTACACAACTGAAAACATCACTCTATACGATGACGGCTTGCATGGTGACAACCAAGCAAATGATGGGATATACGCCAATGAATACACAAATACGAGCTTATGGGGAACTTATGATATAACTGTTACCGCCATGGGAATTTTAAATGAAGAGCAATTTGAAAGAGAAGCATTCACAACTGTGTGGGTTGAACAATACCCAGATTTAACATTGAACACCTCAGATATTTCATTCTCACGCGAAACTCCAACCGTGGGGGAAAACATTGCACTCAATGCGACGATTCACAACATCGGAGAAGCAGATGCAAGCAACGCATCCATTCTGTTTTATGACGGAGAGCCAGCAAGTGGAGAGAAAATAGGAGAAGACGTTGTTAATGTTTCTGTGAATGCAACAGCAAATGCATCTCTATCGTGGATTGCCAAAGCTGGCATTCATGAGATATACGTTTTAATAAGTCCGTATAATGAGTTCTTGGAGAAGAATTACACGAATAATCAAGCATTTAAGTCTATTACAGTTGCTATTGCGAATGTAACTTTCGATACGGGCTCACCAGCTAATCCATATCCAAGCATTATGGGTACACACAATGGAACAATCACGCCAAATCAAACAATTACGGTATCCAAACTTTACACATACCCATGCGTTGGAACCGGAGGGCATAGCGAATACATGAAAATTTGGAATAGTTCTGATTGGAATGTAACTGCGGGATGGGAGGGATATAGCAGAGATTGGCACAATATCTCA
>JAGXOS010000192.1 GCA_023659775.1 Methanomicrobia archaeon LH_S14 | reverse complement strand
AAGGATAAGATAAGGTTCTGCGGTTTGAATTCGAGACCGAGGAGGAGTTCAAAAAACGGAGATCTTTTTTGTTCGCTGGATAAATGGATGCAACAATTGATGATAGAGGAAAAAATATAGGAGGGACGTTTCTTGCGGTTTTATTCCTTTTTATAAATTATTTTTTTCTTCCTACCAAGTAGGCTGGAATAGATCACCAATCCGTCACAGACTATTAGGTATTTTTGCAATTCTTCCGGAGAATTAAGATTGTTGACGGGAATATGTTTTAACAGCTCTACCATTTCCCTTGATAGTTCTTGCGAATAGAAGAGCTTCGCATATTCCCCAAGAAAATCTAAACCGGGCATAATGCTATATCCTTGTAATTAGTGATAATTGCTCTTTTAATCTATTGTGGTTTTGATCTAACAGCTTTTGTTTCTTCTATTAAAATTGCCGTCATTAGATTAGCAAAGGCTCTTTTCACACTCTCAGACCATTGTTTGCCAGCATCCTTTATCTTTACTTCAGCTAAACGTCCTACCATATCTGATATAATTTGTGCCTCAGCTTGATCGAGAGCAAGTTCTTTAACTAAACGATCTTTCTGGTCTTCTAAATGAGTGCTTTTTAGTTTAATATCTAATTTTCTTTCAGGTGGTGTGAGGGGTTTGGGTTTAATGGATACTTTTGGCCCATAGAGGGGTGCAGCTATGTCATTAATCCTCCCAAATCCTCCCATGATGCTTTGAATATCTTCCTCCTCCCTTACCTCTCTTAATAACGCCTTGGATATTTTTAGTGGGGCTACTGCTATATTTTTGTAGTATTGTTTTGCACCTAACCGCTCTGTTTCTTTTCTATATCTTTTTCGTTCCTCTTCCAAAGTTCCCTCTTGCAACATCTGTATTTCCCCGAGATTATACATATCCCAAGGCTTTTCCATTTTCCCTCTAAAAGGTATCTCTTCCTGTTCATTACTAAATATTGCTTTCGTCATATTTTCCCCTTTTTGATATTTATGGCCAACCCATTATCTTTTTATGTGTTTCTTTCACATATTCTTTAATAAATTTTTCCAATGCCTCAATGGATCTCTTTTCTTTTAATTCATTTAAGGCACTTTGAAGGAACAATGAATTGATTTCTTTTAGTTCTTCTAATATTGTATCCGTTGCCTTGCTTATAGAAGCAATAATTTGAGCTTCCTCCTCTTCTCCAATCAATTCCTCTGAAAAAACACTAAAATCCTTCTTTAAATTGCTAAGGCGTAAAACATAGTCAGGATCAAAGTGTCCCTTAAATGTTAAATCCTGGAATTCCCTTTTAATCATGCTTTTCATTTCTTCTGATACAGAGCTCTTATCTAACTCATCTGCGCTCAAAATATCAATTTTTTGGTCAAAGTATGTATCAAATAGGCGTCTAAGGAATGAGACCAGTAATGTA
>JAGXOS010000191.1 GCA_023659775.1 Methanomicrobia archaeon LH_S14 | reverse complement strand
CAAAAGTCGTTATGATACTTTTGGTAGTGGTGCTGATGTGAAACTTTCTCTTTTTTGCAAAAAGAAAACCTGTGCTAAAAGAAAAAAAAATATGTTCTTTTGGTAAAGCTTTTATTTCTAAGAAAAGGTTTCTCGTGAAATCTCGTGGTTTTTTACCCTTGCTCTACAAATGCTAATTATGAGCAAACATCTTAGAACTGATGAAGTATATGTGCTAAAGATAGGTGGCAGTGTATTAACTGAGAAAGGCAAGGAGAGGAAGGCACGAAAGAGCGCGATAAAGCGAATATCAGAGGCAATTGCTCTTGCGCTTGCTCATTCATCCAGAAAAAATCTGATTCTCGTGCATGGTGCTGGGTCTTATGGGCATCCGCAAGCGAAGGTATATCTGGAAAGTGGAGAAGTTAAAGACGCTTTAATCACGCACGAATCTGCGAAAGAGCTGAACAGGATGGTAATATCATCTCTGATGGAGTTTGGGCCGAGGGCAATGCCTATACATCCTCTAAGCGGGGTTGTGTCAAAAGGACCCGAAATAAAGTATAAAATAAAAGAGCAAATAGAATTGGCATTAAAGGCGGGAATAATTCCTGTTTTGCATGGGGATGTTATTTTAGACGAAAAGGAGGGTTTTCGTATATTAAGCGGCGACCAGTTGGTGGTGTACGCAGCGAAAGAGCTCAAAGCGAGCAAAGTTGGTGTAGGCACTGATGTAGATGGTGTTTTGAACGATAACGGAGCGGTGATAAGAAGAATAACGCCCCCAGAAGCGGATAAAATGAGCATAAAAGGGTCCGAGCATGTGGATGTAACTGGTGGGATGAAAGAGAAGGTTTATCTATTAGCAAGGCTCGCATCTCAGCATAACATTCCTTCTATTCTTTTTAACGCATCAAAAGAATCGAATGTTTATAAATTTTTGACCGACGATGAGAACTTGTTCGGCACGGTGATAAGTGTCTGAAAAAGGCAAAGTCAAGGAAAAAGCAGATATAAGGATGGTAACAAAGAGAAGGAGAGGAGGGAAAGGGCATGGAAAAGCAAGTGGTGCAGGAACAGTAATAAATGCAATAGCAACCTACAAAGGCTCTGCTTTTGGCATAGACTTATGGACGCATGCGGAAGCGGAGCTTGGTAACGATTTCAGGGGTATAAAGGGGGAGATAGAGATAAAGGGGGAAGATGCAAAGGCAAAATTGAATACAAAATTGATAGAGCGGTGTGTGGAGTTGGTGCTGAGGAAGTTTGATTTGCCCTTGCGTGGCTATGTGAAGACGAAGAGCGAGATACCGGTTGGAAGTGGATTGAAAAGCAGTAGTGCCGCGGCAAATGCCGCTGTGGTTGCTACTCTGGATGCAATAGGTGAAGAAGCGAATGCACTGGATGCGAAAAATGGAACTGTACGCATACGATGCCATCTATAAAAAATATGTTTCTCTGA
>JAGXOS010000190.1 GCA_023659775.1 Methanomicrobia archaeon LH_S14 | reverse complement strand
AATCAATATAGATTGTTTGTTTATCATCTCCTCGCTCACTCATCCTTCTTTTTTGCGTAGATTAACTTAAAATCGAGATGTATATAATAATTTTGATAGAGGTGATAAGCCGAAAAAAAAAAGATGAAAGTAATACTTCACGTTGACATGGACAGTTTCTTTTCAGCCGTTGAAGTAAGAGAGAATCCGGAACTGAAGGGCTTGCCGGTAATAGTAGGAGGAAAAATCGAGACAGAAGAAGAAATAACTGCTGAAGAACCCGATAGAAAAATAAGAGGCGTTGTGAGCACATGCTCATACGAAGCAAGAGAATACGGTATTCATTCTGCAATGCCGCTTTCCAGGGCATACGAGCTTTGCCCGGATGCGAAATTCTTACCGGTAAACATGCCGTTATACAAACGTGTGTCGAGAGAAATAATGACTATTTTGAAGGAATACGCCGATAAAATAGAGCAGGTGAGCATTGACGAGGCTTTTCTCGATGTCAGCACCAAAGTGAGGAATTGGGATGAAGCGAGAGAATACGCACTGCGGATAAAGAGAGAAATACTGGAGAAAGAGGAATTAACGTGTTCAATTGGCATCGCTCCAAATAAAACAATAGCAAAAATAGCATCGGCTTTTGTAAAGCCTGATGGTCTGACGGTTGTAGAAGAAGTAAAAGCAAGAGAATTCCTGGCTCCTTTACCTGTGAAAAAGATTCCCGGTGTGGGACCCAAAACCGAACAGATGCTAAAAAAGATGAACATCGAGCAGATAGGACAACTTGCAAGCTACGACGTCCAAGAACTCGTAGCCAAATTCGGGAAATATGGCACAAGGCTTCATCTAATTGCAAACGGGATAGATGAAAGCGAAGTGGAAGAGGAATGGGAGAGGAAGTCTTTAAGCCGAGAAAGAACCTTTGCCGAGGATACGAAAGATGCATCCGTATTGAATAATTGCGTGGATGAATTAGCAGAAGAGGTTTACAATACGATAAAGAAAGAGGGATTTGTTTTCAAAACAGTTGCGCTAAAAGTCAAATTTGAAGATTTTGTTGTATGCACGAGGGCTAAGACACTCAAATCCTTTCATTCTGAGTTAAGCATGCTCAAGAAAATAGCGAAGGAATTGATGACGGAGTTTAGTCAGGGAAAGGGAAAGGAAAAAGAAAAGAAAATAAGATTGGTAGGCGTTCGTGTCTCGAATTTGGGTGTAGTTGACGAGAAGCAAAGAAGGATAGTGTAGAGATATTAATTTACTATTTGGACATGAGACGAGAGCGAAGATCTGATATTGCCTTTTTAATGTCCTTTTTAATGTAATCGGTAATAATATCCCCCCCTTCTTCAGCTTTAGGATAAGCTCTAATTGGGGAGTGAGTAATTTTATCACACAAAACCATGTTATCCTTTATCGGCTTGATTTCGTATTCCAATTTTCCCATTAGAAGCGCTCTTAGTAAT
>JAGXOS010000018.1 GCA_023659775.1 Methanomicrobia archaeon LH_S14 | reverse complement strand
ATAAAGACAGACTCCAGTGGAAACAAAGAATGGGACAAGACTTTCGGTGGCTCTGCCGGTGATTGGGCAAATTCAGTGCAGCAGACTGCGGACAGCGGCTACATCATCGCTGGAGACACATGGTCGTATGGCGCTGGTTACGGTGATTTGTGGCTGGTGAAGACAGATTCCAGTGGAGACAAAGAATGGGACAAGACTTTCGGTGGCTCTAGCAGGGATTGGGCACATTCAGTGGAGCAGACTGCGGACAGCGGCTACATCATCGCTGGAGGAACAGAGTCGTATGGCGCTGGTTCCGGTGATTTGTGGCTGATAAAAGTAAAAGGAGAACTAACAAATCAACCGCCTGTTGCTTCTTTTACATATTCTCCTGAGAAACCAGTTGTTAATCAGACAGTAACTTTTAATGCGTCTTCCTCTTATGATCCAGACGGTACAATCGTTTCCTATGTATGGAACTTCGGAGATGGAAAAATCACAAATAAAACAGAACCACTCATAAACCATTCCTATTCTTCCGCAGGCAATTATAATGCGTCATTAACAGTGATTGACAACAATGGCGCAATAGATACAAACACAACAATAATATCAGTATCAGGTGGTCCAACGCAGCCATCTCAATTGAAAGAGCTATGGCACTCTGAAGTCAGTGGAAACGTTAAGGATGTATTTTCGGCAGACTTAGATAACGACGGAGAAAAAGAAGTAATTGCAGGCACTGATGAGAATAAAATTTATGTGTTCGACGCAAAAGGGAACAAAAAATGGGAATATACAGCAGATAGCACTGTCAGACAGGTCTGTGCAGCAGATTTCAATGGTGATGGGAAGAAGGAAGTTGTAGCAGGAACGGATTACAAAGACCTTGGCAATATTTACACCTTCGACTCACGCGGGAATTTGCTGTGGAAGTTCCAGACAGGGGCAAAACACTACTGGCCCGATAATAAACTTAGTGTAAGGACAATCACAGCTGGAGATGCAGATAACGATGGAAAAGAAGAGATTATAGTTGGATCAACTCACCATCACTGGTTCCCTGGTCGTGTTTGTATTCTCGGAGAAGGAGGGAGTCTTGAAGGGGAATACTGGAATCCTGGACATGTATACTCCATCCAAATCACCGATATGGATAATGATGGGGATAATGAGATCGTAATAGGTTTTGTGAACAACGATTACGGCTATGAGGGTGCAATAGCTTTATTTAACGGCAACGATGTAAGTGGAGAAGCACCGGCTGCGGCTAATGGCTATGATTACAGTGCAGGAAGACAGATGTGGTATTGGCATTCTGGTGTAGATCATAGCAATATTTTCAGCATATCTTCATTTGATTTGGATGGTAATGGCATTAATGAAATAATAGCCGGATCTGATGACCATAATGTCTATGTATTAGATTCAACCGGGAATGTGAAGTGGAAATATGGAACGGCAGGTCGTATTGGTGAGGAATCTATATATGCATCTGATTTGGACAACGATGGCAAAGGTGAAGTAATTGCAGGTTCATACGACAACAATGCTTATTGTATTGACTATGAAGGCAACTTGAAATGGAAGTATGAAACAATAGACCCAGTGATACCATTTGCTGATGATATGGACAATGATGGAATAGGCGAAGTGGTTGCTGTTTCAGACAAGGTTCATGTGCTTACAAATGATGGAGAAGTGAAATATGATTATCCCAAGGATGGTGCTGCATATGTCTCTGATTTAGGAATGGATAATGTAAAAGAGATTGTTCTGGGTAGTAGCACGACGGTTTACGCTCTCGCTATAATTGGACCAAACCAATCTCCAATCGCATCATTCACTTATTCACCAAAAAATCCAATAGCCAACCAAAATATCATTTTTGACGCTTCTAATTCAACAGACCCAGATGGAACAGTCACAAATTACGAATGGAACTTCGGAGATAACACAACGGGATTTGGAAAGGTAACAACGCATTCTTATGCCAAGAATGGAACTTACACCGCTAATTTAACCGTAACCGATGATAAAGGGGTGACAAATTCAACATCAAAAGAGATTACCGTAGGTGCGGGTATAGAAGAAGAATACAATCCAAAGGATTCAATTCCCACTTATACTCCCTATTGGGTAAACTCATACGTTGGTAACACATTTACTTATATAATTAAAGTTCAAAATGAGGGAACAGAAAAAGACACAATTGACTTGACAGTAAATCCAAAATATAATGAAGGATATATAGATTATTTATTATCAGAAAATTCAGTAACTTTGGCTCCCTCTGAATCAAAGCTCATTAATTTGTCAGTAACTCCCATAAAAAAGACACCTGAAGAAAATGGATGGAACCAAATTACTATAAATGCAACCTCACGAGGAAATAATTCTAAAATTAGTTCTTGTTCTGTTATTTATGAATCACCTTCTCCTTTTAAGTTCGTAAATCCTTTACGTTTTAGGTTAAAGTTTAACAATCCCGATGCGCATACCCTTTCTTTTCACCCATCTGACAATGTAAAGATTCATGAAACCCAATCTGATATAATTCTCTGTACGTATGACTTAAATTCCTCACAGGTAAGTTCAAATTCAAGGGAGTTTTATGTAGAAGTGACAGACGAGACATTAGGTGAAATAGTAACAATTCCACTGAAAATAGACTCTAACTTCAATATATATGCAACCGATTTTGACATTTCTGAAGACGGATATAGTTTTGAAAATTACTATTCATATGATTATTCTTGGCCCCTGCCAATTTGGTCAACAAGCCATGCAAATTGTTATGGAATGGCTGAAACAAGCATATTATATAAACAGAATATAATTGAATTACCAAATAATTCCCCAAATACTTATAGCCTAAAAAGAATACCGGAAGTTGAAGAAATAATAAAAGCGCATCAAAATAGAGAAGAAAATAAGATCAATGATAGTATGGTCAAAGAGGCTAATGAGTTAAAGGAATATGAGTGGGGACTTAAGTGGTGGATAGATTTTGCAAAACAACCTACAATGCTAATGATGTCTTCTTCTGATCAAAAGGCTGAAAATAGTCATATGGTAGTTGCATATAAAATTGTGGAAGACCAGGATAAGGCATATATCTATGTTTATGATTCGAACTACCCCTATAATTCAACAAATGTTTTTACATATAGATATGCGATCTTTAATGAAACCACGGAGCATTTCTCGTATAAGGGTAACGAAACTATTCAATATGTTAAATTTATGACAAAAGTAGCAACAACACTACCAAGCGAAAAAATAACATTGACTGTTTCATGTCCTGTCAATACCACAATCACTGACCAATACGGAAGAATCATTGCAGACAACGGCACAAACGAAATACCGGATGCAGATATGCTTATAACAAATGAAACAAAGATATTTTACCTGCCAGCAAACCTTACCTATTCCACTGAGATAGACGCATACGACACCGGCACATTCAACTTCACCAGGATTTCACCGATTGGAAAGGATATTTCAATAACGAAGTTTGAGAATATTTCCGTAACGGCAAGCACAAAAGCATCAGTTGAGATAGTGCCTAATGCAACGAATTATACAATGAGCATAGATTATGACGGAGATGGGGAAACAGACGAGGAAAAAAGTCCTGATGTGAATGAGACGATAACTGTTACATCACCAGCGGAAAATGTCTTCGACACAGAAGCGCCAGCCAATCCATACCCAAGCATCTCCGGCACACATAACGGAACAATAAAACCAGATCAAACAATCACTGTGTCCAAGCTTTATACATATCTGTGCTCTGGAACAGGCGGGCATACCGAATACATGAGAATTTGGAATAATTCCGGTTGGAATGTAACTGCGAGATGGGAGGGATATAGCGGAGATTGGCACAATATCTCATTTGATAATCCATTCATACTTGAAGCCCGAAAAGCATACAACTATACCATCGTAACGGGCTCTTATCCCCAAATTCATCATACATCTGCACTGCCAACTGCTAATGGCTGGATAAACTGCACTAAATTTACAGATGCGAATGGAAAAGATTATTATGACTGGATACCTGCAATTCGACTGGAGTAAGAATGATAAAAGCGGGAATAATAGGCGGAGCGGGATATACAGGTCTTGAGTTAATAAGACTGCTTCTGATGCATCCCAAGGTGAAAATATCAGTTGTAACATCCAGAAGATACAAAGGTAAGCCAATAAGCGATGTGAACCCCCACCTGTTCCCTTTTATCGAGCTCGAATATGAAGACGTTGATACAAAAGAAATAGCAGATAGAAGCGATATTGTTTTTGTTGCGGTTCCTCATGGCAGTGCAATGGACTACGTGCCGGAGTTAATGGCAAGAGGAGCGAGAGTAATAGACCTGAGTGCCGACTACCGATTGAAAAAGGAAGATTACGAAAGGATATATAAGCGAGAACATAAGGATAAGGACAAAGAAAAAAGGGGAGCGGTGTATGGACTGACTGAACTGCATCCAGAAGTAGCAGATGCTGATTTAGTTGCCAATCCCGGATGCTATCCCACTGGTGCAATACTTGCTGTTACTCCCCTGGTGAAAGAGGGCATGGTAAACCAGGTGATATTTGATGCGAAATCAGGCATTTCGGGTGCAGGAGTAGAACCCTCAGAAATATCTCATTTCCCTAATCTCGCTGAGAATATCATCCCGTATCAAGTAACTGCGCACAGACACGTAGCAGAGATGCGAATGGAGTTACGCGTGAAAGTAAGTTTCACACCGCATGTCATACCATCTATAAGAGGCATACTCACCACTGCACATGTCTTCTTAAATACAAAAGAAGCAAAAACTAAGCCCTTACAGAGCTTGCGGGGTCGTGGGGCAGAGCCCCACAACGAGGAAATTGAAGGGATATACAAGCAGTTTTACGAGGGTAAGAGATTTATAAGGCTTAAGAAAGGGATGCCCTCTTTGAGCTCCGTGCGAGGCACTAACTTCTGCGACATAGGGTTCGAAATAGAGGAAAAAAGCAACAGGATAGTGGTGATTTCAGCAATTGACAATCTAATTAAAGGTGGCTCCGGTCAGGCGATCCAGAATATGAATGTGATGTTTGGATTTGATGAAGGAGAAGGGCTGTGGTTTCCGGGGTTGGTTCCGTGATTCAAACGTATTAGAGGCTTAGAGGTTTAGCGGGATAGCGGTTTTGAGGATAAGCGGATTAGAAATTTGGAGGAAGAGGTATGAAGAGCTTTAAGGAATTAAAAGTGTGGCAAAAAGGGCTTGAACTAGTAGAGATGGTCTATAAAATTACTGCCTCATTCCCTGAGGAAGAGAAATACGGTTTATGCGCACAGATAGACGGGCAGCGGTTTCTATTCCATCAAATATTGCGGAGGGGCATTTGCGAAAAACAGCAAAGGATTTTAAGCAATTTCTATCCATTGCTCGGGGTTCTTGTGCCGGGTTGGAGACACAAATAATTATTTCGTATAAGTTGGGTTTTATTCAAGAAGACAACTTTAGTGATTTATCTTCAAGGATAGAAGAACTTTCAAAAATGCTGTCCTCCTTCTACTCCAAAATAAATTCTAAACCGCTAACAAACCAAACCACTCTATCGTTTCCCTTAGCCCTTCTTCTAAGCTATACCTTGGCTCATAGCCCAAACTCTTCTTTGCCTTCGATA
Organism: Methanomicrobia archaeon LH_S14; assembly: GCA_023659775.1. Classification (GTDB taxonomy): domain Archaea; phylum Halobacteriota; class Syntropharchaeia; order Alkanophagales; family Methanospirareceae; genus JAGXOS01. The sequence goes on along the minus strand of JAGXOS010000018.1, from coordinate 16,256 downwards.
TATCGCCCAGGGAATGTCTTACATCCCCTTCTCTTGGAGCATCATATATAAGCGTTAAATTCCGCCCCATGATTTTCATTATCATAGTTGCAAGCTCGTTTATGCTTATCCTGTCCCCGAATGCGATGTTATATACACCATTAGCATCACTTTTTGCAGCAAGGACATTCGCCTTTACCACATCTTTCACAAACGTGAAATCCCTCGTCTGTTCTCCATCTCCATAAATCACCGGTGGCTTGTTTTCCAAAACCCTGTTTATGAACCGCGGAATAACTGCCGCGTAGTCTGAGTAGGGGTCCTGTCTCGGTCCGTAAACATTGAAATATCGTAGCGAAACCGTTTTTAATCCGTAAACTTCATTGAACACCTCGCAATAATACTCACCGAGCAGCTTTGTCACTGCATAAGGCGACAACGGATTTGGCGTCATATCTTCTCTCTTTGGAAGCTTCGGCGTATCGCCATAAACCGAAGAGGAGGATGCATAAATAACTTTTTTTACACCTCTATCTTTTGCCGCAACCAAAACATTTAGTGTTCCATTTACATTTGCGTTATTAGATGCAATCGGGTCTTTTACACTCCTTGGGACAGAAGGAATCGCTGCCTGGTGGAAAACATAATCGGTATCCTTAAAAATTCCCTTCAGCAAATCTAAATCTATAACGCTTCCTTTAACAAACTTTATATTTTGATCAAACTTTCCCAAAGTTTGAATATTCTCTATTCTTCCAGTAGATAAATCATCCACAGTAATAACTTCGTTATCCTTCTCCTTTGACAGCTCTTCAGCAAGATTTGAGCCTATGAATCCTGCTCCTCCTGTTATGACTATCTTCATTTTCTTCTCACTCCCTTTTCTTTAACTTTTTCTTTAATATAAAATCCCTTTTGACACGGGGTATAAAACATGGACACGAATGCTACAACACAAATAAAAATATCAAAAGGTCGAATTACCATTATTTACTTCCCTGTCTCACTCCACCGTCACACTCTTTGCCAGATTCCTCGGCTTGTCTATCTCACATCCTCGCTCTTTCGCAGTCCAGTATGCGAGTAAGTGAAGAGCAACAGTGTTGGGAATGGGCGAGAGTATTGCACTTGTCCTTGGAACTCTTATCACTCCATCCACGTACTTCTCCACCTCTTCATCACCCTCCTCTGCAATTGCAATTACCGGAGACCCTCTTGCCTTTATCTCCTTTACGTTCCCCAGCGTCTTCTCATAAATCTGCGAAGCATTTTGATCAAACTTTCCTAAAGTTTGAGTTAGTATCGCAATTACTGGTGTATCATGGGTAAGCAGTGCAAAAGGTCCGTGTTTGAGTTCCCCCGCCGCATAACCCTCTGCATGTATATATGATATCTCCTTCAGCTTTAATGCACCCTCCAGAGCAATAGGCAGGTTTACACCTCTTCCCACGAAGAACGCATGCTCATATTTTGAAAGATACCCGGCGTGCTTTTGTATATTTATATCTCCTTCATCAAGCACCATCTGAGCAACCTGCGGCATTCTCTTCAGTTCCTCAAGATGTTCCAAAAACTCACTCTCGGGCATCTTCTTCGCAAGGAACAAACCCAGCAGATAAAAAATGACAAGTTGAGCTATGAAGCTTTTTGTCGCGGCAACGCCTATCTCCGGACCCGCCCTGATGTATATCGTCTCATCTGCGGTTCTCGTAGCCGAACTGCCAACGACGTTTGTTATCGCTACCGTTTTACACCCGTATCTCTTCGCTTTTTTCAGTGCCATCAGCGTATCCGCAGTCTCTCCGGATTGTGTAATTGCCATTACCATCACTTTCGTTCCATCCAGCACGAAATCCGAGTAATTGAACTCCGATGCAAGTTCAACTTGAACCGGAACTTTTGCTAAATTCTCTATTATGTGTTTACCGCACAGAGCGGCATAGTAGGACGTGCCGCATGCAATCATCAAAATGCTTTTGCCTTTCGCATCACCATCAATCTTAAAATCAATCCCCAGATTTATCTCATCCTCGGCTAAGTATCCTCTAAGCGTATCCATAATTGCTCTCGGCTCCTCATGAATTTCTTTCAGCATGAAGTGCTCGTATCCACCCTTCTCGGCGTCCTCTATCGTCCAGGGTATTAATCTCTCTTCCCTTTTTACTTCTGAACCCCCGTTTTCTATGTATATAGAATCCTTCTTCACAACTGCGAGGTCCCCCTCCTCTAAATAAATTACCCTGTTTGTTTGTTCAAGCACTGCCGGCACGTCAGACGCAATGAAATTTTCTCTGTCCCCAACGCCTATAATGAGTGGCGATTCCTTCCTCGCAGCCACTAAACCATCAAAACCCTTTGCCGCAACTATTACTGCATAAGACCCATTCAAATGAGCTAAGGCTTCCCTTACTGCTTCCTTTAGTTGCCAATCAAACTTTCCTAAAGTTTGCTGCGAAGCTTGCGCAGTGTTTTTGATCAAACTTTTTTTAAAAGTTTGTTGAATCAAATGTGGTATGACTTCCGTATCTGTTTCTGATACGAACTTGCATCCCTGGCTCAAAAGCATCTCTTTTATGGATTGGAAGTTCTCGATTATCCCATTATGGACAACGGCAATTTCACCTTTGCCGTCGAGATGAGGATGTGCATTTATTTTCGATGGTGCTCCATGCGTTGCCCAGCGGGAATTATGAGAAATCAAACAATTTGCAATAAAATTCTTGTACGCCGGAACTTCCAGGTCATAAACATACTTTGTATCGCTTTTTATCTTCTTTATGTCACTCACTCTTTGGAAAATGACCGATGAATTGAGATATTTCTGGAATAAGGGCTTTAATTCCAAATGATGCCCGCCATTGCTCATGAGCTTTGTTATGGAATATCCAATTAGATAACCTTCACCTTGCAAACCTGTGGAGGAGGAATTGGGAACGCTTATAGCTTCTCGTAGTTGCGATTGTGGTTTGGTTATGGGAACTTTTGGAACTTTTATCTTCTTATAGGAATACTCCCTTTTGAGCATTCTTATTACCTCTCTCGTTCTCCTCTGCTTCTCAGGATGTCCAAATCCAATTACTTCATAAAACAACTCTATATCTTCCCTATTAGAAAGAGCAAGAGAATAAGAGCTCTGTTTCTGTCTTACCCCTCTCTTCAGCTCGCCAATAGATGTTAAAATTTTGAATCTCAGGAACAGAAACTGTAACATTCTGATAATTTCTTCGTTGGCAACCCTCAGGGTTACTTGTTTCGACTTGAGATTTACACATCCTTCCGCATCGAACAGACCCCTTAAGAAAGCAGCAATTTCTTCCGATGGCAAACTTCCAATCCATGAGCTTATTCTCTTACAGTGGCTTTCAACGAATTCTGGGAAGTTTTCTTCGAGCCATAGGCACAGATATCTGCTATTTGCTTCTAATTGATATGCTTTCACACCCTTTATTTTCTTTATTTTACACCTGACAGCAAAAGTATTTCTCATCAATTCTCTGTAGATCTTCAAAGTTTCTATATCGGTATCCCTGAAGCGAAAGCGAATATACTTTTCTCGGGCGTAACCATCACCAAGGAGATAGCCAAGTATCTGCATAAGCCCGGGGTCACTTCTATCAGGTATTTTTATTCGATAGTACCTCTTGACGAAGATATCCCTTAATGCCCTTGAACTACCCTTAACTTCAATATCCTGAGCACAGATTAAAATATCATTCTTCTCTACTTCATCCACTCTTTTTTCCGTCACCCTTCCATTCTCGAGCACGACAAACATTCTATGCTCAGGAGCACATTTGATAAAGGTAGATGCGGTCTTTATTTCGTATATTAATGAAGGAGAAGTGTGTTTGAATGTTTTAACTGAAGCAGGTTTGAAATTGAGCTCTTTAAAATCAAGAGCCATAACTTTATCCCCCTCTACTATCTCTTTTATTGGCTCTATTCTACCATCTGCTAATTGGACTAACGTGTTCGGGTGTAAACAATGAGCTATTCCGATGTTCGATGAAATTAGCTTCGAGTTTATCTTCCCTATGAGATCATCAACTTTACCCTTATCCTTGTACACTTCAATTCCCTTATCAGTTATGAATGCAACTCCTGCCGAGTCATATCCCCGGTATTCAATCCTTTTCAACGATTCTAAGATGATTGGCTGCGCTTCCCTCTCTCCTACATACCCTACAATTCCACACATCTTTTCTTTTAGAAATAGCCACTGGGGAATAGCCAATAGGGAATTTAGCTTAGCCCCTATTGCCTATTTGCCTGGTGCCTATTGCCTCTTTTTACACTACCCAGCTTCCGTCTGGTATTTTCCCACTCAGCTCCTTCATTGAGTTTATCCTACAGCGATTTCCAATTATCGTTCCCGGATGAGCGATTACATTGCTACCTATCACACAATATTCCCCTACCATCACTCCAACTTTCACGCGGTGATGCTCACCTCCGATTTCTATATCTGCTTCTTCGCTTCGTGCTATGAATCCCCCTTCTGCATATGACCCGCCATCAAAGATAGAATTTTGAATAGAGGAGAACGAGCCGATTTTTACGCCGTCTATCAACACCGAGTTCTTAATCTCTGTAAATGCACCGATTGTAACATCATTTCCAATACTCGTAGAAGGAAAAATACAGGCATTGGGTCCAATGTCGCAGTTTTCTCCCACAATGACAGGACCTTTCACATACGAATTTGCCCTTAACACCGAATTTTTACCAACTGACACACGTCCATCTATCGTCACGCCACGTTCAACTTTTCCTGCTATCTTCGCAGGGTTCTCTTTCAACACTATGTCGTTCAAACGGAGGATGTCCCAGGGGTAAACTGCATCCAACCATGCTCCTTGCGTTTCACATGCCTTTATACGATTTCCCGCACGGAGCATGCTTCTTAATCCAGATGTCAGCTCTCCATCAATAAATCTAAATATCCCCTTCTCAAAGGCATATATTCCAGTATTGACCAGATTGCTTATTTCTTCGCTTGGCTTCTCTATAATGTCCTCGACCATTCCATTTTCCACCGTTACAACACCATACTTGCTCACATCCTTATGCGCTTTTATCAATATCGCATTTTCATTTTCATCTATATCCAAAAGACCAGAATCTGAAATGGTCACTGCCTCAATTACGTTATCGCCAGACAAAACAAGAAATCTTTCATCTGCTTTATTCTCTGCTTGCTTCAGTGCATCTCCAGTTCCAAGCAGGTGTTTCTGGAAGACGTAATCAATTTCCACGCCCAAAGTCTTCCCGTCTTCAAAATAATCCATTATTTTCTCTTTTTTATATCCCACAACAAGTATAATCCTCCTTATTCCGTTTCTTTCCAATGCCTCAATTACATACCGTAGAATTGGCTTATTTGCTACCTCTATCATCACCTTCGGCTTTGACGCTGTAAACGGTCTCAGCCTTTCCCCTTCCCCCGCAGCAAGCACAACCGCCTGTTTAAACAACATTCTTCTCTTTTCCCTCCCTTCATCGAGGCTTTTGGACACCACTCACACCGGTCACCTCACACCTAAAATATCCTCGAGTTTTCTTCTATATAACCTGAAGCAAAAGCGCCAGGTCCAATAAGCGTGTTGTTTCCGATAACCGTTCCGGCATCAATACACGCATTTATTCCCGTTTTCACTCCATCACTTATGATTACACCAAACTTTCTCCTTCCGGTATCCAATCCCTTTGCTTTTACTGGTGCATCATCAAACCTCAGATTTGCTATTTTCGTACCGGCACCTAAATTACATCGGCTCCCGATAACAGAATCGCCAACATAGCTAAGATGAGAGATTTTCGTCCCGTCCATGACAATGGAGTTCTTAATCTCGACTGCGTTCCCTATATGGCATTTAGCACCAATAGAAGCATTTGCACGTATGTAGCTATTCGGTCCTATCTCACAATTTTCACCTATCACGACAGGTCCTTCTATGTATGAACCGGATTTTATCACAGTGCCTTCACCAATCGAGACCTTGCCCTTTATCCATACGTTTTCTTCGAGTTCACTCTTATTTACAGGACTTATTCTCTCAATCAAGAGCTCATTTGCAGCCAGCAAATCCCATGGGTAACTGACATCTATCCAATGCTCGATTCTCTTCCAAAATATGCCATTGCCATCCTCTATTAGCAACTGTAAAGAATCCGTGAGCTCCAATTCACCCCTCTTCGATTTAGCTGTTTTTGACAAGGTTTCGAAAATACTCTCATTCAATAGGTAAACACCGGCATTTATCAAGTTTGAAGGCGGCTTTCTTATCTTTTCATGAATTTTCGTTATTCTTTCTCCTTCTGTCTCAACAACACCATAATCCTCCGGATTTCTTACTTCGATTACTCCAAGTGTTATATTAACATCCTCAGTTATGACCTTTTCGATATCGTCAGTGCTTACAATTGTGTCACCGTTCAGCATAAGGAATTTGTCTTCCACCAAGCCTTCAGTCCGCCTCAGCGCGTCAGCAGTGCCAAGCTGCGTTTTTTGCATTACATACTGGATAGTAACACCCCACCTTTTTCCTTTCCCGAAGTAATCACGAATGGTTTCATCGTGGTATCCGACAACAAATATAAAGTCGTTAATTCCAACTTCTTTCACCTCTTCCAGCAAATGCTCGATTAGGGGCTTCCCGGCTATTGGAAGCATTACTTTTGGTCTTTCGTAAGTAAGAGGTCGCATCCTTTTCCCCTCGCCAGCCGCTAAAATTACCGCTTTCATTTATCGTATCGCCCTCCTAACAATCATTTATCGAATATCTTGTATGTGTTTAGCTTTTGAACCAAGCCTTATAAATTTTTTGGTCATCAATTTTTTTTTATTCAAATAAGAGTTCACATCAACCCAAGCAATTGCTTATTTCCAATATTTACGTTTTTCAGATGTCTTTTTGCCGCCTCATAGCATCTTTGCACCTGTTCTCTCGGCGTTATCGGCATATCTCGCATATAGAAATCAGGATGGAATACAAGAAGTGAATAAGGTATGTCAAGATCAATGCCAGCTATGAAACGAGCAATATTTTCCACCTCGAGCTCATCTACATAGAAAGGCACAAGCAAAGTAGTAGCAGTGAGAACAGGCGGATGGGAGCCTTCAAAGAACTCTTCTGCAATCATTTGGAAGTTTTCGTAAGCCATCTTATTTGGAACACCGCTAAGCGCAGTACTTAAGTTGGAATCAAAGGCTTTGAGGTCGAATTTTACGATTCCACCGCTTCTACGCGAAATCTCTGCTGCGTGCTTCACCAAATTCCTGTTGCCGCAGCCATTCCATTCCCAGCATATCCTCACCTTTTTATCCTCTAAAATCAGCTCTGAAGCACGTATTGCAAAAGGAAGTTGTGGTTCGGGGCTTCCACCAAAGAAGCACACGCAGTACGCATTTTCTTTCCACAGCACCTGAGAAACAAAATCTTTTACGCTTACAGCCTTAGCAACACCCAAATCCTTATGCGATGCATTCTGGCAGAAGATGCAATCGAAATTACAGCCATAGAAGAATACCGCGATGTTCACTTTTCCGAACTGTGAAGAGCCTGGGCAGAACCAGGCGGCGCAACAGTTAGTCGGCAGTGGGTCAATGTATGCATGCATTAATGCATGGTCATGTGGCGCTAAAGACCTTAATTTCCCTTTTATATTCTCTTTCAGTCCACAATAGCTTCTTTCGCCTTCTTTCATCACGCACTCATTCGAGCAAAGGTCGCATTTTATCCCTCCTTCGCTCTTCGGTGGTTCTGCGGGGAGACCATATTCTGCTCGTATCCGCTTATGTGCTTCTTTTGCGTAAAAAATCGCATTTTCTCTGCCACTACGTATGCAATCAACACAAACCCGCAAAGACTCTGATGCTTTTCCATTTCCACATATCATGCACTTTTCCATTAATTATTTGTTTGTTTTTGCGGGATAAAAATCTTATTTTCGATTTCTCCTTGTTCCTTTCAGAAATTTTACCGAAATAAAATTCCCCTTTTTCGATTTAAAGGGTTGTTACGTTAGTCCAGATGGATCAAAGATAGCTTTTGATTATTGTATGGCATGATAGATGGGGAGATGCAGGTGCTGAAGATGATATAGTTATAAAAATGATAAAGCCGGGTCGTGTGAAGCTAATAAGGACAAATGGGAGATTTTTGCGAGAAGTGGTAAAGGATAAGTCGGAGAAGATAAAAGAAATCTGATTTTGTTCTTTATATAGGGTGCGGGAAAAGATAAAAAGGTGGAAAAAAGCTCTTAGCTACCACCTTTTTCTGGTCGAGTTAATTCGGTATAGATTGTTCCATCTGCTGTTGCAATATACAAAGTCGTTGGTCCGTCATGGAATTTCCAGAATGGATGATACGGGCTCCATGATTGCTCACATGGTTTCCAGACTAACAATGGATGGCCTAAATTGTGTCCAGCATAGTCCTCTGCTATTTGTGTTGCCTCTTCCTCTGATATCTCAGGGTACGTAGGTTATCGCCCCACCCGAAGACGTTATTTCTGCTGGTAAAGCAAAAATTCTAATTACAATAACTGCTACAATAACTGCTACAAGCAGTATCGCAATCACACGCCATTTTCGCTTTATGAAATCTACAAATTGCGTACAACCCATATATGTTCCTCACCTCCTAAAAAATAAGAAAATAAAGAAGGGAACCACCCCTTCTTAATATATCGCACCATCCTGGTAGACCTTTCCATCCTTGTCGACTTGAACTTGTGACCATGCATTACGGTCGCTAAGTATCGGGTGATGAAACTCTGCATTTGCATTGACGGTGCCGATCTGAGTATTCCATGATGCTGAGCTACTGAATGATTCAACGGACCATCCATAGAGCGTATTTGCGTATGCACTTGAATCGTCAGCGACATAGATTACTTCCACACCAGGGTTGTAGTGGAACCAACCGGATGCAGTCAAGCTAAATAGAACATGCCCAAGGATGTTTTTTGCTTCAACAGTATTCTATGCATGTTTAACAGTGACCGATAAGATTGTGCCACGGATTTCGTAGTAGTCCTCACCGGAGATTCTAATGGTCTCTGCCACATCTCTCTTATCTTGCACAGATTTTGTAGATGGCACCTCCTCGTTCCTTACGGAACTTATGAGGGCGGGACTAAGTTCTTTTGTTTGTAGGTTGTCACCATCGTCTATAATCTCCAGATATTTCACCGTGTCTCCTTTTTTAAGGAAAAATACTTCATCTGTTATACCATTAGAATAACTTGTAGCAACTAATTGTACAGTGATCCAGTTAGTATTCTGGTAGTTCGATGCTAAATCTCTCGAATTTACCTGATTCTCCTGTGCACTCGCAGCCGGCACAAACGCTATTGCTACGAGTAGCGTAGCCAACAGCAGCATGCTTATCCCGCTTTCTTTTCGTTTCATTTTTTCCATAATATTACCTCCTAAATTTTTTAAACCCATCTTTTTATTTTCCTTCGCCTTTTATCTCCTCCTTTTTAGCGCCCCTCCTCGGCACTCAGTGATAGTATCGTTCAAACCCCTGATAAAACTATCTTTTCGTGCGGTTCTTTCCGAACGAGAACAAAATAAAGAAGGATTATTATTTTTTTGGGGCTTTTACATGAGTGAAGTATTTCTCTCCCCTCTTCTGTAAGCTCATAGTAGACCCACTTATTATTCTTGTTTACCTTTCTTACCAGACCTGATTCAATCAAAATGGTTAGATGTTCGTGAACAGTTGATTTAGAAATATTCAATTCATCCGTTAAATCCTTTAATGTCATAGACCGGGAATCGATTTTGTTCTTCTCTATTATACCCCTCTATCTAATTAATTGGTGGTGTTTCATCATGATTAAAATTCACCCTCAGCACATATAATTTTTGAATAGATGAATTATAATGGCAAAGCCATTCTTTCATCAAATGTTGCAAAAAGCGTTTTAACTTGTTGCTAAAGGAAGCGAGAAGCAGAGTTAAAAAAGAATATAAATAAAATAAAAAAGAAAAGAAAAGAAGGGTGAAAAAATTGCAGCTGCTGTTCATACATTCGGATTATATGGAATACGAAGCGAAGGAGAAAACGCGAGTTGCCGAGCCTATTAGCGAATCGAGGAAGAAAGAGCGGGTAGAAGAGGTATTAGTTGTTTTCATTGCAGTGGAAAGAGAAGATGAGAAAGATGTAAAATACATGGTAGAGAAGGCGTCGGAAGAAGCTATTTCTGTTTTTCATAAGGTCGGTGCAGAAAGAATTGTTTTGTATCCTTATGCGCATTTAAGCTCTGAACTGGCTTCACCCGAGAGGAGTATAGAGATATTGAGAGGTATGGAAGAGGATTTGCTTTCACGAGGTGTGGAAGTGAAGAGAGCTCCTTTTGGTTGGTATAAATCGTTCACACTGCGCTGCAAAGGGCATCCATTATCCGAGCTATCAAGGAAAATAAAGGGTCGTGAGGGTGGAGGTGCAGAAGCGGAAGAAGTTGAGGTAGAAAAGCTATCAAAAGCGTTAGAAGCAGAGGAGAAAGCGGAATCTCACTTCTTCTTCATGGATACCGGAGGTGAAGGAGGTCTTATAAGAACTGAGGATTTTGAATTTGAGCTTGATAAAAGAGATAATTTGCAGAAGTTCTTCGTGTACGAGAGTGAGAAAAGGAGAGCAGTGGATAAAGTACCACCGCATGTGGAGCTTATGAAGCGGTTAGAAATAGCGGATTATGAACCCTCTTCCGACCCCGGGAATTTAAGGTTCTATCCTAAGGGCAAGCTGATAAAAGCGCTATTGGAGGAATACGTCAGGAATTCAGTGGCGGAATACGGCGCTGTTGAAGTAGAGACGCCCATAATGTATAGTACGAGACATCCATCGCTAAAAGATTACCTCGAGAGGTTTCCTGCAAGACAGTATTCAATGGCAGGGAAGGGAGGTAAGCCGGATTTGTTTTTACGGTTTTCCGCTTGCTTCGGGCAATTCCTTATGAGTAAGGATATGAGCATATCGTATAAAAACTTGCCATTGAAGATTTTCGAACTCGCTTCGTCTTTCAGGAAGGAAAAGCGCGGTGAACTCGTTGGTCTTCGTCGCTTGAGAAAATTCACGATGCCGGACATGCATACTCTATGCAAGGACATGGGAGAAGCGTTGAAGGAGTTCAAAAAGCAGTACGAGCTATGTATGCGTGTTTTAGAAGGCATAGGATTTTTCACGAAGGACTATGAAGTTGCGATAAGATTTACACGGGAATTCTACGATGACGATGCAAATAAGGGATTTATAGATGAATTAGTGAGAATAGCGGGTAAGCCAGTGCTGATAGAGATGTGGGACCAGCGTTTTTTCTATTTCGTGCTTAAGTTTGAGTTTAACTTCGTGGATGCATTAGGAAAAGCGTCGGCTTTGTCCACCGTGCAGATAGATGTGGAGAATGCGGAACGATATGGGATAAAATACGTGGATGCGAACGGTGAGGAGAAAAGTCCTATTATACTTCATTGCTCGCCAAGCGGGGCGATAGAACGATGCATGTATGCGTTATTGGAGCGTGCGTATTTAGAAAAGGAACGAGGAGTTCTGCCGATGCTCCCTCTGTGGCTCTCTCCTACGCAGTTGAGAATAATCCCCGTAGCGGAACGGCATTTGGAATACATCGAGGAGATTCTACCAGTGCTGAACGGGATAAGGACGGATGTTGACGACCGTGAGGAGACGGTGTCGAAAAAGATACGGGATGCGGGTCGTGACTGGATTCCTTACGTTGCCGTGGTGGGGGATAAAGAAGTGGAGAAGAACACGTTGAGTGTTACGATAAGGGGGGAATCAAGCAAAAGCGAAAGTAAAGGTGAGCAAAGGCAAAAGCAAAAGGTAGAGGAAATGGATGTTTTTGAGTTGAAAAATAGGGTTGGGGAACTTATAAAAAGCAAACCTTTCCGTGAATTGCCGTTTTCTTATAAGTTGTCTGAGCGAGCAAGGTTTGTGGGTGGGTGAAGCTATTTTTCTTTTCCAATCCAATATATTCAAAAATGCCAAAAATAAAAGACCTGCCGTTGGAAGAAAGACCGAGAGAAAAATTATTGGAATATGGTGCAGATAAACTCTCGGATGCGGAACTCCTGGCGATTATACTTAGAACGGGGATCAAGGAAAAATCAGCGTTGGATTTGGCGGACGAGATACTAACAAAATTCGGGGGTTTCAAAGGGATGTCAGGTAGAAACTTTGAAGATTTTAAGAAGATTGGAGGGCTGAGGGATGCGAAATTGGCATCCATCTCCACCACACTTGAAATATCGAGAAGAGTTGTAAGGCAGGTATTGAAGGATTATCACATAGTTTAAAAATGGCAAAGAAAACACCTACACCCTACGATGCACCTGAACTGAAATATACCGAGTGGTGGGCATCAAGGGAATTAAAAGAATGGATTGACGATGTATGCAAGGATAAAGGTCTCAGGTATTACGCTCATATTGAAAGAAGTATCGAAAGAAAAAGACCTGACATTCTGATATTTAATGAGTCAAAGAAGCCTGTGTGCCTAATTGAGATTAAACCCCCTTCCTGGGACCCTCTCACCATAGGTCTGGTTAAAGACACCTTCTTTAAGGCAGATAGAATAAAAACGCCTTATTTTGCTACCTGGAATATCAATAAACTGGTTTTCTTTAATACCGCGGAATTCGATAAAACAAGGTCATTGAGGGATGGAATAATTCAGATTTATGAAGTGGCAGATGTATCAGAGTTAAAAGATATTGAGGAAACAGAATATAAGATAAAGATAAGGAGTTTTCTGGAGGAGTTTCTGGAAGAGTTAGTGATTATCTATGAGGGAAAGAAGGTTGTTCCTAAGATACCGATTGATGAATATTTCATATCTCATCTGCGTTTAACGGTAGAGGCGTTGACGAACTCGTATCGAAGGACGATATCGGAAGAAGCGGAGAAGAACGGGCTTTTTAAGAAGAAAATAAACGAGTGGTTTAACGAGCAGGTATGGGTTTTTAGCTGGTCCAAAGAGGATTACACAAAGATAGCACGGCAGGCTGCTTATCTTCTGATTAACAAGGTCTTATTTTACACGGCATTGCAAGAGAAGTTCGATTTAGACCCGCTGGAGATACCAAAAAATCTGAGGAAGGGCGATGTTTTGGAACAGATATTAAAGGCATACTTTAACCAAATCCTGAAGATAGATTACGAGACGATATTCACGACGGAATTTATAGATGAAATAGCATTTCCGGGGGATGAGAAGGCGGTAGAATCAATAAGGGATTTGATTACTGAGATTAATAGGCATCAGATTTCAACAATAGGTTACGATTTCCTGGGAAATTTGTTTGAGAACTTGATTCCTGAGAAGGATAGACATCTCCTTGGACAGTATTTCACGAATTCGGATGTTGTTGACTTAATTCTAAAATTCTGCTTGGAATCAGAACACGATTTAATTCTCGACCCTGGATGTGGCGCAGGAACCTTTCTCGTAAGGGTGTATAGACATAAGAAGATTATGAACCCGAGATTGAAGCACGATGAGATTCTCTCGACGATATGGGGTATTGATATCTCTAAATTCGCCTCGCATTTATCAACAATAAATTTGGCAATAAAGGATTTAGGCGTTGAAGAGAATTACCCGAGGATTGTTCATTCTGACTTCTTTGAAATTAATCCGCCAAGTGTTGACCTGGAAAGTAGTATTCATTTTGATGTTCCGAAACCAGCTAAAGCAAAAATTAAAACCTTAGGGATAGAAGAAAAGGAGATTGAATATCCTGAAGTATTTGACTGCGTAGTGGGGAATCCGCCATACACGAGACAGGAGGAGATAGAGAGGTTAGCAGAGAGGGGCTATAAGGAGAATTTGATTGAGGGGGCTTTGTCCGTCAATGACAAGAAACTTGCAAAGCTCAGCAAAAGAGCAGGCATTCACGCTTACTTCTTCGTTCACGGCTATAAATTTTTGAAAGCGAGGGGAAGATTTGGATTTGTGGTATCAAATTCATGGCTGGACGTGGATTGGGGAAGTGGACTGCAAGAGTTCTTTTTGAAGCATTACAGGATTATGGCGATTATTGAATCGAAAGTAGAGAGGTGGTTTGTTGATGCAGATGTGAATACCTGTATTGTGATTCTGGAAAGAAGTGATAAAAAAGGGGAAAGAAACGAGAATGTGGTGAGATTTGTGCAGTTAAAGAAACCCTTAAGGCATTTTATCCCAAAGGCGGAAAAGGACTGGGATAAAGAGGTTAAAAGACTTCAGGAGATTGGGAAATTGGTGGATTTGATTCTGGCACATACGGATTATTACGAAAATGAGGAGATACGGATATATCCGAAAACTCAAGCGGATTTATGGAATGAGGGTTACGATGAAGATTCGCAGAAATATGCGGGCGCTAAATGGGGTAAGTATATTCGCGCACCGGAGATATTCTTTAAGATGTTGGAGAAAGGTAAGGATTTGTTTGTTCCACTGAAAGAGATTGCAGAAGTAAGAAGAGGATTCACAACAGGAGCAAACGAGTTTTTCTATCGCACGGAGGAGGAAATAAAGGCATGGGGAATTGAAGAGGAGTTCTGGTGTCACAAAGAAGGAGGGAAGTGGGTGCCGAATTATGTGATTAAATCGCCGAGGGAGTGCAGTGGAATCGTTGTGAACCCAGAGAATTTGAAGTTCATAGTTTTGATGATTCATAAGGATAAGAAAGAATTGGAAGGCACGAATGTTTTGAAATATATTGAATATGGTGAAAGCCACAAATTTGGAAAAGGTGACAAAGCAAGTATTCCTGCTCAAAGACCCACTTGTGCATCACGGGAGAGGTGGTATGAACTCCCAATACTTCCACACGCTGATATACTTTTTAGGCAGTTTTTTAATGTTATTTTTAATTTCCTATTGAAAGAAGATGAAACACCAACAGATCACACCTTCTACTATCTTTGTTTGCATAATAAAACTTATTCTAAGGCAATATCGGCTTTTCTCAATTCGACATTTTATAATATGATTGTTGAACTTTATGGAAGGACAGTAATGGGTGAGGGAGTTCTTATTACCTATGGTCCTGAAATTGAACCTATTCCCATAATAAATCCACCCCAACTCTCAAAATCCCAACTCCAAAAACTATCAGAGGCATTTGATAACCTATCGCAGAGAGAAATTGGTTCAATCTTCAAAGAACTCGATGCAGAAAATCTCGAAGAGGTATCGCTCGACAAAGTCAAGCCAGATAGAAGAGAACTTGACAAAGAGGTATTTGAAATTCTGGGCTTAACAGAGGAAGAACAGTTAGAAGTTTACAAAGCAGTTGTGGATTTGGTTAAGTCAAGGATAGAGAAGGCGAAAAGCGTTTTGAGGAACAAGAGCAAAAAGAAGATTTCTGAAGTTGATTTGCTTGTTAAGAGGACGCTGGATTCTTTAGGAGGAGAAGATATCCTCAAAAACTTTTTTGATGGCATGGGCGAATACGAGGAGACGAATTTACCGAGGTTCAGAAAGGAAGCAAGGATTGAGAAGACCCTGACGGGCTGGCAACTGACTGATGGAAAGGAGAGAGCGTTTTTTGACGATAAAAAGCAAGCTGTGTATTGCGGGATACTGGCGTTCATGGGGATGGAGAAAGTGAAAATCCCGAAAGAGTTGGATGAGAAGAAAGTCAACGCACTCCGAAATATCGTGGATTCAGTATTCCCGGCTATCAATGCTACCTTAGAGACCGTAACGGATAAAAAGAGAAGGGATGTAATTAAGAGTCTTGTTATCGGGAGGATTATATCAAGAACTAATGAAACGGGCATTTTCGTTTAACTCTAAAAAAATCCCTTGCATTAGATTTGTTGATTTTTTTCCTCAATAATTCTTCTCATTTAATCTGATTGAGAAGTTCTTCTATTCCTGAACGAACCCTTGTTTCTAATTCAGATTTCGATTTCGCATCTTGAATTAGCTGTTTAATCTTCTCCTCGTCATATTCAAACTCTTTCACATTAGAAATTTCTACTCCTTCTATTCCAGTTCCAGAGCCTTGCATTATTGATTTTGCTTCGTCTAAAAGTTCTTGCCTTTCTGTAAAAGAATAATCCTTGCCTCCAAAAGAACCGAGTTGTTCCCTAAATAAAATCGAATTTTTGTCAGGGAAATAAAATATATCTGCTGAGGAATATGCGTGAATGTGGAATCCACTTTTTGCATAGCGATGATAATAGACCACTTTCATAATTATACTCAGCACCGGCATAAATTACGCTTTTTTATCGGCAGGGTCATAGAACAGA
>JAGXOS010000189.1 GCA_023659775.1 Methanomicrobia archaeon LH_S14 | reverse complement strand
CCCTCAGCAACCCATCTCCTCGCTATCTCCACTGGATTCTCTGCTGACGAAAATATCACTTCTTCTTTTTTACCCTGCCTCAGTTGAACACATCTGCCACCTCTAAGGTCTATCGCAGGTATTACTTCAAAATTCTCCATCTAATCTATTTTTATTCCCAATTCTTTCGTTATCTCTTTGTATCTCACACGTAAAGTCACTTCAGTGACACCAGTAGCCTCAGCAACGTCCTTCTGCGTCTTCCTATTGCCGCATAGGATTGCCGCTATGTATATTGCCGATGCTGCTATACCCGTAGGACCTCTCCCGCTTGTTATATCCTTTTCTAAAGCCCCTTCTATTATCTCCCTCGCCTGTTCCTCTACACGCTTCTTCAAGTTTAATTTAGCGCAAAATCTGCTCACATAGTCCAGAGGAGACGTTGGAGCAAGCTTCAGCCCCAGTCGGTTTGCCAATAACTTGCATGTCTTTACTATGTCCTTTCTTCCTACCTTTGTTGCATCTTCTATCTCATCAAGCGTTCTTGGCACATTATGTTTACGACACGCCATATACATAGACGCTGCCAGTACCTTTTCAATTGAACGTCCATGAATCAAATCATTTTCCCATGCTTCACGATATATCTCCATGCTGTCCAACCTCGTTTCCTCCGGTATAAAAAGCAACTCGGACAATCTATCTATCTCCGCTTGCGCAACCAAACGCCGTTTCCCGATTCCCATGGTTATCTTTTTTCTTTTCTGATACTCACTAAGCCTATGTAAACGCTCCCTATCCGACTCTGACATTCTCTTTACTTCCCCAATGCTTCCTTCCTTATCCTCCGTGTTTTCACGCATCTCCCTTTCACGCCTTAGAGAACAACTATTTTTTTATTTTATTTGCTTTTTCCATTTCTTTGCTGGTTGGACAGCCGGGATGGGCAGTAGGGTTAATTTTTGGGTTCATAGGGATTTACATGCTGCTTAAAGGATTAGGACTTGAGAGTGTCATGAGCGATTTCATTAATACAGTGAAACAATCCATTTACAGCGGTAAGATCTCTTTTGTTACTTACATCTGTGCAGTTGTGTTACTCTTAGCCGGTACATTCCAGGGCACAGCGGGCAGTTGGGATTATTATATAAACATGGACCCGGAGATAGGTGGGCGTTTATTATTGGGCGTGGTCTTCATCGAGTGTGCGATATGGTGGTACGTGGGAGCAGCACTCGCTCCTCTGATTGGAAAGATGATGAATATGCTCATAGAAAGGGAAAAAATAGTCAGGCAGTGGGCTATATTATTCTCTATAATTGCCTCCGGGCTGGTCCTGTGGGGAGGGAGCGAATGTATAATTCTGTTAAGCGAAGGAGCTCCTCTCATAGGTTATCAGATCCTTTTCTTCTCCATACTTGGTGCGATTGTCTTATCACTTATAGGCATGAGGATCTCATGGTATGTGCAGGGTACGAT
>JAGXOS010000188.1 GCA_023659775.1 Methanomicrobia archaeon LH_S14 | reverse complement strand
TTGCAAATGCTGCACGCATTGCAGTTTCCGCTATACGATTCACCGAAATAATCCAGAATGAACTTCCGCTTGCAAATTGAGAAATATGACCTCAGACTTTTTCTCATAGTAATTGATCTCGAACACTTCACAGGAGGAATCAGAAGTGACATTGAGGAAATTATCGAACCTTAATCGTGATACGGTGGAGATACATTAACCCCACAAGAATTCTGTCTTGAAAAATTTCAAATTCTGAACAGAGCTTGTGATTTTAAGGTTGGTGGGAGGACAAAACTTTTGATGGCTTACTTATTTATGCATCTCCGATTTAATTAGCATAGTTGAACTACAAAAATTTGTGGTTAAAATCGAGAAAGAAAGGACGGAGGAAATGACCATAAAAGTAAAAGTATCGTTTCCCGTAAATGAGAAAACCATAACGGTGGAAAAGGAAGTTGGTGAACACGAAAATATTGCCCAGGCTGTTAATGTACTACTTGCTGAGATAGATTCTCTTGAACTCAGGGTCCCTGGCAAAGCCACATCAGAGCAAATACGTGCAATATATGGAAAAGCCTTCGGCAGGGGTTGGGATACGGATAGGGTAAAAAGCTTTTTGGAAGAAAGATTCGGGACGAGTAACGAGGATGAAATAGTAGGAAAGGTGGATAGAATGGAGTTAGCGAGATTGATTGCTGAGATTGGTGGTGCGATAGAAATGCCGGGAAAAGCGACGGTAGCGCAAATGCGAGCTTTGTGGGGTAAAGCTCTGGGTAAAGGTTGGAATAGGAAAAGAATAAGGACATTCCTCGAAGAAAGATTGGGAACGAGTGTAGAAAGTATTGTGGACGTTCCCCTGGTTATTCCACACATTGTTGCGGGGATTGCATTATATAGTGTGTTCATGCGCTCCGGAGTGATAGGTGCGCCGTTTGAAAAGGTGGGAATCGCATTTACAGATGCCTTTCCGGGGATAGTGATTGCAATGCTTTTCGTGAGTCTTCCATTTTTAGTAGATGCTGCACGCGAGGGGTTTAAAGAGGTGGATCCAAGATTAGAAAACGTTGCACGCTCATTGGGCGCTTCTCATTGGAGAACATTCATAAAAATAACGTTTCCTCTTGCTTTTTCGAGCCGACAACCGTGAAGTGATTTCCGCAATAGAGAATAATCCGGAATTAATAGATAAAGCAGCCACCCTTGCAGAGAAAGGGGAGGCGCTCTCTTCGATAATGGAAAATGACCCTTTGGAACTGTCACCGGACGAACGGATAGAAGCGGGAAAAAGTCTTAAAGAGTTTTCAAGTTTGCTTAAAGAGATTGCGGAAAGTATAGAAGAAGAGTAATTGCTCAAAATACAATCACCGCACCACATGCACCGAAGTGGCTTTAAAAGTCGCATAGACTTCATCTCCTTTTCGCAGTCCGAGACTTTCGCGTGATTGTTTTGTGATAAGAGCAACAAGTGAATTATCCAGTTTTACACG
>JAGXOS010000187.1 GCA_023659775.1 Methanomicrobia archaeon LH_S14 | reverse complement strand
CCCTACCACAGCACCGTACAATATGCCAAGTGCTGTGCCAATCTTCTCGCCCTGTTTCTGCGCCAGCTCACCCGCGACGAACTCGATTTTCTCGTCCATCACATTCAACCTATCCAGCAATTTCGTATGTTCCGGTGGTGTTATTGCAATTGGTATGGGGACACCTCTCTCCAGTTCCTCCTCCCTTTCTTCTTCACTTTTCTCTTCTTCTGCCATCGCTACCTACTTCACCCCCATTAACACTATCTTCAAGCCGGCAAGCACAAGGCTTACAAAGATGCCCAGCGCAAATCCTTTAACAAAACCGACCCAAAGCCCTGCTGCGAATCGCGAATCCTTTCCTATGACCGTTATCAGCTTCCTTAAATCCTCTATCTTCGCCGTTATCACTGCCGTCTCCGGAGTCTGTTGTGTAACCTTCGGTGCTCCCATTTTAAATTACCCCCGTTGTTAATGCTAAATAAGCAATGAAAGGTATAGCGACAACTAAAGCGAGCAAAAATCCCGCGGCTAACCCGAGAACGGTATTATTTGATATTGCCATTGATAACTTGTAGTCCCTTGCCATCACCTGTGACTTATATCTCGCACTTTCTACCGCACCGGTGATTGTGCCCATGAACGGATCGGCAGACATAGCTAACGGTATTACCAGTTCCGCCGCTTCTTCTTCTTCTTTTCCTACCTTCACAAGCATCGGGTCTTCAGGAAAGGCACCCGGGTCTTTTCCTACGCACTCCAGGACTTTCGCTTTTATCGCTCCTATGTCTTCTGAACCAAGCATGTCAATTAGTTCTACCTGCTGTCTGAATCGCTCAACCGCCTCGTGCGGCACGTTCTCGATGAATGGTATTGCCCCCGGTGCCGCTATTATCTTATGCGATTCTGTATCTACACCTTTTGCATGCATTGCCTTCAACGACCCGGCGCATCTATGCCCCGGAACTTCAGGTCCTGAAAGTATATAGAACCTGATGTTTGGATTGGCGATAATATTCGCTACCTGCTTCTCCAATCCAATGTTCTCTGTCTTGCATGAGCCTACTATCGCTGCACCCGCATCTAATAAGATATTTACTGCATCGTCTTTAAAATGACCACCCGATGATGATATCGCTACGGGATTCTTAGGGTCACCGGCCGTATAATCACCCGTCGCTACGGGCCATCCCTCTGCTGGTTCTTTCTTCTCCACCATTATTATGCACCTCCAAGTCCAAATCCTATTCCATACAGCACAAGTGCTACTGCCAGGATACCAAACGTCAGTCCTACCATCAGCATCGTGATAAACCCTGCTATGTTTGTTGTTCCCTCCCGGTTAGGCTGAGCCATCGAATACGTAGTCGTCGGGTCAAGAATGTTGAACAGGTCATCAACGGCATCTTCTAAGATGTTTAACTGCTCGTCTATCGGCGCTAAAGACACCTTGTAAAAACCTGCTCGGGCTTCTCCTACCGTCAGCGTTGACTCTTCTAAGACTACTC
>JAGXOS010000186.1 GCA_023659775.1 Methanomicrobia archaeon LH_S14 | reverse complement strand
TAACAGAAAAGACAGCCAAAAGATTCGGTTATTTCTTTGTAGCACGACTCAAGCGACTCCACTCCTCCAACGTAAGCCACCCTCGTGTCTTTAAGTTGATGTCCCCTTTCCAGTTCCTTGTCCAATTCGTTGTGATTCCCATTGCCATTACAATTGCAAGCAGAAGCTGCGAGGTTGTCCTCCCTCGCCCTCGCCATCTTCATCCCCCTTTTCGTGTTGAAATTGTAATTGGTTGCTGATGCGGATATCTTGATCAACTCTGCGTTTTCTTTATTCAGCCTCTTTATTTCTTCTCTAAAAATCTTCATTTCCTCTTTCATCGAGTTAATTTGTTCAAACGCTGCTTCTCCACACACCTCCTCTACCTTTCTCCTTAATCTCTCATTCAATCGCCTTTGCTCTTCCAATTCATGAACAACCCTGACTTTATCCTCTTTAAGTGCTTCACGCTCTGAAATAAGCTCCTCTCTCTTCTGCTCTAACCTTTTATAATTACGCAGTAGCTTTTCATTTGATTCTAAAGCTCTTCTTAGCTCCTCCATTACATCTTCCGCTTTACCTCCCGGCAATTTACGGGAAAGCTCATCATAAAACCGCAAAGCTTGATGCTCTTTTAGATGAACCGCAGTGAAAATCCTCGTCTCGATTTCTTTGCTTTTATTTTCCACTCCTCCATTATTTTGACCTCCATTTCCATTGCGTGCCGCAAACCAGATAAGAGCAGAGATAGGCACGTCTTTAAAGGTGTTTTCTGTTTCCTCCTTGCCTTCAAAAAACTCACAGATTTTTTGTGAGTCTGAATTTCCAGCTTCTTTCTTATATGGTGCAAATTGCTTCTCTAATATCTTTTCCACTCGCTTAGCATGTTGATTTTGTGTCCGGCATATCTGCGCCAACTGCTGGTGCATTTCAAACGCTGCTGAAAAGTGGTTGTCATGGCTGAGTTTCAATTCCTTGAATATTCTCCTCAGCCCCCCCTCGTCGAGACTCAACCCCAGGATTCTACGGATTGTAAAAGACTGGAATTCCCATATCCTTCTCTTTCCATTTCCGTTTCCCCGTCCTTTCCCCTCTGCCATTCTTTACTACCTTCACCCTCCACGCTTGACTATGAAGCCTGATAAAGCAGATAGCCCGCAATAAACCACGAGCCTAACTCACGTTTTATCCCCTCAACCCGTTCGTCCAGGTTGCCTTCTTCCTCTTCAGGCATGGATATATTCTGAAGCAGCCTCGTCAGCTCCTTCATCAATCTTGTCAGCTCTACCTCGTCCATAATACAACCCCCACTTTAAAAAGTTAGGATGCCCTAACTATATGTCAAAATAAGAATATTAGGCACATAAATAATGTCCCCTAAAAAGGTTTGGTTTTGCCCAAAAAACCTAAACAAATTCGGTTTTAGCTGGAGAACCGATGCTCTTTCCCCTTTCGCTCCTCCTCGGCACAGGGATGTTCCCCTGTCTCACAGAATATCTCAAAGTGCTCCAGCCACTGCGGATAATCT
>JAGXOS010000185.1 GCA_023659775.1 Methanomicrobia archaeon LH_S14 | reverse complement strand
GATTACTGGAGGTGAGCCTACCCTCGATAAGGCGTATCTATTGCGTTTGCTCAAAGGATTAAGAGAGAAAGGATTTGAAAAAATCGTGTTGATGACAAACGGTTATGCGTTAGCGATGGATAATGATTATGTCCATGAGCTGGAAGAATCAGGCTTGACCGAGGCGCATGTTGATTTGAAGGCTTTTTCCGAAGACATCCACAGGTGGTACACGGGTAAATCTAACAAACCGGTGTTGAGAGCAATCGAGAAGTTGAACGATTCCGGGATAGAACTGCTTGTTCAAACGATTTACATGCCCGGGATTGTTGATGAAGCGGAAATAGCGAAGATAGCGAAGTTCCTCGCTTCGTTGAACAGAGATATAATAATCAGTCGGAGTTGTTATCGAGAATATCCCACGCCACCACCACAAAAGACCTGGATAACGGTTTATCCCAACTTAAAAGTCCTGCGGGGGGGGGATGAAAGACCAGGCGGAGGAACGATTGTCATGGCTCAGTCGCATTAGACCTCGTGAAAGCGTGGTGGGAGATTGGAAGCGAGAAGAGTGGGACTTCAAGCTCAGACATAGTTTGGTCGGTATCTCAGAGGCGGAGAAATGCGTGGTTAAAGAAGAAAGGGGCTCAGGTTCGGGGCCTGTAAAAATAAAATTCCCGCTGGCTTTGCATGGTTTGACAAAAACGAGAGAGACGGAGCTGGATTTCGACGGTTCTACAACCATAGGGGAAGTGTTAGAGAGATTGGTGGAAGAATATGGAGAAGAATTCAAAGAGAAGATAATGGACGGTAGCGAGATAAGACGCTCTTTTAACGTTTACCTCAACGGGATGAATATCAAAAAGTGTGAACTGACTCATCGGGCATCCGGCACATGCGCCACTCAACCGCACCTTCACCGTGCCATCCTCCACGCTCACCAGTTCTATACTGCCGCCTTCCATCGCTAAAAGCGGACTAATCTCTTTTTCTATTACCCCTTTTACCTCTTCCAACATTTTATTTATCATCTCTTTTAGGATTTATTAACAATAACAATCGTTATATAAAAGGTTGGGTAAGATGAAATTCCCTTGTGAGATAATAGTGTGGGAAGTATTGCCATGCATACGAGCGGCACTCGCAGAAGAGCTGACTAAAAGAGGGTTATCCCAAAATGAAATCTCTAAAATGCTTGGGATTACGCAGGCTGCGGTATCGCAATATACATCAAAGAAAAGGGGTTCAAAGCTAAATTTTCAGGAGGATGCGAAAGAGGAGATAAAAAAACTTGCTGACGACCTCGTGCATGGTTCCGTGGATGACCTTGTCGTGAGAATCTGCCGGATATGTATGAAAGTACGCGCAAGCGGAGCAATTTGCAAATTGGACCTGTGCAACGCCGCGAAAAAATAGCACTTATAGTTGTCAGAATGTGCTCAATAATGAGTGGGAACTCCTAAATCCTAAGCATCGTGGGCTCTGCCCACGGTAGAGTAGGAGGAGGTCTTTTGACCACCGTCCCCTC
>JAGXOS010000184.1 GCA_023659775.1 Methanomicrobia archaeon LH_S14 | reverse complement strand
GATTTCGTGAACACTCAATCCCTCTCGTTCTAGCGGGCGAATAATCGCCAGCATTTGTGCTCCCCCGACGAGAGTAGAGGTCCAAATGTTTTTCTTACCACCTATGTAAAGCAATTGAGGGATGAGACCTTCGTACTCGCACTTACTTTCTTCGATGATCTGGTTGACTTTAGATTCGTCAAAATGCTGGCCCAACACTTTTCTCGTGAGCTTTAACATCTTGCCCAAGTCTTTTATCATTTTGGGCTTCATATTCAGGTAATAGTTTTCGGGGCTATTAGGTTTCACTTTTATCGCCTCTAAAATTTATGACTTCAAACTTCCTTTCACTTCTGGTAACTTCTTCACTCTCTCCCCCTCCCTCTTGATTTGTTTCCTTTCTACACTTACCCCGGCAGCGCGGTAACGAATAAAAAAAAGAAAGGTAGGCTCCCAGTTCAAGCAGTAGAAGCCTTCCCGATTGCTTTAAGCAGCGCTATCATTATGCCCATTCCTTTTCGCACTTCCTTATCTTTCATCGCTCCGATAAGTCCCCATGTGCCAAGTTCCGGTGGATTCAACAATGTCTTGTCCAGCTCGGGGTCTTGTAGCCCTCTTCCCATTATGTCAATCAATCCAGAACTCGCCATTGTATCCGTCAGCTTGAACAAAACGCACATAATCTCTGATATGTCATGCAGCATCTGGTCATTCACATAATCCCGCAGAAACCTGACTACGGTTAGTACTTCCACCAGGGCATCGTAGTCGGCAGGCTCTAAACCCAATGCGATTGCCTCTTTTTCCTTTTCCATCTTTTCTTCTCCCATTTCTTCTTTTTCTCCCTTTTCTCCCATTACATGAGTGCCTTAAGCCCCGCATCCCAGTAGATGTAGTAATACATCCGGTAGAGGAACCAGCCGAGTCTAATTGCCTTGAACGGTTCGAGCGGCCTACCATAACTCCACGTCGGGATGTATGCTTCTCCTCTTGTAAACTCGGTGTACGCGGCACCCACAAACGGGCAGCCCATTTCTCCCATGTATGATACTTTTATGCCCTCACCATTCCCTCGAATGTCGTTTATCACGTTCTGACCCACTATCAATGCCTGGTAGTGCGTGCCTATGCCCGTCTTGGTAATCTCCGCCGGACCCGCATCGCCCAGGGCATAAACTTCATCGTAACTCCCTCCAGCGCCTTGATACTGCAGCGTATTCTTGTTTATCGGTATCCAGCCCTCCTCATCGGTTATCCCAGAATCCACTAATGCCGGTGTGCATTTGTGCGGCGGTATTGTAATTAAAAGGTCATATTTTGTCCGTTCCCCGTTCGACGCTACGACCTCCTTCTTTCCCGCATCCACCTCTGAAAGCCCGAAGTTCTTTACAACGTTGATGTTCTGCTTTTCGAGCACTGGAGTCGCTACGTCGTCGTATACCTGTGGTCCTATGAGTTCTGTGGGCCACAAGAGGCTGATTTCTGTGTCCTTTCGCACTTCCTCGCCCCTGACATATCTCAAGTAAGAGTCCAGGAGCACAGCG
>JAGXOS010000183.1 GCA_023659775.1 Methanomicrobia archaeon LH_S14 | reverse complement strand
ATTGAACAGTATATTTTACTTGCTATGAAGATATAATTTTATGTTCTTCTAAATAGCTTTTTGTTTTTACACTCTTTCTAGTTTTTCGTAGAGTCCCTCATATGTGCCTATAATCCTGTCATGCACACGATAGGACAGAAAGGTTTTTAAAGAGTGATTCAGGAGATAGTAGTGAACACTACAATTTAGCAGTGAAAGAGGGCATCATGTTGAAAAGACCGGAGCATTCAGAAATGGTGTGGCTCTTGCGTGGTCGGGATATGATGGTTATATTTATGCAATAATAGGTAACAAAGACCGGCAATCCGTGTTCGCTTGCTATAACATCGCTAACAATTCATGGAATGAGCTGCCTTTTAACTCTAATTGGACTTCTACTGATGATGGAGCTTCTTTAGTTTGGACGGGAGAATACTTATATGCACTGCAAGGAGAATGGCAGGAAACAGTTCCAAATCAAGATTTTGCCCGATTTCATATTCCTACAAAGACTTGGAAGGATTTGAGTCCCATACCTGAGAGCGAAGGTGTGGGAGACGGTGCCTCTTTAATCGGGATTGGAAATTGGTTAAGTGAATGCAACGATTACATGCACCCGCAAAACCACCGGAAAAATGGATTTGTGACGGCAAATTGGAATGAGCTGATATCAGACTCCTTAAAGAAGAAATAGGTAAAGTAGATGGCATAATTATAGGCTCAGGATTTGAGAGTGCGGATTTTGATTTCTTAAATGCTGAAGACAGGAGAAAGATATTGGGGAACGCACCGGAGCTCACGAAAGAATCCTCTCACTTATACCGGCAGAGAAATAGCGGAAGGTGACCGATTGCCGATTTTAAAGGGTTCTACTGCGTTTTTGGGACATTTGGAGGATTATAAAAATGAACTCTTATTTTCCATCCACCATAATCTTTCGCAAATTTCTTCGCCAATTTATCATTCGTCAAAAAGGGACAATTTCTAAACCTGGCGATGACGATGGAATGGATTTCACCTTTCCAAGATGCCTCGCACGTGCCAATACCACCTTATATTCTTCCAATTCATCTTTATTCAACTGCGTAACATCCACAAACTCAAAAATCTCATCGGGAAAGCTAAAACCAGCGTCTTTGCATCTCATTAATTCTTCATATACCGCTGTTGAGATGAGAAATGTAGCATTTAGAAAAAGCTGTTTAAGTAACTGAAGCCCCTTAATCTTTGCAAAGCAAGAGAGCACGTCCGTATCACAAGGAATATTCAATCTCTTTCCTCCAAAATCCTCGCCACGTTATCATTTATATCAGAACTTGGAGATATCGTCCTCACAACGCCTCTATCTGCAAGAATCTCTTTAAACTCCTCTAAACTAACGCCCGCAATTTCTGCTCCCCTACTCAATGATATCTTCCCTATTTTATAGAGTTCAACAGCAGATGCTACTTTCAAATCTGACTTACTCTCTAACAAAACGCGGAATGCACTCTTTGTAATATCAGATATGGAAGAATAATATCCCGCTCTAACCAATACATCAATCTGCATTTCTATCAGG
>JAGXOS010000182.1 GCA_023659775.1 Methanomicrobia archaeon LH_S14 | reverse complement strand
AGGCTAAGGGGACGCCAAAAAAGAAGGCAATCAGTGTGGAACAAATCGCAGCAGAAATGCTTATCCATATTGCCGTTAGAACTACGGGGTCCTTTGCAGCATCAATCAACCCGGAAAAGTCTTCTGCCTGCTTGTAAAACATGTTTCCAAGCGTAATACAGACGAAAGCAATTAGGAAGAGCCCTAAAAAAAGGAAAAGGAGAAAAATTTTCTCCCTCTTTAGTTTCTCCTTCACTTCTTTTCTTTTATTTCACTCCTTTCTCCTTCGCAGCAAGATATAAGTAACTGCTAACAGGGCTGTAACTGCGAATACTGCTTTGAAACCCGTCATCGGCGGCGTTGGTGCAGGACTTGGTGTTGGACTCGGTGTCGTAGTTGGCTCTACGGACTCAAGCTGTACTAAACTTTGCAGCTCTTCGGGCATATCCCCGCTTCCTTCTGGTGGCACAATTGGCGGCTGTCCCATATCAGCAAAAATCTTCTGCCCTGCATCGCCAATAACGAACTTCACGAACTCAAGCCCGAGTTCCGGATTTTGTGCATTCTTCGGCACTGTTATACCATATACGATGGGCTTTCCTGTTTTTGTCTTCCTATCCACGGTTTCCAATTCCAATTTGACCTTTTTGTAAAAATCTGCATACTCCACTTTGCTCAAATCTATTTGCTCTGGTTATTTTTATATTGTTGCGGATGTTGCAAAGGAGAAGAAAATGATAGAAGTAAGGAACTTGTACAAAGATTGGAAAGAGTTCACGCTCAAAGATATAAACTTGGAAGTAAAAAGAGGCGAATATTTCGCCATTTTAGGTCCAACTGGTGTGGGAAAGACTTTGCTGCTCGAAACAATCGCAGGTTTTCACATTCCTGATAGAGGAGAAGTTTGGATTGATGGGCATGATGTAACGAATCTACCGCCAGAGAGAAGGCGAATTGGTTTCATTTACCAGGATTATTCACTATTCCCTCATTTTACTGTCGAAGAGAACATAGAATTCGGGTTGAAGTTGAGAAAGTCCGCATCTCCGGATACGAACAGAAAAAGGTTGAAGGAAATAATGGACTGGCTGAGTATAGCCCACCTTGCACATCGCTATCCCGGTACGCTAAGCGGTGGAGAACAGCAAAAGGTAGCTATTGCCAGAGCGATTGCCATTGAACCTTCAATATTGCTTCTGGACGAGCCTTTAGCCGCTTTAGACCTCAGAACGAGAGATTACCTGAGAGAAGAACTGAAAAGGATAAAAGAGGAATTAGGAATTACAATGGTTCACGTGACGCATGACCAAACAGAAGCGATGGTCTTAGCAGATAGAATAGCAGTGATGATGAAAGGACAAATAATGCAGGTAGGAACTCCTTATGAGATATTCAATAAGCCTCTAAACGAGGAGATAGCGGATTTCGTCGGCGTTGAGAATATATTGAGTGGCGTGGTTCGAAATAATGAGAATGGCGTTGCAGAGATAGAAGTTGATATGGGCAACTACCCCTATAGAAGAAAAAGCAAGAGGAAACGTTATTTTTATGAATGTTCTCCAATGAGAA
>JAGXOS010000181.1 GCA_023659775.1 Methanomicrobia archaeon LH_S14 | reverse complement strand
ATAAACAACACACAGAATGCAACTGCAGCTAATTTCAGTGTTGATAACCAATCGGCATTTAACACCGGGCAATCTTTATAAAACAAGTTGAAACTTTCAGCAAGTTCTCTTGCATATTTAGCAACCAGATGCGGCTTCAACTCCGAAGACGCCGCCTCTATGACATATCCGAACTTAGATAATTTCTTTATTAGCTTCTTTTCGCTGCTTTCCTTTAACAGAGATGCATCATAATTCTCGCTCACCGCATAGCTTTTTTCCTCCGCAGCCCTTAATATGCTGCAAGCACGTGCATGCGAATATTGAATGAACGGAGCGCCTTTCTTTTCTATGTCCAGCGCATCTTCAAAATCGAATACTATATGCTTATCCGGCGATACTTTCACCATATCATACCTTAATGCGCCTATTCCAACTTTTCTTGCGATTTCGAGCTTCTTATCTTCGTCCAAATCTTTCCTTCTCTTATCCACTTCTTCATACGCCCTCGCCTCGATTTTTTCCATTAGCTCGTCTGCCGAGATATATCTGCCAGCACGTGTGGATAAAGACCCGGTTGGCAAAGAGACAAATTCGAAAATAACAAATTCCGGCACGTTTACTTCCAATATTTGAAGCGCTTTTGCCAATTGCTGTGACACCAATTCGTGGTCTTTCCCAAACACGTCTATCACCCTATCACATCTATTGCTCTTCCATCTGTGATAAGCGAGGTCTCTCGTGGTATAAAGCGAAGTTCCGTCAGTCCTTTGTACTACCAGCTCCTTTTCTATTCCTTCCAGTTTCAGTAAAAGAGCAGAACCAGAGCCATCGAATTCGATATCTCCCTTTTGCTTTAACTCTTCTATTACCTCTTCCACTGCTCCTCCTCTTACAAATTCACTTTCCCAGACGAATAAATCATGCTGAATATTTAACCTTTGCAAAGATGCCTGGATCCCCGAAAGACATTTTTTTACCACCGCTTCATATTTCTTCACCACTGCTTCATCCCCTGCCTCGTATTTCCTCATTAACTTCTCCACATCCTTCAAAAATTCGCTGTTTTCCTCTACCATCCTGTTTGCAGCGATGTAAACGTCAGCAACGGCATGGTCGGCTTTTTTAGTTTCATCGAAGGCAATTCTTTCCGCACCCCACACTACTACTCCTATCTGCCTTCCCATGTCATTCACGTAATAATGCGTTTCGACGTCGTAACCAGCACGCTTTAACACCCGCACCAGCACATCACCAATAATAGCGTTTCTGAGATGCCCTATGTGGAGTGGACCATCAGGATTCGCGGAAGTATGCTCAATCATAATCTTACCTTTCTTTTTCTCTGCGGGCGCTATTCCTTCTTTTAGCCTCTGCAAGGTCTTATGCAAGAAGAAATCGTTCACATAGAAGTTGATGTAGGGACCGGCTGCAACTGCATTTGATATTAACGTATTTTCAGCAGGTATCTCAAGATGATTTACAATATCCGCGGCGATGATTTCAGGTGGCTTTTTGTAAGCATGAGCTAAAGAGAAAGCAACTCTGGATGAAATATCCGCATGTTCAC
>JAGXOS010000180.1 GCA_023659775.1 Methanomicrobia archaeon LH_S14 | reverse complement strand
TAAAAACACATGTTGATGCACTTTTATACGAATTCGAGAAGTTGGGGCATGAAGTGAAGAAAATCGACCAGTTTTTGCTTGGCTCTTACATGCTTGGCGATCCCTCGGGTGGCATTTCTTATGGCTTTGACTTCTCGCTAAGAAAGATAAAAAAGGAAGTGGAAGACTATGATATTCTCCATATACACCATGCAGCTACGTTTTCGGAATTTTTCCTCCCCTTTTCTTCTATTTGCTCTGAACTCAACCTTGTCAATACTTTCCATATCCCTGCGGGACCTTCTTTGGAAGGAGAACTTAGAAAAATCCATATAGCAACCCTAATTTCCTTGTATGCGGGACGTTCAAAGAAATTTATTTCAGTGAGTGCAGAAATTGCAGAATATATTCGCAGATATTGCAATGGTTATGACGATGGTGATAACAACAACGGAACTGAAACCGTGGTCATACCAAACGGAGTAGATATAAATCGCTTTCATCCTCATCCACGAGAAAGGGAAGAAAAAGAAAACAATAAAAAGGAAAAGTGCGTCTGCATAGGTTATCTTGGGCGATTATCGCCTGAAAAAAATGTAATAAATATGATAAAGGCAGTAAGGGCATTAGAATCGGATAACATCTGTTTAAAGATTGCGGGAACTGGACCGCTATATGATAAGATAAAAAAGATGGAAGACGAAAGAATAAAGGTTTCAGGATATGTCGAAGACGCACCTTCTTTCTATCGAAGTTTGGACGTTTTTTTGCTGCCTTCTAAACTCGAAGCACAACCAATAGCGTTGCTCGAAGCGATGGCATCCGGGCTGCCTATAATTGCTACTGATGTCGGGGACAACAAATATTTCGTGCAGGAAAATGGTATCATTTGTGGCACAACAACGAAGGAAATAGGTGCGGCAATAAAAGAGATGCTAAGGGGGAATATGGAGAAGATGGGCATCGAGTCGAGGAGAATAGTTGAGCGTGACTATACGTGGGATAAGATTGCAGAACGGACGTTGGAAGTGTATAGAACGATAGTATAAATCTTTGATTAGAAAATCCCTTATTCCAATACATATCAAGAACTTTAAATTTGCTCAATATGAATTGTCAGATAATTTTGAGAAAACAATGCAAATGATAGAGGAATATTTAAATAGTCACAGGCGCGTTTTCAGCGATTAAGAAAAGGTGCGATCGATCGTTTCCTCAAGGATGTCGTAGAGGATGTTCAAAAATATTCTGCCACCCGATATTAAATCTAAGATTTGTGAGAAATGTCAGGCGGTTGATTCAGGTGTAAAGGGCAGATGTCCGTATTGCGGCAGCAGAACATCAGAGGTTGATGTTATCGAAGAAATCATTGAGTTTGCCGAAAGAACGGGCACAAAAATTGAGTTTGTGGGAGATAATCTTATATTAGATGAACCTGGCGGTGTGGGCGGATTACTGAGGTTTAAGTGAAGCACCCCGCAATAAAGAGGCTGTCCAACAATTCGAAATCGGAAGAAAAATAAAGATTCTTTTTTAATTGATATAGAACAATAAACCGGAGAAGAAGATC
>JAGXOS010000017.1 GCA_023659775.1 Methanomicrobia archaeon LH_S14 | reverse complement strand
CGCTTGTTTTCCACCAGATAGTAGTAGGTTCGGATTCCGCTTTTTGTCTTGCGCTTCTGGGCGCGAATAAATGCCATATAGTGTTCAAATTGCACACTACATTTAAAGCTTTCGATATGAATATAAAATTGATTCGGGGATAATTAAATGAGATAGGGTTTTGATTGCAACTCATTATGGTTGTTATAGTCTTATTGCCTATTATTTCCGTTATCTTTAAATAACCGCCACTTCCAATAGAGGTATGAACACAAAAGAGATGATTGCAGATACGGTAAGCGATTTTTTAGATTCGAATCACCCATCTCACTGGATACGCTGGATAATGGAATGGTCTTGTTCTTACTGTTCTGTGGTATTCCGCAGAAAACGGTTGCTTCTGTAACTAATTACTCAGATAGACAGGTCAGGAACATCAGAGATCAATTTGAGAATGGATGCAACAATTGATGATATTTAACCTTTCCCATTTACTTTTAAGTTCATCTTCTATTTCTTCTACATCTTGTACAAGCTCTTTATTCTCTTGAAAAAACTCCACTGTATCATTTCCGATTCCAAAATAATCGCTATACCTTCCTATCAAAATATCAACATTTTTTTCGATGATTTCTTTAACCTTATCTTTTAATAGCGTCTTTTCATCCCATTTTGAATACTCGCTAAAAGAACGACACAATCTTGAAACTAATGGCTCCTTCCTCTTTCTAAGAAAGATTGGACCGCAATCAAAAGCGCACATAGAATATTTATCCCATTGCGTAACCAATGTAAGGCGATTTCTGTCTATGTTTTCTTTTGCGATAGATAAAGCACAAGTTGCTTTTTCATACCATTCTTCTCTCTTAGACATGAACTCAGTATATTTGCAATCTTTCAAATTTTCAAATTTCAAATGTGATAGATAAATCCTGTTCACACCCATTATATTCAGATAAAGGGTCTAATCCTATTCTTAATGAACAAATAACGACTTCTCTCAAATTACTTATTCCTATTTGATCCATTTTACTAATTTTAATTAGATTCATTAAATCAGAATAACCATTTTCTTTCTCCGAAATATCAACTATCAGCTCATGAATGGATATTTTTACCAGCACATATTCGCAAAAGATTTGAAACCATTTATCTGATTTGCGTATTTCTTCTTTAATAAGACGATTTACCTCGTACAACTCTTTAACCCCTCTACTCTCCCTTGGATCAATTCCTTCTATTAATAGTCCAGTCTGTATATTCCCATTGCCTCCTCCCTTGTAAATGGAGCCTTTCAAATAAACAAGAAAAGCTCTTCCATAATCAGAATGCAAAATCTTAGCTTTATTAATCTCATCTGACGATTCAGAGTCGATTAATTTAGATATCGCTTCCTCATTAATTGGCCCTTTAAAACAATCTCGAAGGTATTGGAGTTTAACAAGATTTGATAGATATTCGAGTTTTACAATATTATTTAAAGCTAATTCGTCCATCTGCTTATATATTTTCATTCCCTTTTGTCCGTATTTTGAACTTTTTATACTCAAATGCTTTTCTGGTGCTTTTCCTATCGAAAAAATTTGTTATTGATTTATGCACACCCACACATCCTTTATCGCCTCCGATACCACCCCTCCTGAGAATTCAACCACGGGCTTACCTGCAACCATTGCCTCGGTAACCACACTGTCGTAAGGAATGTTTCCAACAACTTCTATTCCTCGCTGCCGGCAAAACTCGGTAATCCTCTTGCTGTTCTCCTCATTAATGTCGTATTTGTTGATGCAGACGATTGAACCAATCCCGAAATGTCTGGTCACATCCAGGATTCGTTCGAGGTCATGCAGTCCGGACATCGTGGGCTCGGTAACGACAAGTGCAAGGTCCACGCCAGTCAAGGACGCAATTACCGGACAGCCGATGCCTGGCGCTCCGTCAATCAGAATGAGTTCACGTTGTTCCTTTTCAGCAACCTGCTGTGCGTGGTTTCTAACAACGGTGACCAGTTTTCCAGACGTTTCTTCCGCGATATTGAGCTCCGCATGCGCCATTGGGCCATAGTTCGTCTTTGATACAAAGGTATACCCGGAAACACGTTCTTTCAGCGTAAGTGCCTCCTGCGGGCACACAAACACACAGGCGCCACAGCCCTCACAACGTGCGGGATTGACTGCATAACCTGATTCTTCGGTCAAAGCTATCGCATTGAATCTACATGTCTCTTCGCATATTCCGCACTCGGTACATAGCGTTTTATCCATAACGGCAACTTTCAGTCCTTTAAACTCCTCTCTCTCTATGATTTCCGGATGCAGCAGCAGATGGAGGTCTGGTGCGTCCACATCGCAGTCTGCAATGACTTTGTTCTCCGCGAGGGCGGCGAACGAGCCCACAAGGGTTGTCTTCCCCGTGCCTCCTTTTCCACTTATAACGGTTATTTGCTTCAACACTTTTTCTTTTTCTTCCTATTAACCATTTGTCCCCAATTGGTCGTGACTGGGTGGTTTTAGGCGATGCTTTTTTTTCACTTTTGCTTTACTCTAATCAACTCTATAATGAAATAGAGAAATAGGAAGAATGGAAAAGTACACAAAAGCCAAAACATATGTAACTTTACTGTTTTTATTGTTATAAGCCATTGAGGGTAATACCATGACAATTCAAGGAAGGCTATAGCTATTAGTAGAGTAGTCAAGCATATGATGATATAATTTGTTGCTAAGTGCAATCTGTAAGATGCTCTTTCTAACAATATCTTAAAGGACTCGTCAAAAGACTTAAATGAACTTGCCAAATATGAATTACTCACTAATGCCTTATGAAATAATTTATAGGCGGACTTCGCATAAACTATCTCACCTCTTGCTCTTGAAAAATCCTCTACGGCATCCTTTAGCTTCGTTTTGCTGGCTATTCTCTTGTATTCTATGAATTTACGAACATACTCCTCCAAAATTTTCTTCTTGGCTTCATCTTCGTTTTCTGCTTTGATAGGAAGTAAGGGTAAGTCTGAAGAATGATGCACATGAATGTGGAAGACGTCCCTTAATAGCTTATGCATAATCCTTTCTGGAAAAGGATGTTTAGCACTTGCATACTTTATATTATACTTTGTAAGACCGCTCCCATGAATCCATACATCACTCTCTATCAATTTTTCCCCTTTTCGATTTGATAACTCTTATAGATAAACATAAGACTTTTTCTCCGCACTCTTCGCATCCTTCAAGATTTTTTATTTCGTAGGATACTTTATGCTTAAGCCCAAACAGCTTATCAAATATTCTATCCGATAAGAGTACTTCACTAAATTCTGGTCTAAACGATTTTTCAAAATCACTTATATCAGCATCTTGAAATAATTTTTGTTCTATTATTAACTTCTCACTTAGAATCGGTATCCAACCATAAAATTTTTTCTTCATAACCGTAAATAAAAAATAGAGAGAAAAAAATAAAGAGATAAAGAGAAAAAATAAAAAAACTATCTAATGATTTTTCCTGTTCTTCTCCCTTTATGATCTATGCCCTCGCTATACCTTCCTATTAATAGCGCCACCTCTGGGTCTCTCCTATATTCTTTTTCTGCTTTATACCTACCGTGTAGTTCACCAATTGCTAACGCGACAGTCGCCGTTATTAATACCATAGCCCATGCGATTTCCCACCGCAATGCAGAAACCACCAGCACAAGCAGAAACACAGCAGACCAGAGAAGTAATTTTTCCAACATTGTATCTTATCTTTTCCCCCTTTTTCCATCCTTTTATTGCTATTTCTATCATCCATATCTATATAAAAGTTTTTCGCTTTTTCTCTCCCTTCCAAATGTGAGAAGTTTCCAAATCTCTTTATTATAGAAGTTATTATCTCACCTTTTAAAACTTTCTATATGTATTTGTATTCCTTTTTTTAACTCATAAAAAATTTTTGTTTATAGCGAGATTTGATATAACCTGATTCATTAAGTAAATAGGTTCACAAAAAGACAAAAGGAGAGCTATGTGTCAATTTTATCAATTATCCCTGCAAATCGCTCCTTCCACTCGGGCATCTCCTTCACAAAGGGCACGCCTTCGGAATAGCACCGTGCAATCCGTCTGTCATGTGGAATCTCAAGCAAAATCGGGATTCCTTCCCTTTTGCAGTACTCATAGACTTTTCGATCCCCAATCCCTGCTTTATTTATCACCACGCCAAAAGGAATCTTAAGCACCCTGAGCACCTCAATCGCAAGATTCAAATCGTAGAGCCCAAACGGCGTGGGCTCAGTCACAAGCACGCAGTAATCGCTGCCTTGCACCGCAGCAATCACCGGGCATGCCGTTCCCGGCGGGACATCAATAATCACGGTCTTTTCTGGGTTGAGCTCTGCTTTTACCTGATCGATCAGCGGTGTCGCCATAATCTCTCCGATATTCAACACCCCGTACACGAGGTCAACGTTGCCGTTACTGCTTTTTCCTGTTTTTATAACACCGATCTCCCTTGGGTTCTCGCTGATCGCGTCCTGCGGGCATACCATGGCGCATAACCCACAGCCGTGGCAAAGTTCAGGGAAGACCATGACTTTTTTTTGCGGCACAACCACAAGGGCGTTGTATTCACATGCCGCAGCACACTTCCCGCAGAAATCACACAAATCGTAATTGACCGTTGGCACCTGCGTATACGCCGGCTTTATCACCTCGTTCACCGGATTAATGAAGATATGTGAATTTGGCTCTTCAACATCGCAATCGAGTACTTGTACGTTAGAAAGCGACAGAGCAAGGCTAACCGCTACGGTGGTCTTTCCCGTACCGCCTTTCCCGCTTGCTACCGCAATAATCATCACTTCATCACGCATTTTTTCGGCTGAGAAGCTATTACTTCATCCATATAGCAATCCTCACACAGCTTAACGCCCTCGAACTCGTAAACATCCTCTGATATTGGCTTGCCACATTTTCCGCATTTTATATTTATATTTATGTTTGTCTTATCACTCTTTTCCATTTTTATAACTCTTCGATACTTCTTTCCATCTCTTCAAGTTGCGCCCCTATCCCCTTTAGTTGCGCTATTATCTCATCAAAATCCTCTTCTCTCTTTAAAATTGGGAATGAATACGGAATCATTGTAATTGCTCCTCGTGGGCAAGTCTTCATGCAGATAGCGCAGCAGATGCACCTGTCAAAATCCACTACTGCTTTCTTATCAATAATCCTAATTGCACCTGTCCCGCAAACTTCGGTGCACTTCCCACACCCTACACATAGATTTTCATCAACAGATGCCTTCCATGTTAATAATGGCGATGGTTGTTGCATAGCGCTCTAAAAAATAAAAGAAGAGAAAAAAAGAGTGGTTTTACCCTTTTGCTTTCCTCTATCCTACTTGCAAACGGCGCAACTGCTGCCAGAACTACCGATATCCGCTGCCATACTGTTTTCACCATATAGCTTCGACCAGCACTCCTGACAAACCATAATGCGCCCAAGCTCTTTGTGGTCTGCTTCCATTCTACTCCCTTCTTTTCCACACAGTTCACATTTACCCATTTTGTTTTCACCTCCACTCTTTACTTACTCAGTTCTTTTAATCTCTTCTTTATCTGCTCTAACTGGTCACCAAGCATCTTCGCCTGCGATTCAAGCATAGAAATCTCCTGTTCCTTTGGCATCGCCGGCATGCCCATTGGTGCAACAGGCGCAACTCCCGGTGCTTGCTGCTGTATCCAGGAACCGAATTGCGGCATCTGTCCTGTCTGTGTGAGATACTGCGCACCGGGCGGCATCCCCGTTGGACTTCTTCCTATCCAGCCTGGCGAGTATCCAAATCTCATCCAGCCCGGCAAACCAGTCAGATAATACATGTTTCTCCATCTATTTCCACCCATTTTTTTTCTTATCACCTCCTAAACTTTTTACGGTCTTGTCATTTTAGACCCGCATTTTGGGCAAGTTTGCTGGTAGCATGACGCCCCTGCTTGGTGTGGCATTGTATGTCCGCAATTTGGGCATCGGCATTCTCCACCGGGGCCCAATCCGCTGCCACCCATTCTTCCTCGTCCTTGACCTCCTCGTCCTATTCCTTGACCTCTTCCTCCTCCTCTTCCCATGCCACTCATTTTATCTTTTATCGCCTCCTTTTAAGTTCCTCTATCTCTTTCTTCACTTCTTCCAAATCTTTCTCCAATCTACTTGCCATGTTCGATAACTGCTCAATTTCTTCTTCTTTTGTTTTCGGTGCTGTTGGAGCCTGCGGCGCCTGTGCTTGTGGCTGCGATGGCATTGGTTGCTGCATGCTAAGTCCCAGACCTCTGCCCATGCCCATGCCTCGACCTCTACCGCTACCTCGCCCTCCGCCCATGCCCATACCCATGCCAAATCCAGCGCCCATTCCCGCGTGTGTGGCAACTGTCGAAGTTCCCGTCTCGCTAAGTCCGCCGTTTTTAT
Source organism: Methanomicrobia archaeon LH_S14 (assembly GCA_023659775.1). Classification (GTDB taxonomy): domain Archaea; phylum Halobacteriota; class Syntropharchaeia; order Alkanophagales; family Methanospirareceae; genus JAGXOS01. Next base: position 15,841 of record JAGXOS010000017.1, on the reverse strand, counting down.
ACATTTCAACTGCTTCTTTCACTGTGCCATTCACGCCGGTTGCAACTTTCACACCGGCTGTGGAAAGCACCTGAAAAGCATTGGGACCGATATTCCCTGATATAAGCATATTCGCTCCTTTGTTCACGACTGTCTGCGCCGCTTGAATCCCTGCTCCTCCCGGTGCAGCGATAGCTTCGTTTGGCATCGCTTCGAACACCATCGTATCGGAATCAACGAACACGAAGTATTGGGACCTGCCAAACCTCGGGTCTACCTGTGCATTCAAATCCCCTGCCGTTGCGGTTACGCATATCTTCATCTTTTCTTCACCTTTTCCCTTTTTACTCTATACATATGAATATACATTCATTACAATATAAAGGTTTACTTCTTTTGTGTTTTACCTTCCACAAATGCCCTTACATTTTCCACTATTTGCTCAAAAGCTTCTCTTACTTTCGATTCCTTTTGCATGACAAAGGGTGTTCCGCTATCCGCAGCTTCTACCATCTCCGGGTCGAATGGTACTCTTCCAAGGAAAGGCACGCCCAACTCCCTCGCTGACCTCTCGCCACCGCCGTATTTGAAAATGTTTATCTCTTTGCCACAGTAAGGGCATGTAAACCCGCTCATGTTCTCTATTATCCCTATCATCGGTAATTTCAGCACACCTGAGAAATTCACCGCCTTTCTCGAATCCAGTAATGCTAAATCCTGCGGTGTCGTAACAACTATCGCGCCATCTACGTTTTTAATCAACTGCGCAACACTTAGCGGTTCGTCCCCTGTCCCCGGCGGAAGGTCAACAACCATATAGTCCAGCTCACCCCAATCTACATCAGAAAGGAATTGTCTTATCGCATTCATCTTCATTGGTCCTCGCCAGATGATTGCTGAATCTCTGTCAGGCAGTAGAAAACCTATGGACATCGCTTTCAGCCGCGGCGTGACTAAAATTGGTGATATTTTACCCTCTGATGCCTCTGGTCGCTTGTCTTCTATTCCCAGTATCTTCGGAATATCAGGTCCGTGTATATCGGCATCCATCAACCCCACGTCTAAACCTCTCATTCCAAGAGCAAAAGCGAGATTCGCTGCTACCGTTGTTTTCCCTACTCCTCCCTTACCACTCATCACCATTATCTTATGCTTTACCTTCTCCATCCTCGCTTTCACTGCCTCTTCTTCCTCCTTCATCCTCTTCTTTCCTTCTCTCTCTTCTTTCGTACTCATGGTCATAATTACATTTTATCCTTTATGAGATTTAAAAGGAGCCAAAGGATCTCTTCCACCTCCATGCCTTCCTCTCCTCCACCCAGGAGGCATTCTTGGAGGAGGCACCGGTGTTTTAGTCTCAGGTTCCATTATCACGTAATTGCCCCCTTTTATCCTTATAGCTTTCCCTTCGACAAAGGCTTCTGCTATTTTTTGATGTGCTTCGGTTATTATTCGATGGAAAGTAGATTGCGAAATGTCCATTGACTTCGCCGCTTCCGCTTGGTCCATCTGCAAATAATCTTTCAGCCTTATGCTCTCCAGCTCTTCTACTTTCAATATTTTTTCACTTACATCGGCATTATGAAGTGTGTTCCCTTTTCCCTTCGGCTCGAAGTAAAGGAGGTTTGGCTGGAAGCCAACACACCTTCTCCGTCTTGCACCACCCATAACATATGAATATATATCTGCAAATAATGTATTATCTTTACCAATTTTTTCTTTATTACTTAAACTGTTCCATCAACTTCTTCCTCTTCTCCTTCTCTGCCATTCCCGCTTCCTTCTTCCCTTTCATTAACCTGTGTATCAAATCCGCACCAGACTTCTCTATTGGCTTTGCTTCTATATATCCACGCTCCAGAGCACCGTTAAAAACCTCCCTCCCGAAATCAGTGCGAACTATAACCGATGACTTACCTTTGGGTGTGCCGTTATTCCCAACACTTATGTCAGAAAACAGCCCGGTGAAATCTTCACATACCTTGCAGCCATCTCGCTTATAATCCCCTATCTCGTTAATCCCCGCACTTAACAGCTCTTTCTCACCTGCATATACGTGTAAAACATCCTCGCTAATCTGCAATTTTGTTATCTCGCTTATGTCAATACCATGCTCGTGTTCAAGATATCCCTTCATTAGCTTTTCATACGAATAACTGCCCAGACAAAATAGTCCTATTCTCAACTTTATATGGGATGAAAAGTTGTGCGCATTATGCGTATCCCTCCCTACAACGAGCATCTTTTCATAGGATACCATATCGCACGGTGTCCCTACCAGGGCAACACTCCACAGGTCGTACTTCAAAATAGCATCTGCTATACCGGTAAGTGCAGCCGCGGGTGTATATTTGCTGCCTGCACTCCTTATCAATCCCGCCTTATCCATCGCCACTTGCACCTCCGGTTTCCATTCACCCTTATCTGCAACCGTTATACAGCCTTCCACTATCGCATCGTTAAGGGCATACGCTAATAGTGAGGTAACCGCACCTCCATCCTGACCAGCCTTTCTTATCTCCTCGTCTGTGCTGACAACTTCATACATCTCCTCAAATCCTTCCCGCAACTCCGGTTTCTCTACCCTCGCGCATTGATAATAGCAATATCCACAATCCGGTGGACACTGCTGTCCTTCTCTTATCACCGGTCTCTCTTCAGAAAAGTCTACGCTGAGATAGCCGTAATCGAGCAATCTACACGTAGCGACACAGCCACCACAAAGTGCGCATTTACCCTTTTCTATCACTTCTCTCTTCAAATCGCCAAAATCTCTTTTCTCTTCCATTTTTTATTCCCTATCTCCCACTTCCTTATTTTTATTTAAATAATGAAAACATAATATAACAAATTAATGACGAGGTTAATGGTTCCGCATCCAGGGCATTTCCCCGCTTTGAAGGAGATAATAGAGGTCAAAGAAGCAGAGGGTTTGAAAGAAGTGGAAGAGGTTTTCATGGGTGGCTCTCCGGAAGTGATGGGAAGTGGGAGAGGAGTACTGCATGCACCACTTATTGATGAGATAAGGGAACAAACCGAATATGCACATCAGCACGGCATAAAAATGAATATTGCAATGAATTCCACGTGTACAGGTGGGCATCACCTGACCTTTGAGGGTTTTAAGATGTTCAAGTGGTATTTCAGCGAGCTGAACAAAGCAGGTATTGACGGTGTTATAGTGGCGGAGCCATATCTCGTAGAACTCCTGCGAGATTTCCCAATGAAGACCATTGTATCTGTTTTATCTTATGTTGATGCTCCACAACGTGCTAAATTCTTTGAAGACCTCGGTGCTGATGTGATAACCGTGGATACAAATATAAACCGGCATTTTGAGCTCTTAAGAGGAATAGTAAAGGCGGTTAACTGCGACATAAGGGTGATAGTGAACGAAGGCTGTCTTTACAGGTGCCCGTTCAGGTATTTTCATTACAACCTCGCATCGCATCTCAGCAGTTTAAACCAACCTCGCTCTCCTCTATTTGCTCCTGACTTCTACTTTGACAAGTGCACAAACATCCGTCTGAGAGACCCCGTACAGATAATAAAGTCGGCATGGATAAGACCAGAGGATATAAAGGTATATGAAGCAATAGGGATAAAGAGCTTCAAGCTTTCCGGGAGGACGAAGGCGGTGAACTGGATAATAGATTGTATGAGGTCGTATTCTCACAGGTCGTTCAAAGGGAACCTGCTTGAAATCCTTGATTGTCCTCAAATGCTCAGGTATATGTTTTATATAGAGAATGAGAAGCTTGAGGGGTGCATAGAACAATGGAAGGGCTGCAAAAAGATATGTAATGAATGTGGATATTGTGATGCACTTACAAAGGAGGTATTAACCTATCTCAAATGAGAGTGATAGTTCCGCACCCTGGGCATTTCTCCGCTCTGAAGGAGATAATAGGGTATAAGGAAGCGAAGGGATTAAAAGAAGTGGAAGAGGTTTACATGGCGGGTTCTCCGGAAGTGATGGGAAGTGGAAGAGCGACGCTATACGCAGCGCTTATTGAAGAGATAAAAGAGCAAACCGCTTATGCGCATCAGCACCACGTAAAGATGAACGTCGTGATGAATGCATCCTGCATGGGTGGTTATCACCTGACCTTCGAGGGTTATAAGATGTTTGAGTGGTACTTTGAGGAATTGAACAAGGCGGGTGTTGATGGTGTTACCGTAGCAGAGCCGTATCTAATTGAGCTTTCGAGGGATTTCCCGATGGAAACGGTTGTTTCATGCGTGGCGCATGTGGATTCACCGCAGCGTGCCGAATTCTTTGAAGACCTCGGTGCTGATGCAATCACCGTGGATACAAACATAAACAGAAACTTTGAAGTCTTAGAAGCAATAATGAGAGCGGTTAACTGCGACATCAGAGTAATTGTGAACGAAGGCTGTCTTTATAAGTGCCCATTCAGGTATTCCCATTTCAACCTCTTCTCGCACATTACCACCCCCCGGTCTTCTTTTATGGGTGCACAAAATCAGCCCCTGAATACCTTTGGCGACTACTATTTTGACAAGTGCATATCTATTCGCGTGAGAGACCCCTCGCAGATCATAAGGTCGCCGTGGATAAGACCTGAGGATATGAAGGAATACGAGGAGATAGGCATAGAAAATTTCAAGATTGCGGGGAGAGCGAATGCGGTGAACTGGATACTAAATTGTATGAACGCATATTCCCTGGGCTCGTTCAAAGGGAACCTGCTTGAACTTCTTGATTGCCCTTCAGAACTTCGCTATACCTTCCACGTGGATAACGAACTCCTGGAAGGGTGCATAAAACAATGGAAGGGCTGCAAAAAGATATGTGATGAATGCAGGTATTGCGATGAGCTAACGAGTAAGGTTTTGAAGGTGATAAAAAAGTGAAAAAGGAAATAAGTGAAGGTAGGAGAAAATTGGAGGAAGAACTAAGAGCTCTGGTAGGGAACATATTCGTACCAGAAGCGAAGGTATTTGGGATGGTGTGCGGCTGTGTAGGCTTCGCAGCGGACCTTCGAGGATTGCAATATGACGATGCAGATGTGTTCAGGGAGAAAATAAGCGCGATAATGGAAGAAATAAGTAAATCCGTTGGTGTAGAGCCGGAGTTTGTGTATGCGAGAAAGCTACCGGGGAGCGAAGAAGTGGTTACGCTTACTGCGAGGGAACTGTGTGAGCGGTGTAAAAGAGAGTTTGCGGGCTCTAAAGCTGCTCCGAGACCTGATATAGTGGTGTTAAAGAAAAATTTAAAGTGAAGAGAACAGAAATAGCATTGTTATGGGATAAAGACACCCTATTTAGGGAGTATCTTATTGATAGAGGGTTTACTTGCGAGATAGTAATGCCGAATACATTATCTGCTCCTTTCTTTTCATTTACAGGCTATAAGTTAGTAATAGTGCAAGCGGGTTTTGGGAACGAGTTATATTCAGGAATGCTAAAAGCGCTCAGAGCAAACAGCGTGCTTATAAACGAATTTGTAAAGGTAGGAGGGACTCTTTTAGTATCGGGTGCGCTTTCAAACAAGGACGCATACAATTGGCTTCCGGTAAAAATAGAATATGTGATGGAGAAGAGAAGGGTAAGAATAGAGGTGGTGAAGGAGCATAAAGCAGCGGTGATAGTGGAAAAAGAGGAATGCATGTGTGATGGCTACTTCGAAGGAGTGGAGGCAGAAACAGAATGGGAAGTAATATTAAGAATAAAAGAAGAGCGGGATAAAGATAAGAAAGGGAAAGCGATTTTGATTGCATTGAAATATGGGGCAGGAGAGATTATTGCTACAACAATTCATGAATATCCCTCTGAAAGGTTTATAGCGTATTGTATAGGAAAATAAATGCTTGCGGTATAAACTCTAAATACTTTTATCCCATTATCTGAAGAATTATTCTTCTCGTCCTTCTCTTATTGTCCAACTCGATAAACACAACCTGCTGCCACGTCCCTAACAACATCGTTTTATTTCTAAAAGGCACGGTCAACGAGGGGCCCAAAAAAGATGCTCTTACATGTGAATGCCCGTTTCCATCGTGCCATCTGAGTTCATGCTGGTATTTCATTCCCTTAGGGAACAATCTCTCCAGTGCGTTGGGTAAATCCTGCAACAGACCAGGCTCGTATTCTATGGTCGTCACCGCTCCCGTCGAGCCAGGCACAAAAATAGTCACAACCCCATCCTCAATGTTTGATTCTCTTAGCTTGCTGTTCACCTTCCCGGTTATATCTACAATTTCTACTTCTCCTTTTGTATCAAAGTGCAGTTCCTCGGTTACAACGCTCATTTCTTCTCACCCTTTTATAATAAATAGAACCACAAGAAAATAAATTATAGACACAGATTAACACAGACGAAAGAATCAATGCCGTTAAAATACCCCTGCCAACCAGCACAACAAAAGAAAGAAAAGCTTTACCAACAACTTTTTGCCTTTGGTAAAAACCTTGACTAAAAACATTCTCTTAGTTTTTCTTTTTGTAAAAAAGAAAAAATGTATTTATAACTTTTAATTCCAATATATATCCTGAGTAAATACATGGAGAATGAATATAAGGTTGTCATCTTTGACATGGACGGAACGTTCCTGAATTCGAGAGGAGACGGAGAAATACCGCATGTGTGGGCATACGAAGCGTTCAAAAAAACTTTGAACAATTATGGATTAACTCTCACCATAGAAGAAATAGATAAATACTTTCTCTCCCCTCTGTATTCTGATGGAGAAGAGGGGGTGAAAAGATTTTGCACCAGATTTGGCTTGGATAGTGAGGAGTTCTGGAGCAGAAGGGAGAAGGACGTCATAGAAGCGAAGATAGAAGCGATGCGAAGTGGAGAAATAAAACTCTGCAAAGGTTCTGGGGAGATGATAAAATATCTCAGTAATAGATTTTATCTTGCGGTGGTGAGCGATTCGCAGCAGAAGTGTGTGGACTATGCACTGGAGCATTTCGATTTGAAACCTTACTTTAAGATATGGTATGGTAGAAGGAGCGAATTAAGAAGCCTGGCTAACCGGAAGCCAAATCCTTTTTATATAAATAGAGTGTTGAGTGAATTGAACACGAGTAGGGCGATATTGGTGGATGATAGTCCAGTCGGGATATTAGCAGCTAAGAGGGCAGATATAGATTCAGTTTTCGTTTATAGAGGAGAAAAGGAAGTAGGAGATATTTATAAGCCAACGTTTTTAGTGAAGGATATAAAGGAATTAGGAGGGATTTTATAATATGGATGTGATGGCGGTGGAGGAAAAAAGGGGAGAGGGAATAGGATTAGGAATAGAAACAGAAACAGGAATGGGAGTAAAAATAGAAACACCGGTGATCGTGTTGAACATGAAGGCGTATGAGGAATCAATGGGGGAAAGGGGCATTGAACTCGCCGAAATATGCGAGGAGGTTGCAGTTGAGAAAGGGATAAGCATTGTTATCTGCCCGCAACAAGTCGAGCTTGCGCTGATAGCATCTTTGGTAAACATACCTTGCTTTGCACAGCATGTTGACGGAGTGGAGCCGGGCAGTCATACCGGCTTCGTAACGCAGGAGGCGATAAAGGAGGCAGGTGCAGCCGGGTCGCTTGTAAACCATTCTGAGCACAGGCTGAAAATAGCGGAAATAGAGTATATCATAAAAAAAGCAGTGAACTTAAACCTGTTAACGATTGTCTGTACGAATAACATCGCGGTAAGTAAGGCAGTTGCAGAATTGAAGCCGTATGCAATTGCGGTTGAACCACCGGAACTGATAGGAACTGGGAGAGCAGTATCAAAGGTGGACCCAGCAATAGTGGAAGACACGGTAAAAGAGGTGAAACGAGTAGATGAAGGAAGTGTTGTGCTCTGCGGTGCGGGAGTTACAAACGGCGAGGATGTGAGGACGGCGATAGAGTTGGGTGCAGATGGTGTGTTGCTTGCTTCCGGGGTGGTAAAGGCGAAAGATCCGAGGGAGGCATTGCGGGATTTAGCGTCGGGATTGTGATAGAGAGGAGTAGTGATGTCAATTCCACTTGCGGCTTATCTAGTGTCTGAGCATTCAAAAAGTCTGGGAGAGTTTTTGTGTCGAAGGTTGGTGAGAGAATGTTTGTTACGGGAGAGAACGCTAGTAATGACGTGGAATTTAAAATGCGGTGTAGATATAATATAGAAGACAAACAGAAGAATTTTAGTCAGAAATATAGAAGATAATAAAAAATGTTAGAAAAGAAAATCATGGATGGTAGTGAGACGAGAGTGGAGAGCGAACGGACGTTAAAGGAAGTGAGGAACATCATGAGAACCAAAAGCGAGAAGATGAGTATAGAGGAGAAAAAGAGTATAGCGTGGATTTGGTTGTATAACAACAATATCGAGAACCCACAAGAAGTATATAGTAGGATAAGCGGGAAGTATCTATTCTTTAGTAAGGAGAAGAGTAGGTTGATAGAGATTGCAAAGGAGATACTAGTGAAGTATGGATTGTATGTTGCGAAGGTGCCGAGAGCCACAAAGATATTGAATGGTGGGGATTTCGTGTTGTGCGTGTATGACAGCGAAGACAGATATAAGGATGCACTAGCGAAGTATGGAGATGATGAAGTAGTGCATTATAGATACTGGAAGAGAGGTGGATAGAAAATGTTAGGAGGCGATTTAAAGATGCTGGAGAGGCTTAAAGCATATAATAGAGAGGATATTCTAAATCTGGAACTGCTCGAAAAGTGGTTAGAAGATTTTTGAATAAGCGCAAATCACCTTCTTTATATGGAATAAATGGACACTCATCAAGACCTCTGCATACACGGGTATCAAAAGCTCCTTCCAATGCTTGGGTTCTCAAGCCATCCAATTTACTTAAATTCCCTCCGCTTCTCTTAATCATCTCCAATTGGATCTGTTGCTTAAATCCTCCTATTCTATTAACAACGTCCTCTTGTTCTTCTGGCGCAAATATTTCTGCCATTTTTGATAGAAGTTCCTATTCGATGAACATTCTCTATAAGGGATATTATGGTAGCATCGGTATCATCTGTAATGTCTCTAATAATTGCCGGGATAGTTTTCCACCCCAGCCTTTGACAGGCAAGAAAACGCCTCTGTCCAGCAATTAACCCATAGGTTCCATCATCGTTCTTTCTAACAATTAGAGGGCTCAATAAGCCCTTTTCCTTAATGCTGTTGGCTAAATCTTCTAACCCTGCGTCTTCGATACCTGCATTCAGATCTTTTCGTGTATTTAACTCACCAAGTCGGATATCCGCTAACTTAACTTCCATCACTTCCATTTTCAACACCTCTATTTTTTCCTTTATATTTTAATAATGATAAAACTTCTATAAAAAGAAAATACTGAAAGTAGGTGTGGTAAATGAGAGCGCCACTGCTGGAAGACTTAGTTAGGACAATGGGAATGAGTGAAGAAGATGTAATAGAAGAAATGAGGAAAAATGGCTATGAGCCATTCCATATAGCTTTTGGAAGAAATGTTGGTAAAATTGCATTCAGAAAAAAGAGAGTACAATGAGAATGAGTAATAGTGTTAATTGCGTTCTTTATTTCAACGGAGCAAAGGTGGTTACAGATGATGAGTACTTTGAAAAGATGGGTTTGGATATTGTAAGATTCAGGGGGTAAAATAAAAGAAAAATGAAATTTTGTCCACGATGCGGTTCAAAGAACTTGAACTACATGCCCTGGCTGGGGGAGATATACGTATGCAGGGATTGTGGTTATCGCGGTGCACTTATAGTAGAAGATGGTGAAATTGCAGAAGCGATAAAAGATAAGTTTGAAACGGAGGATAAAGTGGAGTAGAAAAGCTACTAAAGATATTTCGTAACCATGGGCTATTAGGCGATGTTCTGAGGGCATTCGCATCATCAAGGCAACCATCAGGTTTATTCTAATATCGGAAACCTGCTTGTCGAAAATGGTCATCAGTTGTGAGTGCGGTGGGAACTCCACGGTCTTCCATGACAATAATAAATGAGATGCAATCTGTTATTCCCCACTCTTTGTCCATACGAGAAGAAGGGCCTTTCATCTCTGATGCAATAGTAATGGCTTGTTTATGGTACTCGTCAGCCGTGTTTATCAATGCGAGAATATAACCGGTGTCAATGAAAATGGCCATTTTCATCGCTTATCCGTCCCATAGAGATAGTGGTCGTGTTGTCTGGCGAGGTCATAAATGCCTAAATCCATAGCACGTTCCCGAATTCGTCTAAGAGCACGGTTAGGTATCTTTTTAGGCCCTCTTCTATTTTTTCGATTATAGCAAAATAGCATGTGTTAGAGGTAAGGTCTACCGGTTCTTCTGGCTGAAATACCTGACCGTCAAATACAAGTTTGAGTGTTTTTTTCATTGTACTAAATCTATAATATAATTGCTTTTATATATACCTGTGGTTTATAGAAGGGGAAACCTTTACCAAAAAGTTCTTCCTTTAGCACAGGTTTTCTTTTTTATAAAAAGAAAAAGTGTTATGAAAAAACTATTTCACCCCACGCATGGAGTAATCCCAGCTTGTGACGTAGCCACAGTAGAGGAATTCAAAACGTTAATTGAGCAGACATGCTCGATTGAGGGAATCGTTGGATATAAGATAGGGTGCACACTTGCGTTGAGTTATGGGTTATCAAAGCTGACAGAGATAGTAGCAGAGCAGACCGACTTGCCACTGATTTACGACCACCAAAAGGCAGGCACGGATATACCGCAGATGGGCAATAAATTCGCAGAGGTCTGCTCAAGAGCAGGTGTCAAAGCGGTTATTATTTTCCCGATGGCAGGTCCAGAAACAGAGAAAGCATTTATCGAAGCGCTATTCCAAAGCGGTGTGGTTCCGTGGGTGGGTGGAGAGATGACACATGAGATGTATCTAAGTGGGAAAGGTGGATTTATTGACGATGATGCGCCAAAAGGAATGTATAAAATCGGTGCGGAATGCGGAGTGGAGTATTTTGTAGTCCCTGGAAACAAACCCGCTATTATTGGTAAATACAACACCTTCCTATCGGAAACGGTGAAAGAGCCAAAGTTTTGCATGCCGGGAATTGGCGTGCAAGGAGGGGAGATAAGGAAAGCATTTGAAGCAGTAAAAGGTAAGGAGGCTTATGCCATTGTAGGCTCTGCGATATACAAAAGCAGGGATGTGGAAGAAGCAGCGAGGAGATTTTGCAAAGAGGCGATGGAGTTCTTGTAGAATTTAACTCAAAATAAAACTTTAAATCAGGATTCCATCGTGGCGGGGGCATAAACAATGCAAGAAAAAACTCTATTCTCTCTTGGTTTCCCTGCCCACTTCCAACTTTTGCCAAAATCAGGAGAAGCCCTTAAGGTATATTCAAATTTACCTTCTTTTGGTGGCACTATTCCGCCACTATATACATATTTATCCACTTCTTTTTCGGTAAGATGCATATTTACCGGTATCCAGTTTCCATCTTCAGTTGCATTTGTCCAAATCTGAACAAGCACTTCCTCTAAGGGGACGCCATCACTTAAACTTACCTTTGCAGTGACAGGTAAATTCTCACCCAAGCTGATGGTCACCATTTCTTTAATAGGTCGAGTATCTTCAACCGAGATAACCCCTTCCTTTTTAAGAGCCTTATTCCACTGCCTTAGGTATTCAGCAGCAGTCAATTCAGCCTCTAAGATGCGGCTAAGCCTTACAGCAGTCGCCTGGTATTTGGCGAAATCAGCAGGATTCATCTCTATCAACCTTTTAAGTATGGCAAGACAGCTTTGAGGTGTAGGATTAGCCGGGATTATAGTATTCCCTTCCCCAGGAACAGCAAAATTAACGATTGCACCCTGAGCCTGAATAACCCCTTCTTTATAAGGTGGACCGACCTCAAGTCCTCCATTAGCAGATACATCCGCCTCGGTATATCCTGCTCCCTCCGTTGCTCTGTCTGAATCCTGAACCTGAATATCAGTAGCGGCTAAAAGGGCAATCTGCTCTTCCAAGGAGAAGTTATTGACCACTATAATCCTTCCTGAATAGCTCTTTGCTTCGAGCCTGTTACGAAGCGCTATTAATCCTTCATAAAGCTTTTGACTTCCTATGCTAGGTTGAACATTACCGAAAATGATTACCTGTGCACCCGTCTTGGCCAACTCCTCAATATTTTCATCTGTAAAAGCTCGCTTGCGTCCGGCTTTCTCATCAATCCTTAACCTCCTCTACCTGAATTTCACTTACTCCGTTAGCTCCATCAGCAGAACGAATCCCTCCTCTGCTTATATCTATAACTCCCGCTTCTGAGCGTGTAAACCACCATCTCACTTCTTCCGGAAGCTTCCACCGGGATAAAATCCTATTTCCTTCCTCATAGCCATATATCCCACGATTGCCATAAGTATGGGTAGTGAACCAAAATAGGGCATCATTTAATACTTCTTTATTAGAATTCCCATCTAAAAATCTGAATATATTTAGAAGTGCAGTCTGAGCGTCATTAGTGTGGATAACAGGGGATTTATACTCTTTCCCAAGTCTTTCAAAAGCTCGTTCTTCCAGAATGCAGATTAACTTTAAGGCTGCTCTGGAGAAAAATTCAGTAAAGTCTTCCCAACTGGTGTATTCCCCACCATAAAAATACAACATCTTCACATAGCAAGCTTCTTTATCCCTGAGCAGGAATACGGGTATATCCTCCTCTCTGGTCTTCCCCGTATAAACAACAACCTCCACAGGATTATCTCCTACTTCTACTGTAAACCTTATAAATTCTCTTATGTTCTTTATTGACTTATTCCATTCCACCTTCACCTCTTTGTCCTCTTTATTTAGCCCGTAAGGGAAATAAGGCTCGATATGAATGAGCTCTGCATCTTTGCCGATAAGTCTCTTCATCGCTTTACCGTGGTTGCGCATAACTCTCTTTAACCCTCCTCCTTCTCTTCCAGGATGCCAAATCTCACATGCAATCTGATAGATACGACGACCAGGAAGTAAAGGGGCATTCGCCGTCAGCCAATTCTCAGAAACTTTACCCGACATTAGCAAAATGGTATTAATTAAGGGGTCAGTTTGCAAAAAAACGCCGGCATCTTCAAGAATAGCAACTAATCTTCCCTGCTCTTCCTTCTCCAACAGAGCTACTGCTTTTAATACCGGCCAGCGTGCTTCAACAGGATGTGAAAACTTTATATTAGTTGTCCAAGAGAGCAGTTTAAGAAAATTAAGTAAGGCATTGTAGTTGTTTAATCTTTCTCTCAAATTACGGATAATCCATTTATAATTACTGGTTAAAATAGCCAGCTCCTCGAATCTTTTCTTCGGCTTATAAAGTAATGCTCTTATTTGCTCTTCATTTAGCTTAAATCCATGAGCAAGGAATTCATTTGAGGAAACTGATACAATTCTTTCTTCATCAACAAGTACTTCTCCTCCTAACTACTCCTTTATACTAACTATTGTCTGAGCGAGTAAATTTAAAAGATACCATTCAGGTGAAAGCGAGCCAAGATTTTCTACTTCTACTGCCAAAGCCGAGATCTCTCCCGCTAACTTCGATGCCGCTTCATCCATTTTGGGAATTGTAGTTACCATGTCCTCCATATTGTAGCTATCATATCCTTCAGTGTGCATATCATAATCTTTGTTTCTTCGGATAAAACGCCTAACAGCATCCTTGTATCTCCGGACAGCCTCTTTTCGTGGCATTTTAAATTTATGGATAAATCCCAAACCTCCTCTCTATGGCATTCTGCCATTTTTGCATCTTGCTTAGTATTGCTCTCGCTTCTATCATTGTAAATGGTATGCCACGACTAAAAACAGTTTCTCGGTAGCTTTTCATCTCTGCGGTAATATCCGTAAATCGTTCATCTCTTCTTAGAATTGCCTCCATTATTTGTAATATCTCCCGCATCTTCTCCGCCTTAGAAAGACCTGTTTCAATTAGAAATTCGATGATTTCTGTTAATTCGCCGGGTATCGAGGGCTCGGCTATATACGTTATCTTGAGTTTCTTTCCCTTTATGATAATATCATCATGAACCCACACAAAGGGCGTGGGAGACATATTTTCCCTCATGAATGATATTTTGTTATATGATTAAAAATATTTGTTTAGCTGCCAGGATACAGGATACATTGATGCAGGATACAGGTTTAGGGAGAAGAAAGCTCTATCTCCTCCATCAACATCCCTATGTGTTCGCTTATTTCATGAAACCTGCGATGTCTCCTCGTGGGCCAATAAGAAATCATAAACTTGATATTTTTATCAAAAACTTTCACTTCTAACACTTTTCCCGCTACCCCGGATAGTGTTCTCCCCATGTCCATAGAGCCTTGCACTTGTACGTCCCAAAGATTGCGTAAGATTAAAAAACCCTGCAGTGCGGTTCTTCCTAATAAACAAACACCGTCAGGCTTTATATACTCAATTTCCCGTTTAAGGTGCTGTTCTGCACAGAGTTTTATAACTTTTCCAAGAGGAGCGGCATTTCGCCCGTTTCTCGCCGAGGGGCATTTCACCGTCGGCAAAAGGTAAAAACCGGCAGCGATGAGATCGTTTATGGAGCTGATTTCATAGCCTAAATCGCATCGTAATAGTTCAAACAAACTATTTCGCAGTCTGTCATTTGAATTTTCGTGGTAGAAGTAGTAACGAGTGTTCAGAGGTGGTGCTTCGGAAACAAAAAGAAGTTTCACGTGCCGAGGTTCTGACGTGGGGATTCTATCATCAGGGCATCTAACTTCAAAAAAGCCTTCTTCATTGCACTTCTCACAGCGTTTTATTCCCTCTTGTATTTCAGTCCAGTTCATATCGCTATCAGGCATTAATCGCCCCACTCTAATCCAGCAGGCTTTTCAGGAAGTTCTTTTCCTTCTATCATTGCTATCCAGAATTTAGCTAAATATTTTAAAATAAATTCTTTTTTTTGATTAATTAAGAGGGATGTTAAAATATGAGCAAGAAGAAAAAGAAGGTTAAAGGCAGAAGAGAAGAAAAGGGCGAAGAACATGAACACGACTATTTATGTAAGCAACTCGTAGATAAAGACAGTAATGTGATTATGGATTTAGATAAAATGACATGGAAAGACGAGAAAGAGGAACTCGGAAAGGAGATAACCCGTTTGTTATACGAGAAGGGGCTGATAAAAACATGGTATCGTGATAATCCCAGTGGCTGGGCGCTCGTTTCTGGCTTATGGAGTCCATTCTACATACAATTGAGACCACTCTCTTCTTATCCAGAACTGCTCCGGAAGGTAGGCTATGCACTTGGAAAGATGATTAAAGAGGAATGCAAAGCTGTGAATAAAGTGGTGGGTGTGGCAATGACTGGAATACCTCTTGCCAGTGCAGTATCAATACTGGAAGGCATACCATCGCTCTGGACGAGAAAAATAGATGTCAGGTCTTCAGACGAATTCGAGAAATACATCCAGAGTTATGGTGAGCATACGCTGGTAGAGGGCGAGTTTGAAGAGGGCGACCGGATAGCGGTTATTGATGACCTGGCGACAAAATTCGATTCCAAACTCATTGCAATCCGGCAAATAAGCCACGAAGCGAAGAAAAGGGGTTTAACGGTTGAATGTAAAGATGTGGTTGTTTTGCTTGATAGAGAGCAGGGAGCGGCTGAGGTGGCGAATCAGCATGGCATTTCTTTTCATTCGCTCATACCTTTTAAATCAAAAGGAATAGAATGGCTGAAAAATCCGCTATCTGAGAGTGAATATGAGGTCATCACTGAATATCTGCGGGACGAGGAGAAATATCAGGATGCTGAGGTTCAAAAGGAGCTGTATGAGATGTGTGTTTAAAAGGTTTTGAAAAATGAATGGATATAAAATAAAAATATAAAGTTAAACGTATCCTCTTCAAATTAAAGGGTAACTCAAAAATTGCAAATATACAGAATCATCG
>JAGXOS010000179.1 GCA_023659775.1 Methanomicrobia archaeon LH_S14 | reverse complement strand
CTTCAATGTTATACCGAAAAGCGGTGAAGCGGAATTTGATTAAAGGAAGAAGTATAGAAGAATTAGGCTCTGCAATGCTGTACATTACTTGCCGGCAGTACGGAGTTCCACGAACACTGAAAGAGATTGCGGAGGTATCAAGAATGCCTTTGAGGAAAATAAGAAGAGCGTATCTTTTCCTTTTAAGAAAACTGGAAATAAAGCTTGCACCTGCTGACCCCGCATATTACATACCTCGTTTCTGCTCCGAGTTGGGGTTGAGTGATGCGACAAGGGAAAAAGCAATAGAAATAATAAAAGAGGGTAAGGAAACGGTAGCAGCAAAGGGGTGGGCACCGGCAGGAACAGCAGCAGCAGCGATATACCTCGCCGCAATTTCGAGTGGTGAGTCCCGGGAGGAGAAGGAAATAGCTAAAGTCGCAGGTACAACTCCGATTACGCTTCGGAATAGACGTAATGAATTGGAGAAGAGGTCAAAGTTAAATACTGACGTTCTTTCCCCATATTCTCGTCAAAAGGGGGAACTTTTTGCAATGGCGATTATTTGAAAAGGGTGAGAATCTTGCGGAATGAAGTTTTAGCTCATCTACTTCGCTCATAAAACAACTAAAGAAGTTATATCCAAAAATGTTCCTGACCGTGGAAAAAAATCAAAATGGGAAAATAAGCATTCTGCATAGTTATTTTTAAATACTGCTGATTTTTAATCTCTTACAAAAAAATAAAAAGTAAAAAGAATAAAAAAGGAACAATATGAGGGTGGAGGGGAGTGGCATAGAGCTTCGATTGATGCTCCTGTTGTTCATAAACCCACAGCATGGGATACTTCAAAGATGATCATGACACTTCTGAAAAGGTCTGGAATGGACCATGGATACAAAGCTCTACTATTTCTGACACAAGTTTTGCCATTATAGCTTTCTGCAGAGCTGGAGAAGAGCGCAATAGTGAAATTATTAAGGCTGCAGTCAAATGGCTCAAAAATAATCAGTGTTTGGACGGAGGGTGGGGTATAGAATGGGTAGGCTCCTCAGAAAGAAGCTATATTACGAGAACTTGTGACGCAATGAATGCGTTATTGAAAGCAGGAGAAAGCACAGAATCTGAGACAATACAAAAAGGAATGAAATGGTTACTAAAAGCGCAAGATTTGGTGACAGAGGATGGAGGATGGGGCTGGGGATATGAATTGGAGAAAATTTGAGAAGAAGTGAATATAAGTAGTAAAGAAAACACTGCGGTAGCGATAATGGCTCTTCTTGATAGTGATGTGGAACCCACACATTGGGCAATTCAAAGAGGGATTAGGTGGTTAATGGCAGGAAGAGATAGATGGGGGCGAGATACGGCAAGTATTATTTCGACTCTATACAGGTATATAAAGGCGACGAAAGGTGAGTAAAATGTTCAGAAGCTTGTTCCATAATTAGATATTTTGCGTAATGGATTTCTTATTTTTGGTTATAAAATCCTATCTGGGCTTCTTTTTGTTGGGTTTTTGAATTGTGAGACCGCCTCTGAATTGCGGGGCATCCACGATTGCCGTTGGTCC
>JAGXOS010000178.1 GCA_023659775.1 Methanomicrobia archaeon LH_S14 | reverse complement strand
AGCATATCCGTGGGCATGTCTTCAGAGAAAAACACCTGCGAAGGCGATGCTATCTCTTCTCTTACGTCTCCTATTGTCTTATTTACTTTCACGCCTAACGTGCTGGGAAGACATGTTGCAGGGTCGGCATCTATCGCAAGCACTCTTCCCATCCCATTTTCTGTTAGGAATTTTAGTATTAGCGAGGCTATTACGGTTTTTCCCGTGCCTCCTTTTCCCGCTACTGCAATGATATTCGCCTTTTGGGTCATTTTTCCATTGAAAGATTATTATTTAATAAGTTTAGAATGTAAATATTTCTTTTAGCACAGGTTTTATACACCCATTCTCTTTCACCGATGAAAAAGCCTGCGCTCTCAAGTTCTGCGTCTATATGCTTCAGTTTTCAGTTTTCTTTTTTCTTCTTCCTCTTCCTCTTCATCAACCTCAAAGTCTTCGGTATCAAAGAGGTCAGAGATGCCAAAAGGTGCATTTACCCAATATCTTCTCTCGTCTTCCATTTTATCTATCCTCTTTTAAAATTTTATGGCGATAGTTTTATATTTATCCCGGATCATAAGTAAAAGGTGAAGGTGCTATTATGAATTAGGAAACAGATTGGCGAGGAATCAAACCAGTTCTTGAAAAACTAAGCGATTGTAAAGGAACTGAATTACGATCAGGATAATCAAGAGCTGATTATTGAGTTCCCAAAAAGTGTAAAGGATAAGATACACTCTACGAAGATAACTTTTAAAAATATCGAGTTATTATCTTCACAATCTCATTGTATTTACGAATGATAAGAACGATGAGTTCCATTTCGTTAACACAAAAGAGAGATTATCAAAAATATATGCTCCCGATGGCATAGCTCCGCTGGCTCTAATGGCACAATGCGTTGAAGCATGAAGCGTTTTATAAAACGTTTGTGGAAAGATACAAGGATTTGAGAAATGCCATTCAGAAGGCGAATAGTCTAACTAATGAAATTGCAGATAATCTAACGCAGGAAATTACTAACCGTCTTCTATTTTTGTATTTCATCCAGAAAAAGGGCTGGCTTAATGGCGAATATTTGAGGAACTTATTCTTTCGTTAGAATCAGCACAGTTCAAGGATCTTCCTGACCCTCGCCGGCTAAGTGAAGACCGGTATAATTTACGAAAGAGACTCATTGAGGATTGTATTTATGGCGTTGACATTCAGGAACGGGCTGTTCATCTTGCTCGGCTCAGGCTCTGGCTATCTCTAATTGTTGATACGGAAGTAGAGAGCATCGAGACGATTCCACCGCTGATAAACCTTGATTTTAAAATTGTCGAGGGCGACAGCTTGGTTTCAAAGATTTGCGGCTTTAAGTTTGACTTTGAAAAACACACGAGAGGTGTGAGGAGAAAGACACCGGGGCAGATGGCGATATTCGGGTTGATAGGGAAATATAGCGGACTGAAAAATGAATAAGAAAAGCGCCGTTGATAAAATGAAGGGTAATTTTATCATCGCTGCTCACGGATTGGCTATTAAAAACGGTTATTTAGAAACCGCATTTGATGAACTCATCAAAAAAGAACCAGATGAAACTTACGAGCAAGGTTATACGATCATTTC
>JAGXOS010000177.1 GCA_023659775.1 Methanomicrobia archaeon LH_S14 | reverse complement strand
GTGTACAGAATGAAAGGAATAAAGTCTTTGGAAATCGCATCAATATTGGAAAATAAGCGTATATCCTCGAGAATAGAGATATATCTGCCTTTTGTGGTTATCGCACTCGCACTCGCTCTCAGATTCTATAACCTTGACCTTCGCCCTTTCCACCATGATGAGAGTGTGCACGCACATTTTTCATATCTGTTGTTCAAACAAGGCACATACAACTATAACCCCATGTGGCACGGTCCTTTTCAATATTATTTAACCGCCGTGCTATACCGCTTATTCGGTGATAGCGAGTGGATTAGCAGGCTGATGCCCGCCCTTTTTGGCGTGGGTCTGGTTGCTCTTCCATTCACGCTTAAAAAATATCTCGGTTTTAAAGCAAGTTTTATTACCGCTTTTCTTCTCGCTATTTCTCCTTCTTTTCTGTATTACTCAAGATTTTTCAGAAATGACATCTACCTGGTATTCTTTTCATTGGCAGCAGTAGCTTGTGTTATACATTATCTCGATAAAAAAAAGCCCGGTTTTATTTACCTCGCATCTTTCCTCTTTGCGCTCGCTTTGTGCACAAAAGAAAATGCTTACATAACCTCTTTTATCTTCTCCTCCTTTGTAGTCCTGTATTTCCTCTACACCCGCAGACAACGCACTCTGAAAGAGGTAATGATGATTTTTAAGAATAATAAAATTTGGTTGTTATCTGTCATCTCTTTGTCAATCATCGTGATAATCTACACATCTTTCCACAGTTTCTTCTTCAGGAACCCGCAGGATTCTTTTGCTCTCTTTCGTGCTATATCTCACTGGACTTCATACCATACGGGACCCACGGGTCCTTTTTTCTTTTATGCCGCGTTATCTTTGCTGTATGAGCTTCTAATTCTCATCTTCGGGATTGTCGGGATTTTTTATTTTGCACGCAAAAAGGACATGTTAATGGTTTTTATGTCATATTGGGCTATCAGCAGCTTTTTTATTTATTCCTGTATATATGAGAAGGCGCCTTGGCTTCTGCTCCATTTGCTTTTGCCCCTTGCTTTTGTCGCCGGAAAGTTCATCGCAAACCTTTCTTTAGAAAAGAAACATATTTCCACGGCGTTTACACTCATCGTCTTATCCTTTTGCATATTCACCTCTGTTAATCTGAACTATTATCATTTTGACGACCCTGCGGAGCCAATGATACAAGCTGCACAACCACCTCGGAGCTTTAATGATTTGATGGCAAAAATAAAGGAAGTTGCAGCCGAGCACGAGGGCAACCAAACAAGAATTCAAGTCGTGGATGGTATCGCCACAACGCAATATCTCTGGTATCTGCGCCATTACGATAGGGTAGGGTGGAATCCCAAAGAGCTTGATGCACCAATAATCCTGGTATCCGGGGATAAAATGGAGAGGGCACAAAATCTTTCCGGGTATCATCAATTGAACAGTTCTGTTATGCAATGGCACTGGTATCCGGTAACGGATTTTCTATCTTACGCCTCACCTGATTATTTAATTTTCAGAAAAATAGATAAGGAACCTGCTAAAACCGAGGTTATATTATTTTATAGGGTAAAAGAAAAAGTGTGATGAAAACAATTGTGATAGGA
>JAGXOS010000176.1 GCA_023659775.1 Methanomicrobia archaeon LH_S14 | reverse complement strand
GTCCATACGTTTAAAGTAGGGATGGAGATATTTGTTTAGTTGACCCTGTATTTTTTCAAATCTTTCTTTTCCTCTTCCAGTTAAGACTTTTTCTTTATTTAACCATTCTATAAGAAATCCGAAACTTAATCGCCTTTTTCCTTCTTCTTCTTCCGATTTGCTTGTTACTCTTTTCCACTCTTCTTGTGAAATCCTATACTTATCATCTGCCCACTTATCAAAATCAGACCATGCTTGATCTATCTTTTCTTCCGAAAACGCTCTTCGTAATCTTTCTTCAAAGTACAAACCTACCAAAATATTTTCTATTACTGGTCGTAATAATTGAATTGCAGTTCTATAATGTGCAGTAAGAGCTAAGAACGCACTTGCTTTAAGGTCGTAGATACATTGTCATGTGAGGAAAAGTAATGGAGGTGGTGGTAATAACTCCTTATCATCTTCAATGTTATTCTCCTCGATTAATATTTGATATGCGATTTTGCACAACATACAACAAGAATATAGCAATGTCATTGGCTGGCAGGGCACAATCTTCTTCTGCTTAATAGATTCATTCAAAATATATAACTCTCCACCACCTGATTCATCTCTTTTGAGAGAAAGATTTGCACAAGGAATATGCTCACAATTTAGGCATTTTTCATGTTCCATTTTTCTCTTCGTTTTTATTTTATCCTACTCTTTATCCCTAATAAAAAACAACAATGCTAAGATTATTAGTATTCCTCCTATACAAATGAATACATAACCCGCAGATACGTAATGAGATATGTAATGAGATGAGATAGGGTCATTGAAAGAAAAAGAGGAATAATAATATGCTCCTGCCATAATCCTATTAATTCCAAAAGCAAGAGACGCTGCCCCAGCAGCTAAAATCA
Source organism: Methanomicrobia archaeon LH_S14 (assembly GCA_023659775.1). Classification (GTDB taxonomy): domain Archaea; phylum Halobacteriota; class Syntropharchaeia; order Alkanophagales; family Methanospirareceae; genus JAGXOS01. The sequence continues at coordinate 712 of JAGXOS010000176.1, read as the reverse complement.
AACTGTGGGATAAAAAAATTATTATTATAATTCCGATCCAACCAAGAATCAGACCACACAAATAAAAAATCAGACCTAAACACGGATAAAAATATAATTGTGAGCTAGAAGTAATTAGGCGCAGACCAATATTCCACAACACAGGAATGCTAAACACCATTATAAGCCCCAAGATAGCAAAATTAGTTTTAGATCGCTTCATAGTTCATCGCTTCTTTTTATTTATCTTATGCATCTATCCTCAGTCACATACCTAAACTACCTTTTTATCACCGGTATATAAAAGCTTTTCGATTTTTTATTTTTGATGCTTTCCTCCAAAAAGTTTGTTATAAAGCGTTATGTACCAGGTTTTGTGCGCTTTCTTCTTCTCCTCATTTATCACAACCCCGGCATAGCATCTCTCATCTCCCCTCTCTCTTCCCCCTTCTCCCCTCGTATAGCATCTGCTTTCTCGTACCCCTTCTGCCCCGATATGTATTTCTCCACCACTTCCCAACCCTGCCCCACCGATTGCGAAGCAGCGAAGCATTTTTGGTCAAACCTTTTCTAAAAGTTTGTCTGATAACTATTAAAATTGAAAAAGAAGAAAGTTATCTCGGCAAAGTTTTATAAAGGAGAAAGGAGGAAAGAGTTTGAATAATCTAAGCATGCAACTCATGCGTGTTCGGTTAAGTAACCCATCGCTCCATCAGCCTCTCCCGCTTAACAT
>JAGXOS010000175.1 GCA_023659775.1 Methanomicrobia archaeon LH_S14 | reverse complement strand
GAGAAAAAGAGTAAAAGGGTGAGAGGGGTGGAACAGGCAAACAAGATAACTTTTGAGCAGTATGTAAGACTGGCTTTGAGTCATGCGCGATTTTCTCGGAATAAAGATACATCATGGACGGTGGAAGTGCCGGTGCTTCCCGGATGCATCACCTGGGGTATGACAAGAAGAGAGGCAGTGGAGATGGCGAAGGATGCAATAGAAGCATGGATAATTACGGCGCTTCGCTTCGGCGATGAAATCCCGGCAATTGACGGATGTTACCTTCAATATGCGATTGATGGAATAGAAGATGTCGAGACTACATCCCGAGAAACCGAAGGAAGTCATTCGGAAACTCTGGAAAGTGGGGTTTGAAGGTCCTTTCGGTGGCGGAAAGCATGTGACAATGCGACACCCTGATAGCGGAAAGAAGATACCAATTCCCATCCACGGAGGGAGGGACATACCTGCGGGAACTTTGAGGGCGATCCTTCGAGAGGCAGAAATTTCTCCGGTGGAATGGGAAAAGCTTTAAGATTATTCAATAGCAGTATGCATTTATTTATATGCCATTATAACAATCATAACATGGGAGATGAATAACCAAATGGGGGCTGCTTCTATCATATTGCCGCACCGGCTTAGCAAGAAGCTAATCTTGATGATGCAAGGGAACTATTGAAGAAAGGGGATTTGGCACAACCCTTTAAAAAAGCGTTGACGGAAAATGCTTCGCTCACGTTTTGGGGTGCAACTGCATTAACAATCAAAATGGTAGCAGCAAAGAGAGGTTTGAAGTTGAAGGAGCATGGTAGTTTATGGGCTTTTGTAAACGTGCTTTCAAAAAAGAGCGGAGATAAAGACATCATCAGGTTATTTAATACCGCGAATGCCTTGCATAGAAATTTCTATGAGAATGAAACCATAGTTTCACGCAAAACTCCTTATATTATGAGCCACCATGATGTATCATGGGACAAGAAGTGGAGGCAAATCTAAAAAAAAACGCCAAAATCGGGAATGATAAACTTCTGTTGATCGTACATCTCCTCGTCCTGATACTGAAAATCACCACAGATCGCTTTCCTTTTAACCTATACTATGTTGAACTTTATGATCGCTATAGAAGGGTAAGGAGTACTATTCGGCGTTGCATATCTGAGTATCCGCACGAGGATGCGTATAGAGATGCGCTTTGCAAGTTGGACGCAATTCTGACCTCGGTTATTGCAGACAAGCGTGTAAAATCGTTGGTCAAGAGCTTGAAGTATGACTGGCGGATATTCAAAAGGCTGAGGGGGGTACTTGAAAATGAAGACAAAAAATTAATCTTTCTTTTTTAGAGAGAAAAGCAAGGACCAACAGGAAGTATGCTCCGCTCGTTACACAGATAAAGAAGTTCTGGGGAGGTTTGTTTTATACATACGACCACGATTGTATCCCGAGGACAAACAACGACATGGAGCGATTCATCTGGGAACTCAGAAAAAAGTGCACGCGTGTTGATGACTGGATTGCATACCGTGCTCCGACAGGAATTTACATGTTTAATTTGATTGGTAGCGGTTGAGTTTCATGCAGAAGAGGGACACTCTTGTAGGTGAAGAGAGTGCCCGAAA
>JAGXOS010000174.1 GCA_023659775.1 Methanomicrobia archaeon LH_S14 | reverse complement strand
CTACTTACCTTCAGCGCTTTTGACCTCGAGCGAATAGAACCACCTTTGAGAGTGAGGTTTTCAAGAGCTCATGAGGAGGTGAATTTGATAGGGGATAGGAGAAAGGAATTAACGGGAAAAGAGATAGTCTTGACTGATTCTGCTAAGATACTGTGCGTATACGTGCATGGAGACGTGGAGGAGACAAAGGTAACGGATTCTACGAAGGATGTGCTTTTAGTTGCTTATGGCATCCCGGGTATGTCTAAAATCCAAAGTTTGTAGGGATTTTGATTTGCATTTACAAGAGCTATCCCTAACCTTTTCTTCCAACAGGCATTATATACAGTGGAGCTTCTTGCTCTTCTGCATTCACGACTTCTTTAACTTTATCGTCAATAAATGCTCCTATGACGAAAGTTCCGAGGTCTAAGGAAACTGCTTGCAAATAAACATTCTGTGCCGCGTGTCCTGCTTCCATGTGCACATACCTTACTCCCCTTAAATAGCTCGCTCCTGTTCGTTCTTCATAGACGGGTGTTTTATACTTCGCTGTTGTTCGCTCATAAACCGCAGTAAATACGATATTTATGGCAGCGTCTCTTACGTGTTCCTGGTTCGGTCCGATTGCAGCTTCTGCGAGTTCCCCTCTTTTATCCCCATCCAACACTTTTTCAAGTTCATGCTCTTCCGGTTTATACTTGTAAACGCCTTTGTCAAAGCCTTCTACGTCTCCTACAACCAGGTACAGCTCAAGCGGATAGAGTGCACCCGCAGAAGGCCATAGTTTCACAGTTCACTCCCCTTAGAAACTTTACTATTCATTCTTTCAATCTCATCTAACACTGTTTCTACATCGTGATTGGCCCTTCTTCTAATTCTATCATCCCCTTTTTTTCCCTCATATTCCTCCCTACATCGCCTATACGATTCATAGGAAACAGAAGATAGCATTTCAGCGGGATCAACAGAAAAACCAAGTTCTTTTTTTTAATGGTGGACTGCTGCCAATCAAATTGAACATGTAAATTCCTGTTGGAGCACGGTATGCAATCCATTCATCAATACGCGTGCAACCAGTCATCCTTTTCCACTTTTTTCTGAGCTCCCAGATGAATCGCTCCATGTCGTTGTTGGTCCTGGGGATACAATCGTGGTCATATGTATGAAACAACCCACCCCAGAACTTCTTTATCTGTTTGACGAGAGGGGCATACTTCTTGCTTGTCGTCGCCTTTCGCTCTAAAAAAGAAAGCATACGCCTCATTCTCCCTTCTACAACCTCCTTTGATTTCTTATCCTCATTTTCAAGTATTCCCCTTAGCCTTTTGAATATCTGCCAGTCGGATTTCAAGCTCTTGACTAACGATCTCACACGCTTGTCCGCAATAAAGGAAGTTAGAATTGCATCTAATTCGCAAAGCGCATTTCTATATGCATCCTCGTGGGGATAGATAGATATGCATCGTCGAATAGTTCTCCTCACCCTTCGATAGCGATCATAAGTTTCGATATAGTATAATTCAAATGGGAAGCTATCTGTGGTGATTTTCAGTATCAGGACAAGGAGATGTATGATCAAAAGAAGTTTATCACTCCCTATTTTGTCGTTTTTTTTTTTT
>JAGXOS010000173.1 GCA_023659775.1 Methanomicrobia archaeon LH_S14 | reverse complement strand
CGGCGAATGTAACTGACAATGCTGTCTTATTTGTGAAAGCCGCGTTTGAGCCCCTAAACGAAACACAATTCTCGCTCTTCTCCGGCTTCCCCGTGCTAAAAGAAGCGAATTCGTGGATAATTTTCAACAGTGCTTTCATCGAAAAAAGAAGTGAATCCGGAAATTTCCTTTTTCAACTGACGCCTCTCGCAGTAAAAATAAACCGAAAAGAGGTAAAAGCGATAAACCGCGGGCTTAATACCGTGATAGAAGCCGCTATCCTCGCAACAAGATACGCTATAACAGAGGATAAGCGAGAAAAGGAGGAGCTGAAAAAACTGATGGAGCTTTATGCCGGTATTGGGGAAAAATGTGGTGGACGCAGGGAAAAAGAGGCTTTGAAAATTCTGCATGAGAAAACTTCACTTTAAATCTTTCATTTTCATTTCTGCATCATGAATCCTGGTATCATTTTCTTGTCCCTCTCGCACCCCTGCATCCTTGTCTCGGCGGCATGCAAACATTCAAAAGCCCACCAATCAAAACAGCAATTACTATTGGATAAAACACCGCAGAAATACCAAAACTGTCGCTTATCAAACCAAGGATTATAGGAGAAGCAGACCCTAAGCCAAACCCAGCGAACATCATCAGTCCAAACGCTATTCCCGTTCTTGACGGTGGGACTTCTTTGCCTATCGTTGTTATTATAGCAGGGAGAATTGTTGGAAAAATCAATCCTGCAAGTGCTAACGCCAGAATAGCCCACATTAGCGGGAGGAAAGGAACGACAAAAAATAAGGGTGCGGCGAGGAAAAAACCATAAGCCATTACTTTTCGCTCTCCTACGAAGTCAGAAAAATGTCCACCAACAAATTTGCCTATCGCTCCTCCTCCCGTGAACACACATGTCATCATCACTGCAAGCACAGGACACAGCCCTTTTGCTTCGTTGAGGAAAATGGGTATGAAAGTCAACGAACCGCCGATAACAAAACCAAATAGCCCTTCTATTACGTATATTCTTCTTATCGAACCTGTGCTTATGATTTGCCGGAGAAAAACTTTTAATCCCACATCATTAGCACTGGCTTGCTTCTTTCTTCCCCATTCCATTTTTCCTTCTCTCACCATTCTGAAGAGTAGAAAAGTGAAAAAAATAGCTGGGAATGCTAAAAAAATGTAAACAAAACGCCAGCCAGCGTAAAAACAAATAAAGCCCGCTATTAACGGCGCTATGGCAGTCCCTACACTCCCACCTATCTCATGCACTCCAAATACTTTCCCTCGTCTGATCTTGAAGGATTTTGAGATGTAGGACAGCGCAGAGGGGTGATAGAAACCGAGAAAGAAACCAACGATGATAAAAATGAGGGTAAGCGAGAAAAAATCGTAAGAAAGGAATAGAAGACCTGAGAAAATGGCAGCAGAGATAAAGCCAACACCTATCAGCATCATCCCATCATATCTGTCTGATAGCATACCCGAAGCTATGCTCCCCAACCCAATCGCAGCCGCAAATGCAAAAGAAAGCACGCCTATCGCGGTATTAGTCAATTGAAACTCCGCCTTCACTAAGGGCGACAGTGCAGGTAGTGTCGTAGCTAAGATGTGCATTAAACCATGCAATGCAATAAAAGGTATAAGTGTTGGTGCAGGCT
>JAGXOS010000172.1 GCA_023659775.1 Methanomicrobia archaeon LH_S14 | reverse complement strand
CTGCTATTCTTGCTGATATCTCTGCTCCCACACCGCATGTCTTCCAGCCACCATCTGCAATAATCAATCTACTTGTCTTTTTTACCGAATCAAATATGAGATTCTCATCCAATGGTTTTAGCGAGCATAAATCCACTACTTCTACATCTATACCATCTTTTTCCAAGCTCTCAGCAGCTTTCATCGCTTCATGCACCATATATGAAGTTGCCACCACCGTTGCATCTTTTCCTTCTCTTCTCACTATCCCTCTCCCAATTGGGACAGTATATAGCTCTTCAGGCACCTCGCCCATATAATTATACAGCCAGCGGTCGTCAATATATATTCCCGGGTTACCATCTTCTATACTGGCAATGAGGAGTCCTTTTGCATCATACGGCGTGCTTGGCATGACAACTTTAAGACCCGGTATGTGCGTAAACATCGCTTGCAGTGCCTGCGAGTGTTGGGCAGCCTGCTCTCCCCCCCGATTGATAATCCCCCATATGGTTATAGGAACGCTTAACTGCCCCCCCAAAAAACATATAATACCAGTTTGCAGCGTGATTTGCTATCTGGTCCATGGCATAATACATGAAATCCATTCTCGGATGCACTAAAATTGGATGCATTCCTGCTAATGCTGCACCCACTGCCACTCCTGTAACGCCATTTTCTGATACAGGAGTATCAATTACTCTTCCGGGAAATCGGTCAATAAGCCCAACAGTGGTAGTTCCTACATACCATGGACTGGTAACTCCCTGACCAATCAGAAATACCTTTTCATCTTTCTCTATCATCTGATGCAAGGTTTCGTTAATCGCTTCTGCATAAGATATTTGTCGCATGTTATATCCCCTCTAGGTACTCCTCCTACCTGATGATGGTATATTAATCTCTCGTATTGCTTCCTTAATTCGCTCTAAAAACTTCTCTGTATCTTCTATTACGGATTCCGCCTCTTCTTCTGTAATTTTAGCAAGCGCATCATAATCGCTCTTCTCACGCTCTTCTTTTGCAAACCTCAAAGCCTTTCCGTAATACTCCTCAACATCACTTTCTCTTATGACATGAAGACCAAACATAGACAATACCCCTTTACGCATGCGTTTTTGGCTCTACATTTTTAAGAGTAAGTATTGCTTTTGCTGCATAATACATCGAATAATAAGCTCTACTAACCGCATCTTCGTAATATTCACCCTCAAGTAAGTACTTTGCACCCTCCAATCGTTCCTCGGCTTTCTCAAGCTGTAATTTTACCAGTCCTAATTTCTCCATATAAAGATACTCCCTCCTGTAACACTTCTTTGATAAAAGGCGCACCTATTTCTAATCTATTTAACACTTCGTTTACCGCATATACCTTTGGTGATATACCCTGCGAATGCCCCATTGACACCTCAAATGCTATTCCATAGATTTCTTTCATATCTTCTATATTTCTTTCTTTAACAACCACCAAAATATCCACATCGGAATCTTCTTTACCCTCTCCCCTCGCTACGGATCCGAAGAGGGTAATGCTCTCTATATTTTTCTCATATTTTTCTAATGCCTTTCTGACAAATTCCTCAACCGGTTTTCGGTATCGCTCTTGAATATTCATCTTCATGTCATTTATTATTGGTGGCTACGCCTTTAAATACTTCACTTATAAGT
>JAGXOS010000171.1 GCA_023659775.1 Methanomicrobia archaeon LH_S14 | reverse complement strand
TTGCAGGGTCGGCATCTATCGCAAGCACTCTTCCCATCCCATTTTCTGTTAGGAAGGTGGGTGCAGAAAAAGAAGCGAGGTATGTAGAAATTGCGACTACGAGACCAGAACTGCTTGCGAGTTGTGTTGCCGTGGCTGTGCATCCTGATGACGAGCGTTATAAAAATGTCGTGGGTAAAGAGCTGGAAGTGCCGATATTTGCGCATACTGTGAAGGTATATGGCGATGAAAGCGTTGACCCCGAGTTTGGAACAGGAGTTGTGATGATTTGCACGTTTGGTGATCGGCAAGACGTAAGATGGTGGAAACTACATAAACTTCCTTTAAGGGCTTCAATAGACGAAAGAGGACGGATGACAGAAATCGCAATAGGATATGAGGGGTTAAGTGTAGAAGAATGCAAACAGAAGATAATAGACGATTTAGATGCTAACGGATTGCTCAAAAAGCGAGAGCGGATAAAACAAAATGTAGGTGTTTGCTGGAGGTGTAAAACGCCAATAGAAATCATTTCTACACGACAGTGGTTTGTGCGTGTGAGAAAGGAGGAGATAATAAATGCGGCGAGGGAAATAAAATGGTATCCAGAGCATTTTCGCATTAGATTGGAAAATTGGGTTCAATCCATGGAATGGGACTGGTGTATATCACGACAAAGGATTTTCAGTGTGCCTATTCCGGTTTGGTATTGCAAAAGATGTGGTGCAGTAAAAATAGCCTCCGAAGAGGATATACCGGTAGACCCTTTGACAGCAAGCCCGAAGGAGCCATGTGCTAATTGTGGTGGTACTGAATTCGAGGGTGAGAAAGATGTATTAGATACCTGGATGGATTCCTCGCTAACCGCCCTTTGGGCTGCTGACTGGGACCTTAACGCTGGGTCAGGAATAGATTTCCCCGTAGAACTGAGACCTCAAGGGCATGACATCATAAGAACATGGGCTTTTTACTCCATCCTTCGTTCCATCGCCCTTACTAAAAAAATACCCTGGCGCACTATCTTGATAAATGGGCTGGTATTAGGTGAGGATGGGTATAAGATGAGCAAATCAAGAAATAATACCATTTCACCGGATTATGTGATTCAAAAACACGGTGCGGACGTATTCCGGCAGTGGGCGGCAATTGGCGGTGCCGTGGGTTCAGACGTGCAATTCCAGTGGAAGGACATAGTAGCAGCGAGTAAATTCATGCAGAAACTGTGGAGCATTCTCCGATTCACTATGATTCACTTAAAACCTTTCTTTATGTGGGGCTCTGCCCCACAACCCCGCAAGCCCAGTAAGGGCTTAGAAGAAAGCTTTACCAAAGAAAGAAAGAATCTGAGAGTTGTTGATAAATGGCTGCTCTCAAAACTGGATAAGCTCATTGTGTCGGTGACTGACTCGATGGAGCATTTCAAGTTCGACGAGGCGATGAAAAGCATCAGGGCTTTCGCATGGAATGTGCTTGCGGATGATTACATAGAACTGGTGAAGTCAAGGTTGTATGGACGTTCAAGGACAGGAGAGGAAGGGAAGGAATCAGCTAAATATGCATTACACGAGACGATGAAGACTCTTTCTATACTACTTGCACCTTTCATTCCTTTTTATGCCGAAGAAATGTATTCCTACATCGCAGAAGAGGAAGGTGAAAGGAGCGTGCA
>JAGXOS010000170.1 GCA_023659775.1 Methanomicrobia archaeon LH_S14 | reverse complement strand
GTAATTGGAGTAGCGAGAGGGGGCTGGTATTTAGCTCGTGTTCTCTGCGATTTCTTTTTGCTTAAGGATTTGTTCAGTTTGAAGATGGAGCACTGGGGTGTAACAGCCACGATTACTGGAGCGGTGGAGATGAAATACGGGCTTGACGATGCGGCAAGGCAGAAACTAAGAGAGAAGAAAGTATTGATAGCAGATGACATAACTGATACCGGGGACAGCCTAAAACTTGTAGTTGAGTATGTGAAATCACAGGGAGCAAAGGACGTAAAAACTGCAACGCTGCATCATAAAACTTCTTCCTCTTTCATTCCCAATTTCTACGGCGAGCTGGTAAAAGAATGGCGGTGGGTGATCTATCCATGGAGCATCCATGAGGACGTGATGGAATTGGTGGAGAAGGTGATTGCTAAAGGTGGTAAGTGGATGAGTTTGGATGAAATAAGGACTTCTATGAAGGATGAGTTTGACCTTTACGTGCCTTATCACCTTCTAAAGGAGGTATTGGAGAATATGGAGTTTCACAGTAAGATAAAAAGTAAAGAATAAGGGGGAAAAGAGGAGTGGGAGAGAATTGTTTAAAAAGAAAAATACTTTCTCTCCTTGCAGGTATTTACAAAGTCTCTACCCCGAAAGACTCCAGCAGCACCTCCGTATTTATCTTCCCACTGGTAAACGTTTTCCCGCTTTTTATCTCGTTTACCGTGATTTCCGCAGGTGCAAACATGCCAGCATCTACTTTGAAGAAGTCGAAGCCCGCTTCCTTGAATGTAACGTAGAACGGCTTTCCATAATCCTTTGAGTTAAGCGAAGGCACTTTCTTCACGTATCCCTTCAATTCCTCCACGTCATCGTAATCCACTCCATAATACATCCGACCACAGTATATGATGCAATCATTGGTCGAACCCATACATTTCACATCATCACCAACAACAGGCGAGATTGGTATGATGCCATGCGCATTTTTTATGCTGTTTATGTCAAATCCCAAAGAATCAAGCTTGTGAATGCCTGTTTCTATACCTCTGGCTGATATCTGCACGGAACCAGCAACAGAGGCTGTCGGCACAACCACGATGTAAAGGTCTTCAGGTTCCACCCTGCACTCCGTCGCTATTTCTGATGTCACTTCCTCGTCCGGTATCTTGCTGCTTTCCAGGACCAGGACTGCCTCATCTGCATCGTCTGTATACATTATCTTCTCATATAACTCCTGTGGCTTGAGCGAAAGCGCCCTCGCAGGTCCCGACCCCATGCCGAAGAAATCCTTCACCTTTATCCGCCAGCCTGCGTATTGCGATGCCATGCAGGCGATTACAGGATGGTCGGTAGTAAGCTCTATGGCAGGCGAGACAAATTTACCGAGGTCAAAGCTGCTGAATTTAATATCCGCAAGGTCCGCCATACATATCCTCGCTACGTATAACCCCGCTTCAAATCCACCTTCTTCTTCCACGCCTGCATCTATTATCGTCGTCCCATTATCCAACTCCTCTATACCCACTTGTAACTCCTCCGAGTTGTCCATCATCTCCTCAAATACGTCCAATCCATACTCATTCACGCTTATCATCATTTTTTCCACCTTTACAATTACAATACTATACACCTATTTATAAGGATATGATTTGTTGCGATGCATGTATTTGTATTGCTAAAGTAAA
>JAGXOS010000016.1 GCA_023659775.1 Methanomicrobia archaeon LH_S14 | reverse complement strand
AAGCCTCAGGTGTGGGTAGTCTTATGACCATGAAAGACCACTTACGCTAGAACCCGTCAATTGCAGCCTTCACTATCTTGAGCGACTCGTCGTCCTTGACCATCCTCACAAGCGCAAGTTGCTCGACATCATCTGGTTCCGGCGGCTCGCATACTGCAACATACTTGTCCTTGTAGCTGTCACAATCTCTAACATCTATAAGGTTCAGATGATATGTGCTGCTCCACTGGTCCACGGTCTTGTAGGTATTCTCCCCTATACCACCTGGATCCTTTGGATCGTTTATCCAGAACCCGTAGATTTCGTAACTGCCTTGCGTGGAAGTCGGTTTCACATCAGTGTGTATTCCCCGGATTACCATCCAGTTGGAGTAGTTTCCATAAGCTGGCGCTGTTCCGGGACCTAAATAATGCCACTTGCATATATAGTGGAGTACATCCTCGATAGCGTCATAGCTTCCAACGCCATAGTTCGCAACGTATGGTAGTCCATTGTATGCGTGAAAATCCATGTTCAATGTATACATCATGCCCCGCGGGTCAACAAACTCAAGGTCGGCGTTGCACGGGTTCTGGTTGTATCCGATTCCTGTTTCGTTAAGCTCTGTCTGGTTTGGCACGTTTGGTGGGTCTCTGTAATTGTCAATCAACATCTCCATCACTGCGGGTCCGCTCCAATTGCTCTCATTCCACGTGTGGAACGGGAAGGTTGGATAGTAGTTCTTGCAGTAGTGGTTCAGCGTGAGGTTGACGTTGAACACTCCTCCAGCGTTAATCTCATCTGCCGTAACATCGTGGTCGGAGACATTGCAGTTGCTCTCGTACTCGTCGAGTTCCTCGCATGCGATGATCCTGAGCGAATCGCCTTCTTTCACTTCACTGCTGTTCTTGAGCACGAGCTGGTAGTAGTTATAACTTACATTTGTCTCTGCCGTCCATTCGGTGGTCGTGTTCAGATTGATTACAGTAACAACAGGGTTATTTATTGCATGGGTTGCCGTCTCCCTTCCGGATATATCCGAATGTCATGTATGGCGTCGGCTGCGCAGCTGCTAGCACTATCATGCATATTGCTATTGCTGTCATAACCACTAAAGATATCACTTTTGCATTCATTTTTTCCTTTTTCTATTACTTACTTGCGCTACAAAGCGTTTTCCGTAAACGCTTTTCGGTAAAAACCGTGACTTAGCCATCTGTTTTCTTTTAGCCCACATTCCGCACATTTTGATATGAATCACTGCTGAATTTAAATTTATACACACCATTATGCAAATCTTTTAATAAGCCATATTTCATATGGAATATTCGTGTCGCCAATAGAACCTATAACATCTACGCAGGTAAATCTACTGTCCCCACTCGATTATAGCAGCAAGAACCTGGACCACCTTGGCATAGTAGCCATGGTGTGCCGGGAAATCGGCTTAGCTGACGAAATTGACAGGATTGTGGGCGTGGATCCACGCCAGAAAGTGACCTGTGGAGAAGCTGTCGTTGCCATGGTCCTGAACGCTCTGGGATTCGTGGACCGACCACTGTACCTATTCCCTGAGTTCATGGCAACGAAGCCCGTGGAGATATTGATAAGGGAAGGGCTGAAGGCAGAGTGGTTCAATGACGATGTCCTGGGGAGGACATTAGATAAGTTATTCAGAGCCGGACCTGAAGCAGTTTGTGGTTTCTCTGGTCATGTCTGATAGTTTGCCGGTTTTTATACAGGCTTTGAGCGGCAATACCTCAGACAAAAACCATTTCAGAGAGATCGTGCAAGCGTACGGACAGTCATTGCAAGAGATGTGGGGCGAAGACAAAATATGGATATGGGACAGCGCGGGATATTCGGAGAAGAACCTGAAAGCGATTTCTGAAGACTACACCTGGATAATGAGGGTGCCAGAGACGCTGTCAGAAGCAAAAGAAGTGCTGGAAACCGCAGACACGGAAAAGATGATCTGCACCACGCTCGATGGCTACCATCTCTTCAGCGTCGAAGTGGAGTACGGCGGTGTAAAGCAGCGGTGGGTCGTGGTGTTCTCAGAGAAAGCGTTTGCGAGGGAGACGAAGACGTTGGAAAAGAAAATAAGGGTGGAGAAAGAGAAAGCGGAGAAGGAAATATGGCACTTCTACAATCAAGAATTTTACAGCGTGGAAGACGCGCTGAAGGTGGCGCATGAGATGGAAAAGCGGTGGAAGTATCACGAGATAAGCGCAAATGAGGTCGAGGCGAGGACGAAGAAAAAAGACGGGGGACGAGGGCGACCCAGAAAAGACGACCCAACCCAAACGGTCTACCGAATAAAAGCGGAGTTAAGGGAGAATAAATCCGCGATAAAGAAGGAAACGCTGAAAAAGGGAAAATTCATCGTTGCTACAAACGAATTGGACAGCGAGAAGCTCGGCGATGAAGAAGCGCTTACGGCTTACAAGGACCAGCAGCATGCGGGAAGAGGGTTCAGATTCCTCAAAGACCCATTATTCTTCGTGCATAGCATGTTCCTGGAGAAGGAAAGCCGGATAGTTGCGATGGTGATGATCATGGGGCTTGCACTCATGATTTACGCTATCGCGGAGCGCAAATTGCGTGAAGCACTGGAGATGACAGGAGAGATGATCCCGGATCAGAAGGATAAGCCAACGAAGAACCCGACGATGCGGCGAGTATTTCAGGTCTTCGAGGGTATTACGGTCCTTTACAGAGGATCGGCAATGGTGAAGGTCTTGAATTTGAGACTCATTCACCTAAAAGTCCTTTCTTTGCTTGGTCGTGAGTATGAGCGGATGTATTGCACTAGCTATGGATAGATACGCCCTTACATGTTGGGTGGAACCTGGCAATACAAAGCGGAAGGCATCGGTTAGTCCACTCCTTCTTCTTTTTCTTGCAAAAAGGTGGTGTAATAGGAGGTGAAGACAAAGAGATCGTGATGACTGACGTGTGTATAAAGATGTGTAAGCATAAAGAACCTTGTCCGACAGGTTCTTATCTATGTGTAATTATTAATGTGATAGTTTTAAAATTTATAAATGCGGAATGTGGGGTCTAAAAGAAAAGTAACCTTTTTATGAAAAAAAGAATTTATAAGATAACAGTGGAAAAGAAGTGTAACTGGCGGGGAATCGGCAGTTTAGTGGTGATAACGGTTTGTTTAGTGAGTGTGATGAGCCCTGTGCTGACGCAGTCTTCTCTTTCTCTGTTTAATAATGCGAGCAATGCCACTGATGGAGAAATACCTGAACCTACTCCAACTCCAACTCCTACACCTGTGTCTTCTCCTTCACCAACCCCAACTTCTTCGTCAATCCCAACACCCGATCCAACACCGAGTCCATCACCTATACTCACGCCTACTCCAACACCATCTCCCATGCCTACGCCGTCTCCAGCAAAACCCATCATTACATCTTTCGCTCCTTCTTCGCCTGTTTATAACACCGAAGGAGAAGCAATAACCTTCGATATTACAACGGACCGAACGGTAAACGTTAGCTGGCTGCTCAATGGAACAGAGGTTCAAATAGATGAAAGCGTGACAGAAGCATTCTGCACGAATACAAGTTCAGCAGTTGGTACATGGAACGTATCAGCAGTTACCACGAATGAAAACGGCACCGTTTCCCGAACATGGACATGGACTGTATCACCGCAAGCAATACCAACGCCTTCTCCTACTGCCATTAATGAATCATTGCCTGATTTAATCATATCTGCGATTTACACACCGCCTTATATATTAAAGGATAACGAAACCGAGATAAGCGCCACTATACAAAACATTGGCACCAATACAAATGCATCAGGAGCATTTGATGTTACATTTTATGTGGAGAAGAAGTCTGGAGAAGGGTCTTATGAGAACAAAACTAAAACACGGATTCCTGGCTTGAGTGCTGGGTCAAGCGAAAATAAAACTTTTTCGTGGATACCAGCTTCGGTAGGATTGTACAATATAACAGTTTTCGCGGATTCTGAGCAAGAAGTTAACGAATTAGATGAGACGAATAATAGTAGAAATTGCACGATAAACGTTACCGTGGACACAAAAATAGACCTGCGTAATAACGCCGACAGTAACTCGACGAACAACATAAAGAATATAACTGGAAAGGAGCAGTCGTGGGAAGTTAAGATAGTATCATGTCCACCTTCAGTAAAAGAAGGTAATGTTACTATCAATGTAAGTATCGAAAATATGGGATCACAAGACGGGAACATTACACTCAATTTCTCTTATGCAGGCATGTATAGCGGCACATACCTCGATGATACTGAAACTTTATTTGATACTAAGACCGTCCACATTGACGCTCAGAGCACAGACTATATCGAAGTGATATGGGATGCGAGACCTTTATTCATCGGTCCTCCTGGCAACATCACAACTTCCTTCATGATATTTGTTGAGTCTCCAGGGGAGGGAATTATTGAAGCTGCACCCATAACTGTGGAACTTTCAAACCTCTCCATCGCTGATGTAACCTTAAATCCTTCACATCCCGTTTTTAACGAACCTGTAAATGTAACCGTTACCATCAAAAACAACGAAAATGCAACTGCAAATGCCACACTCTGGTTGTATGATGTTAATACTACCGCGTATAAAATAGGTTATTCTTCAGCAGCGAAAACACTCCCGATAGCGTATCTTAGGGCTCTTAATATGAGCTTGCATTTCTTTGATAAGATCACGTATTACGAAGCAAGTCCCGGATGCTGGTATGAAGTTCACGATAAAAATGACGATATAATTATGAGCGAGAACCGCTTAAGCTCAACTTCCAAAAGAACACAGCAGATCGA
The DNA here is from genome assembly GCA_023659775.1 of Methanomicrobia archaeon LH_S14. Lineage (GTDB taxonomy): Archaea > Halobacteriota > Syntropharchaeia > Alkanophagales > Methanospirareceae > JAGXOS01. The sequence goes on along the minus strand of JAGXOS010000016.1, from coordinate 17,495 downwards.
TCTTTGGACAAAATGGGGCGCTGGTGATACTATTACGTTGAAATATTACAGAATAGAAGCTGTTGTTGAGTCTGCTGCACTGCTTGGTAGCATTCCAATAACACTGAACGCTACCGAAGAAACGAAAAATTTCACCATGAACTATAATTTCTCCCAGCCCGGGGTGCATAAGCTATGGGTGGTGCTGAGCAACGGAAACAAAGCCAATAAGACGCTTGGGGGAGTAGACCTTGCGATTGATCTTTCAGTAAATGATAAAGTGCTTGATGGCGACCAGTTGAACGTAACTGCAAGGATAAGAAATTTAGGGTACCTGAATGCAACAAATTTCACTGTCTCTTTCTACAACGATTCGTTAAAGTTTTATGAAGAGAGCATACGTTTCCTGGCTGGCGTTGATTATCCTGTTAACAGCACTACACTATATACAACATGGAACGTAACGACGTGTAATGCAGGAGCAGGAAAAAAGGGAGCACACACCTTTAACCACACTATAAAAGTGAAAATAGACCCATGTGAAAATATAGATACCGATGAATCAAACAATTATGTAGAGAGAGCAATCCAGGTTTACAGAGATTTCGCAGTTACCGATCTGACAATTTTTCCCGATGTAACTCTCAGTATTGGCGAGACCATAACCATTAATTCCACGATTACGTATCTTGGTAACAGAAGTTGTGGCGTTAACGTCGGTTTTTACGTAACTAAAAGCGGGGATAAGAATAGGTTTATCAATTCCTCAATTCTCTCTTTTTATGCATCGGGCGAGGGCGACCCGAATTGGAGCTCTGATATTGATGAAACCACAAATTTGACTGCCTGGTTTACCAACGTATCGATAGATTGGACTGCGGATGTGGGTGGGAACTGCACGGTAATGGTAGAGGTTGACCCCGCCGATGAAATATGGGAGGTAAACGAGACGAATAACAGGAAGAGCAAGTGGACGAACATAAATGCACCGGATTTCGTGCTTGAAAACCTGCTTATCGAACCTGCAAGCCCGATTGAGGGGAATACGACAAACATCACCGTTACTGTCAATAATACGGGGGACTTTCCTGTCACTGTCAACCTCTCATTCTATGACTATACCAGAGCGTCCAGGGGATGCGTGAATAGCGTATCCATAGACAGGGACGAAAAGGATAGCGAGGGAAAGCCGATAACGGTTAAAAGATTGGAAGTTAAGAGCAGGAATAATACTGTGGCGATGCGCATACATTTTGATTTTACAAATGAGAGCAAAGAGGGTTATCTTCGCATGTATGACAGCAAAGGCAGGTTAGTAGCATTGTATAACGAGAGCTTTTCTGGATGGACATCATGGATATTTGGAAATCGCACCGTTGCAGAGATAGAGAAGCCAGAAGGAAGCGGTGGTAGTTATGTCAGTGTAAGTGTTGATAAATATGATTATTTAGTAGCAGAGGATGAGATTGAAAATAAGACACTTAACTTCAATGCAACTGACATCCAGAACGCCACAATAAACTGGACTGCAACTCCAGCCGGGAGACATCAGATAGTTGCAATAATTGATGCTGAGGATGCTATACCGGAGATAGACGAGACGAACAACGTGCAAATGAATTTCACACTCGTTCAGGGACCTGACCTCATTGTTTCAGAGATATGGCTGCTGAACAATACCGATGGTTCAGAATTGGATGCCACCAATATAACAAAAGGTGAACTCGTCAATATCACTGCTAATATCACGAATATAGGAATAAAAAATGCGAATACGTTCAATGTGAGCTTCTTCCTTGATGATTATGATTTTATTACGACAATACCTGTTCTGAATTTAAGCCCAAACCAGGCGATAAATGTCTCAGCTAAGTGGAATGCAGCGGTGGGCAATCATACGGTTATAGTGAAGGTAGATTCCGAGAATGACATATTTGAGACATACGAGTCAAATAATATAGGTGAAATATGGACAAGAGTGCTCGGAGCGGACTTAGCAGTAAACATAACCTTCAATACCACCGTTGAAGAGGACAATGCCAGTATCGCAGCAAACGCTACGATTACAAATCAGGGGGTATTGCCAGCGGACAACTTCTCCTCTTTCCTGTTCTTCGGGCTTTATAAGAACGAAAGCGGATGTGAAGTTCTTCCTGGTTATTATGGCGCGGATAATGTTAGCAAAGGGGAGAGATGGGTAAATAGAAGTTATGCGGGTGCGAAGTGTATTTGTGTGCATGTAAACAAGACATGGCGTTTAGATAAGGGCAGAGAGATTCCCGAGGTGGAGAAAGGTGACATAAAAATAGTTGATAAAAATGGCAATAAGGTTGCTGAACCAACGGAGCCCTGCTGTATTCCTGTGATGGACGATACCGTAAATGTAAGTGTCAGGCACGGGGAGGGACAGGGAGTGGAGCTATTCTTTTACGCTGGCGAAATAAATTCAACGGAGAATGTTTCCCTGGATGTTAGCAGGAATTTCACCTTTTCTCTGACGGAAAAGGTAGGAAAAGGAATTTACACGGCATGTGCAGGTGTAGACGCTAAGGATGAAGTGCCGGAGCACGATGAGAAGAACAATTTCGAGGCGAAGGAGCTAAAAGTGCTGCCTGATTTCACCGTCTCTAACATCTCTATTGCATTCAATGGTACAGAAGTAAAAGAAGCGAAAGAAGGAGAACCGGTATTTATAAACGTGAGTATAAAGAACGAAGGACTGATAAGAGGGATTGCCGATGTTGAAGTGATTGCAGAAAGCGAGTGGATTGATATATCGCCACGATTCGAACTTACACCGTTCGGATATCCGTATGGATATGGATATGGTTATGTGATAAGGCATCCGGATGCGGATGCGATAAGGGTGCAATTCAAAACACTGAATGTAACGCCAAAAGGAGCTCCGAATAACGATACCAGAGGAGTTGTTTATATCAGAAACGAAAGTGGTGTAGAGAAGGAATGGTGGGGAGATAAGAGGAATGGACCAGCGAATTCATCATGGATAACTGGCGATACGATTGACGTGTATGCACCTACAAAATGTGGTGACCTCAGCGACTCGAAGGTCATGATAGACAAATACAGGTGGATGAAGAGGATAGCGAATTTCACAGAAATAGAGTTGGGAGTGAATGAGGTGAAAAACTTAACGATTGAATGGGATCTGAATGATGCGGGACCGCAAGCAATAGGGGTGGTTGTTGACCCTGATAATGAGATGTTGGAGATAAACGAAACAAACAACGAGTTGAACAGAAGTTTTTATGTGGAGCCGTGTGAGGACCCGGCTGTTGTTAACATAACATTTGACCCTCCGTCGCCGGTGCCGAGAGATATACCAGTCAGTGTAACTGCATGCATTGCTAATTATGGAACAAAAACCGCTAATTTCTCTGTTGATTTATGGGCGTTGAAAGAAGAGATTTATCATTGCGAGTCCACACATCCCACAGAAAATTATGGAGAAACAATAAATACCACTTATCCGGAAGCGAATTGGACAGGCATTCATTTTGAGAAGATTAGATTGGACGAAGGTTCAATAACAAGACGAATGGAGATAAATGATTTGCGTAATAATACAAATACAGGTACGTATTTCAATTCGTTTAATGGCGAGGACTTATGGACATGGGTGGAAGGCAATGCCGCAAAAATAGAAATGCTTCCTTTTGATTCGTACTATGATCGTGAGACGACATCGGCAGGAGGGGGAAGAAGTATATGGGGCTGCCGTGTGGATAAAGTGGCGCATAGAATAATTATTAACCATACAGAAGTAACGCTCGGTTCCGGGAACTCCACGAATGTTACTGGGATATTGCCGGTAGCGAGATTTGGAAACGGTTCCTTGAGCTATACCATTTATGCAGTTGTGGATAGAGATAATGTGATATATGAACTGAGTGAAGCGAACAACAGAAAGGAAGAAACGCTGAATATAGCAATCCCAGACCTCACGGTGTCTGACGACATTAAGTGCGATGGTGGGCATCCAAAGGCGGTGATTGAAAATATAGGATATGAAAAGGCAGATAATGTGACGGTGCGGTTCATGCGGGATGTGGTTTTAGATGTGCCATTGAAAAGGTGGGGGAAATCTGGCACCTACACAGAATCATTTTCTGAAAATCCGCCTGTGGATGCGGTTGTTATGCGGGTGCATGTGAAAGAATTGGATGTAGATGATGGAGGATACCTCAAAATAGGAAATGGGACATTCTGGGAGATGTATAATAGAAGTAAAAATGACTTCTGGAGCTCCTGGATGGGTGTTGACCCTGCTAAGTATTCCTACATTACATTGGAGTGGGGCAATGCGAGCCAGCGTATGTATTTCGAGATAGATAAATACGAGTATGGAGTGGATGAGCCTGATGAGCCCTTCGAAATTCATAACGGAACAAAAAGAGAAGAAGAAGTGCCGTTTACGGCGGAGAACGAGATATACAATCTTACGGTGTTCGTGGACCCTGAGAATAGGGTGGAGGAGAGCAATGAGTGGAATAATGAGATGAAGAAGATGATGGGTCCGGATTTGACGTTCGTATTTCCGGAAATAACGTTTTTGAACGTGAATGAGAACGAAGTTCAATCAGATAAACTTATTGCTCTGGAAAATCACACGGTAAGGGTTAAGGTAAAAAATGCAGGGTGCGTAGCTGCTACAAACTTTTCCGTTGCATTGTATGTAAACAGATCGTATAATGCAACATATAGTGAACCGATTGCTGGTTTCCCGCAGTATGAGCAAATTTCTCGTTTTGACCCTGGCGTATCGAGAGATGTGGATTTTTCGTGGATGCCTATGGAAGATGGATTTTATCGTGTGAGGGTGGTGGTTGATGAAAATGATGGTGTTCCTGAAATACACGAAGACAATAATGTTTATTCTTACTCCGATGAAGTGAAGGCAGGGGAGCCGGGATATAGGGCAACTGGTCCCTTTACGATTATTGCAAATGATACACTCAGCGAAGGCGGAGGTATCATATACGACGCTTATTGCAGATATAAATGCCCCTATCCATATACAAATAAAAGTTATAATTATACCGGGGACTTTCACATCAATCTTCCACAAAATGCGACAGTAGAACTTGCACGGCTTTATCTATATGTATGGGGGGATAAAATGGACCCAGAACACTCCGGATTTCGCCTTGCATGCCAGCCCGAAGTGAGTATGGAGTTTAATCACAGATTAGTAAACGATAGAAGAACAACTTACGAGGATATTTCAGGTGCAACAGGGGAAAATTACAGTTATATGACATATTGCTATGATGTGAAATCAGCTTGCGATGGTATGAACTGGCGTGCAGAAACGAATTTCACAAGGGAAGAAGAAATGAGATTTGGAGTTAATGGCATGGCTCTTCTCGTGGTTTATCGGGATAACGATGCATTGGTTACATCATACTGGATTGGAGAAGGCAGCGATGTGATAATGGCAAAGAACATGAAATTTCCTACGGGATTCGAATTCGATGAGTGCAAGAGGGAGTGCGTGTTTGAAGGCGTGAGTGATGCACAGAAGGCGAATGCATCTCTGCTGACTGTTTTGGCACCTTATACTACTTATAATCCTTATAGCCCTGATGCTACTCAAACACTGCATCCGGAAGCTGGAGATAAAGGAGATTTACTACTCTTTGAGAGTTTTGGAATGCAGGAGGTGGGGAGTTTGATGGGAAATACTACGGGTCACTGGGAATATAGGGTTCCAAGTACAACAAGTACAATAGCCTTTACCGAAAATGAATGGGAATATGTGGCTGTGAAGAATGGCACGAACACCGCAGCGATACAGAGCCAGGGGAATTATCTCGTATTGAAAAATGCAATCCTGAAAGTGACATACCCACCGGATCTCGAGCCTTTCTTAAATAGAGATACAGCGGTAATGGGTGGAACTTATCCTGTAGTCATAAGAAACAATGGAAGGAGCAGGTCTTCGGGATTCGATGTAAATGTAAATTTTTCAAGAGGTGGATTAAGTTCTGAATACTCTGAATCTATCAGTTCATTGGATGCTAATGGAGCAGAAAGAATCTTAGAAGTCCCAATTCCCACTTGGGCTCTTGTTGGGCAGACGATTACTATTACTGCCGAGGTGAATTATACAAAAAGTGAACTAACTAAAGAAAATAACATCAAAACAAAGATTGTAACCATTGTAGAAGGACCAATCATACCGCCACTTCATCCAGGTGGAGGAGGTGGAGGGACTGGCGAAGGATGGGGCACGGGAACCAGCACAGGCGAAGGTTCTGGCAGTGGCGAGGGGATAGGCGTTGCAGGCGGCACTGGAGAAGGAGCAGTGGGAGAAAGTGGTGGCAAAACGATTACCGGGCGATTGATGAAAGGCGCTGTAGCGCAGAGCGAAGAGGGAGGCGGAGGTGGCAAAGGCAAGTTCTCGTTAGTTGCGTTGTTGATAAGACTTGCGATGCTTGCAATGGCTGTTGTTCTCGTTTGTGCTGGTTATTTGCTGGAGCGGAGGAGGCAAAGACATGAACAGTGCAAAATGTAAAGTGCAAAGTGCAAAGTGCAAAAGTCGAAATTCAAACTTCAGGAAAGTTTGATCAACAATGAAACTTCGGTTTTATATAGACCCTGTGACGAACTCCCCGCATATCTATCGACATGGGATAACGGAGCAAGAAGTAGGAGATATTTTATGATTTATCAGGAAAAGCATTGTTAGCTTACCGAAGACGTAAGCGGAGGAGAAGAAAATGAGACAAAATAAGTTTCCACCGGGATGGGATGAAAAGCGAGTGCAACGTGTTTTAGCGCATTATGAGAGCCAAACCGATGAGGAAGCAGTCGCAGAAGACGAAGCGGCATACGAACAGGAAGGACAGACGATTATGGAAATCGCACAGGAATTGGTTTCCAGGGTTCGTGACCTGATTGCACAACATACTCAGAGACAAATAGATAAATAGATAAATAGAGCTGCTGCAAGCGGCAAAAAACAATCAAGGTTACTTGGTATTTGATGAAAGGCATTGTGGCGCAGAGCGAAGAGGGAGGCGGAGGTGGAAAAGGCGAATTCTCTTTAGTTGCATGGTTGATAAGGTTCGCGATGCTTGCCGCGGCGCTCGCTCTCGTTGTAGTTGGCTATTTGCACGAGAGGAGGAGGCATAATAGCATAAACAATGAAAAAAAAAGTAATACAAACATAGATAAATAAATATCCCTCATGGAAACACCTATCGTGGTTTATCGGGATAGTGATGCACCGGTTATATCATACTGGATTGAAGAAGGCAGCGATGTGATAATGGCAAAAATATGAAAAGAAAAAATATTGAAATTGACGGGTAAAAAATACGAAATTGTATGGACAGAACATGCATTGAACCGCTTACGCAAGCGAGGGTTTAAAAAGGCAGATGTACAGTGCGCAACGGATGGACTGACTTTAGAGAGACGCATTGGGAATAGGAGGTATGAAGTTATCGGTAGTGGACTGGGTGGTAGGTTCGTATTCATGGTGCTGGACTGCATACATAACCGATAGGAAGTTTGAGATAGTATCTATTCGAGCAGCAAGCGAATCAGAAAAGAAACTTTATATAAAGAAAGTAGAATAGAATTTATATATATATAGTTATGCCGTTAAAAGAAGAGGATTGGGAAGTTGTGAAAGGAAGGTACAGAACTCCAGATGTATGCCCCTGGTGCGGCGGGAAGATAGAAGAGAAGTTGTTGGAAGTAAAGTTTTTAGAGGGTAAAGTGAGGGTGTCCAAATTCCCAAAAATGGTCTGCAGTAAATGTGGGCGCTCGTTCATGAATGATGAACAAGCAGCATATTACGAGAAGCTTCAGGAAGACCTGGTTCAAATTTATTCGATTGAAACCAGGAAAATTGAACTGCAAAGGATAGAGGCATGACAGAGCAAAAGGATGAATTTCCACCGGGATGGGATGAAAAGCGAGTGCAACATGTTTTAGCGCATTATGAGAGCCAAACCGATGAGGAAGCAGTCGCAGAAGACGAAGCGGCATACGAACAGGAAGGACAGACGATTATGGAAATCGCACAGGAATTGGTTTCCAGGGTTCGTGACCTGATTGCACAACATACTCAGAGACAAATAGACAAATAGATAAATAGAGCTGCTGCAAGCGGCAAAAAACAATAGAGGTGGTGTATCTTAGAAGGGAAACTCTTTTCCCAACAACAGTAAATGTTATCATTCTATTATACCACCTTTATAATCAATGGTTTCCCCGATATATAAAGTTTTCAGACGGATGTCATGAAACCTTTATTGCGTGGTTGATTCGACTTGCGATGCTTGCAGCGGCTGTTTCTCTCGTTTTTGCTGGATATTGGCTCGACAGGAGGAGGCAGAACCATAAACAGTGAAAAATGAAAATTGCAAAGTGCAAAGTGCAAAAGTCAAGAAATTAAATAAATCCGTTAAATCAGTGTAAATCAGTGTCTCAAATAGAAGGAGTTTGTAATCTGTGGTTATTAAAAATATCCCCATACCTTTTTAAGCACCGAGATAAAAAACAGAATACATGGAAAAAATTCCTGGTTGGGTAGAGAAAATTTTCACGCTGAAGGTTAATGAACTTATTGGCGAAGTCAAGGCTTTGAATACGAAAGTGGACAGTTTAAGGAATGAAACAAAAAGAAATGAAATGATTTCCAGGTTTGAGGCAGCAGATGCAAGGTTCGACTCTCTTGAAGCAAGGATCCCCGTGATGGAGAAGATAGCAGAACTCGAAGTCAGGCTCGCCGAGATTGAGAAGAAGTTAAGCATGCATGCATGAATGAATGCAATAATAAGTTATCACTTCAATTCATCATCATGAAAATAGTTTTATGGCAGGTATCCAGTTGTTGTATCTCCTCCCGTTCGCATCCGTAAATTCGGTGCAGTTTATCCATCCAGTTGCTGTTGGTAGCGCGGGTGTATGGTGAATCTGTGGGTAGGAGCCTGTTCTTATCGTATAGTTATAAACCACGCCTTCTTTCAATGTCAGTGTTGAGTTAAACGAGATATTGTGGTAATCACCAATGTAACCGTCCCAGTGAGCTTCTGCGTGATCTCCTGTTGTTTCGTTCCATATCTTTGCGAATTCGGTGTGCCCGCCCGTTCCTGTGCAGGGATAAGTGTACAGATAGTTCACGGAGATGTTCTTGTTTGGCGTTATCGTGCCGTTATGCGTGCCGAAGATGCTGGGATATGACGTTATTGGAGCGCCTGTATCGAATATTTGTGGTTGCACTGCGCATTCTATGTATTTCCAGAACCTGTTTAGCTCATCCGTTCTGTTGACGAGCAGTTCCGCAGCATTCTTAGCATCACTGTCATTCAATCCGGAAGCCATGAATATCACCGGTCCGGGCACGTTCCACGAATAGTTCGTGCCGAGGTAGCCGTTATCGTAGGGGTTGTCGAATGCCTGAACTACGCCTCCATGATTATACTCCTTGTCATCACAGTCGTCAATCATCTTTCCAGCACTGAAGTAAACAACCATCCCAAAGTATTCGTGATATGGATTGATCTCATATACTATGTCATTTGCCGTATTGGTTCCGAGCAGTATCAGGTGGTTTGCCTTTCTCTTCTCTGCTGCTATCACGTTAGAATCAGTGTCAACGTCTATCCTCTCACCTGGCACGCCACTTGAAACAAGCTTGTTGCGGATATTATTCGCTATGCTGAGGTATTCATCAGGCGATTCCGCGGGATAAACGATGGTTGTGTTCCATTCGGTGTCCCAGTAACCATGTGTAAATGGCTCCGGATAGAGGTCCGTGTAGCTCTGCACCGTGCAAGGAGGTGTGAAGCTCTCGGTTGCACCATAGACCTGCTTCTGGAAGTCCCAGTGTGCGGTCTCGCCATCCCGCAACGCGTATTCGCCGCACAATATGTTGTTGGGCACGTATCTGCCGTTCATGTATAGATACCAGTAGATCGGTCCGGTTGGATCCTCATCAAGTCCGTCAATCCCGTACACGAATGTTTTTCCAGGCACCATCAAGGGGTGCGGCTTAACAACAGCAACGGAGTTGAGCGCATCCCACGGCGTGGTAGTCTCAGGCACGAGCTTAACGACGTCGAACATCGCCACATCCTTCCAGCCGGATTCCTTTCCGTTGTATTTTGAGGTATCGCCATAGTGATGCGTATCTCTTATCCTTACCTCTATCACCTTTAATGATCTGGCAGTTTCATTGTTGGTTTCGTTGGACTCGGTGACTTCGCCATCTGCATCAAGAACGACCTTTACGTCATAATGACCTCCTTTGGCTGCATCATATATGAACGAAATTACTTTAACCGCCTTTGCATCCACCGAGAGCACGGTGTTATTTGTTTGCAGGGAGTCAACGAAGAGTCTAACATCGAAGTTACTTGCATCCCCGGTACCGTTGTTTGTTACGTTTACCTGGACGGTTGTTCTGTTATTTGCGGCATGCCATGCATAAGAAGGTAGGAATTTTATGTCATCTGAAGACATTTCTAAATCAGGCTGCTCTTCAGGGAGCACTTCTATATCCTTAGACCGGATATTGTTCGTCTCATCAGATTCGTTTACCTGATTAGAGGCGTCTGCGGTCACTTTAAGCGTGTAAGTCCCTGATAGAGAGGGCGTCCACGTGAGCTGCACTTCTTTACTTGCGCCGGGATTGAGGCTGGGAACTGATTGTGAGCCTATGAGATCAGCGCCTGCGTGCAGTGTCACCGTAGAAGTATTAGTGGCTGCACCAGTGCCGATGTTCTTTACCGTGGCATTGACTTTATAGGTATGGTTTGCGACAGCGGCAAGTGTGTAGTTATGATATGGTAGCAAAGGTTCTTCTATCTTCTCGACTATGAGGTCCGGCTTTGTCTCTCTGCTGAGCACTAACACCGCATTGAACCAGTGAACGTAGCAATCGCCATCACGCCAGTATTTCGCGCCGTTATCGGTTGAACTTAAATAGTTGCAAGAAGCATTCTTCACCTCAATAATCTTGAAGTCCCAGTAAGGTCCCTGCTCGTAGTTCGTGCAGCCTTCACAAAGCACGTTATCATTGAACCACAGCGTATCGGTATCGCCCTGGTCTCCAGCCATCCACGAAGCGTAATAGACCGCACTTCCCCATTTCGCCGGGTCTATCGTTCCGTTGAAATAGACATAGCCGTAGTCCTTAGCAGCGTAACCTGAAGTTGCATAGGACAGAGCGTCATGCCCCTGAGCGACCCAGTATCGAGTTTCATCCATACCCGCTTTTTCATACACCACGATCAGCTCAATCGTGCCGACACGACCGTCAAAGCCAGGGCGTATCTTACCGGTGACTGCAGTTGCGGTATTGGTACCCGAAGTAACGAGATCGGTCACATTATACCAGACGAAGTATGTGCCATGAGATGTGCACCACACCTGCTTATTGCAGCCCGGAGGAAGATCATCATCTCCGAGAAGCGTGATGTTCTCCAGGCTGTGTCCGTTGAAGCTTGTATTTAGCCAGCCATGATAGTTCTCCGTGCCACCCCAGACATGAACATAGAGATGAGCAAACCGCACCTTATCATAGGCAGGCACGCTGAATGTTTGTGTGTACGGCATTTCGCCGGTCAATCCGTGTCCGCCGTCAACGTAAACGCCACCGGTAACAGTGCCGTTTGCAACCGTGCCATTGCCGAACTGCGGGTGCTCCTCGTTACCCTGCATCGGGAAGCCATACCAGTCGTAGCATGCAGAAGCGGGCGTGGATAAAAGCAAACACGCGAACACAGTTATTGTTACAGCAGCTACCATACCTGTTTTTTTCATTTTTTATCACCTTGCCTCCCATTTTCATCTGCTTTTATTCGCATTCTTCCCTCTTTTTACCTCGTATATATATTACATTTTCTCCAACCGAATTGCTGGTATCCAATCTGTGTATCTTCGCCCATTTGCATCCACGAATTCGGTGCAGTTTATCCACCCATTCGAGGTTAGCAGTGCATTTGTGTGATGAATCTGTGGATAAGAGCCCGTGCGAATAGTATAGTTGTATTTGTGGTCTTTCAGTAGCGTGACATAAGGAGCACCCGTTACGGTGTGTATTGTTAGGTTATGGTAATCTCCGACATATCCGTGCCATGAGCCGTTTGCAACCAAATTATCGCCATCCTTCAATTCGATAGACTCGGTATGTCCTCCAGTGCCTGCGCAGGAATAGGTGTAAAGCCTCGATATCACGATATCACGATTTGGCGTGATTGTGCCCGTGTGTGTTCCCATTATACTTGGATAAGGATTCTCAGGTGAATCTGTATCAAAAATTGCCTTACAAATTACCACGAGGAACGCATTGGTCGCAGTAAAGAGGTCTCCACGACTCTGTATCCTCGCGAGGTTGCTGTTAGAGAGAAGATAACCTTTTACATCGGTTTCATTGATACTAATGTCCTTTCCAGCAGAACCTTCCCACACGTTATCCCATTCACCGTCATTGAGGTATAACCTGTCATCGTTACCTGCTCCAGAATCTCCGGCTGGCACAACCGTTATCAATGTGGCTGCATCCACCCTGGGAATGTCTATCGTGCCTGTGAATGGAGCATAAGCGGTCGCCTCTGTCTCATTCGTACCATATCCCGGTCGTGCAGCAAGTAGGTCGCACTCCTCATTGATCCATATCAATCGCTCTGGCTCGCTTGCATCCTCATAGGCCACCACAAGGAGCATACCGTAGATTGCAACATTATCGTTTGCAACGATTTTTGTAAGGGTCGCTGTATTACCACTCATACTGAAGTAGTCTTTAACGTTATAAACCATCGTTCCGTATTTATGGTCGTGGTACGACCCATACCCCTTGGCGTCTTTATAGCGCGCATCCATGTCGCTCATAGAAAATAGATGTCCATTGAATCCATTGAAGTTCATGCTCGCATTTATGCCTTCAGGAGAAGGATCCCAGGTGTAATAAACGTATAATCGCGCCTTCTTAACGGCTGCACCGACTGGAACCGGAAGATCTCCTGGAGTCCAGTTAACCGTGTATGAAGTCCAAGTTCCCCCACCTTGATACGTGCTATTCCCTTTTGAGTATATCAAATTGCCATGGATTGTTTCCATCTGTTCAGTCTCAATATCACTGCCACCCGTGTACCGCTTGCCCTTGTACCCATTGTTGTAAACGGTAAGCTTTTTTAAGGTTGCATTATTCGTCTCATTGGTTTCGCTCACCTCGCCATCGCAGTCTACCGTCACAGTTAAGTTATAATATACCGGGCTGAGTACTGTTCCACCACTTACTGGTGTCCAATTTATCGAGACGTTTGTACTGTTTCCAGCAGCTAGACCATCCACTCGAACTATCCACGTCCACGTATCCACCCCTTCAATCTCGAAGCTCACATTAAAGGCGTTTGAATTATTGTTATGGTCGAGGTTTTTGATTGTTGCTATTAGAGTATTACTCTGGTTGGCGAAGAGTTCCCTGTGCCCTGAACTATAGTCTGGATTCACCATGATTGCAGTGACGTTAAGGTTAGGCTGTTCTAGTGGCTTCTCGTATTCCACTACGAGGAACGCATTGCAAGCCATTATGTTGTCGCCGTCATCCGCCTGAGTGACCACATTCTCGCTGTCATTAAGGTACAGTGCGGTTACATCGGTAGCATTTATGCCGACCTGCGCATTACCGGCTCCTATCTCCATTGTCAGGCTATCTATTGTTATACTGTATGGACTGCTATACCCGTTGTACACGCCACGTCCAAGTTCTACGTCGTTGAAGAACAGTATATCGTCCGGAACGCTGTCACCCCAGGGAGCGACAACACCGAGTGTTGCATTCACCACTTCGCCTGTTTCGGTGCTTGCCTGGAACGTTGCATTGTTCATGCATTCCCACCATGCAAGGTTTGAACTCGTTGGATATCTCCTGCCGCCCATTAGTATGTCAGCTCCTTCGTTTATCCAGTATTCTATCTGCGGTGCGTTCACATCCTCGTACACGAGCACGAGACCCGGTGCAGCGGGGCAGAAGTAGTAACATGCAGTACAGTTGTTCTTCACCGTCACCGTGTAAGTGCCACTGCCGTCAATGTAATCTGTCAGGTCGTAGACGTAGTTACCCCACGAGAGCACCCACCAAGCGCCGGGGCACGTGCATTTGATGTCGTTGTATGCCTTTTCCAGTGGCAGTGTGTATGTCGTCCCGGTTGCGTTTGTTATGTTTACCTCCATCTCCGGGCACGTCCCCTGAGGCTTAGTCCATGTGTAGTAAACGTTCAGGTGCGCGAGTTTTACCGATGCTCCGGCTGGTATTGTTATGTCGTAGTTCGTTGTCTGAGTATCACCTACGGAGTACAAACTACTGTATACGCCGTCTCCAGTCGTGAAGTTTAAATGCCCGTGAAGTTTCCCGTGCGCCACATTCTCCAATGGTTCATCAGCCATGTATCCATTGTAGCATGCCCTGTCCACCACTGTCAGATTATTGTTCGTCTCGTTTGATTCCGCAACATCGTTATCGCAGTCCGCAACGCCAGTAAGATTGTAATCCTTGTATGACCAGTTGAACTCGCATACCGGAAGAAGGCAATCATCTCCAATTGGCTTCCAGTCCCTGAACGTCACTGTCGAAGAATTCCCGGCACCAAGGCTTGGTACAGGCAACTTGCCAAAGAGCCCGTCCTCGATGTATAAGCTGACATTTGACGCATTAGCGGTTGCAGTGCCGTTGTTCTTCACCGTAACGTCTATCTCGTTCGTGAGGTTTAACCATGCAGGGCAGCCGGTATTGTTGTGGTATGCATTGATTGCAGTTACGATAAGGTCTGGCCTCTCTACTGCTTCTCTTTCCAATACTAACACCGCAACGTTAACACGCTCATATTCAGGACTTGGGTCATGGTAAGAGAAGAGATTGCTTGAGGGGTTTAAATAACCGGCTGGTATATTGTCCCACCGATATAAAACTTCATATCCACCATACTCCTCCATATAGTCATACTCACTGATGTTGTTTCCGTTGAGCTTCGTGTATGCCGGCTCCGTGAATGCGTAAGCGGCATGTGGAAAACCCAACGTCCAGTACTTCACTTTTGCTGGTTCGCTTATGTGTGTGCCGTTGAAATAGAAAGAAATGTCGAGGTGGTCGGCAGGACCATCACAAGCACTGTCCTTTTCCATATACGGGGCACCCTCATTAATCCAGTAGGTCATCTCTGGCAAGCTCGCATCCTCATACACAATCAGAAGAGCGATAAGATATATCCTGCCGTCCCATTTCCCCCTGGGGCAACTTTGATTCCCGACTGTTTTCACGGTTACGGTATTGCTGCCAGGGACGATGTAAGGGGTTGCATTATAGCTGATAAAATGGACATTGCAGCCAGTGACATAGTCATGGCATTCTGACGTGTTGACCGTATCGCATCGCTCACACTGCCATGGGTCACAGGTGTCATATTGAGGACATGGATCACATGCAGGATAGGTAGGAGAGGTGATTCCATTAACAGTTATGTTAAAATCGCCACCTTTACCTGGAGAGCCAGCCCACACGCCGGTATACACGCGAGCAATTTTTATCCCCTCAGGCACATCATTAAAGGTAGCAGTGAATGGTGAGAATTGCATCCAACCATGTTGCTCGAAGTAAATGCCGCCGTTGATTGTGCCATAGTATTTAGTTTCTGAGGGGCACCCAGCGCCGGGATTTCCCTGTGCACCGACGGGCGTGCATAAAAGCGAACACGCAAACACGACTATTGCTACAACAGCCACCATACCTCTCTTTTTCATTTTTTATACCACCTTTCTTTTTTAATTATTTGTTGTTATAATAATTAGTTTTCTTGTCTAAATCAGTATATAAATTTTTCTATATTTTTCTTATATTAAGAATAAATCTACCTACTTAGCACTATAATAATTATGCCAGCAATAACAATAACCGTCACCAGATCGCTGATGCTCTTTACCGAAAATGGCGCGAAAGACATCCACTCCAACCCGGTGAAAAAGAAACGCTCGCATACGACCTCACATCCGTGCTTTTCTTTGGGGTTAGCTGTCCGTTGGCTGAACTAGGATACAACGCGAAAGGGATCAAACGGCGGCAGGTGAATCTCGCAGTGCTGGTATCAGAGCATGATAAACATCCCATTGCGCATTTTGTCTACAATGGAAGCCGTCACAGTGCATCAACCGTAAAGAATCTCCTCGCTCGCTTGAACGCCGTCTCCATAGAGCCAGGCACACTGATTTGGGATCGCGGCAACGTATCCAGGTTGTAGAATCTATTTTAGGATTTTATT
The DNA here is from genome assembly GCA_023659775.1 of Methanomicrobia archaeon LH_S14. Lineage (GTDB taxonomy): Archaea > Halobacteriota > Syntropharchaeia > Alkanophagales > Methanospirareceae > JAGXOS01. The sequence continues at coordinate 1,224 of JAGXOS010000016.1, read as the reverse complement.
TGAGTAATTGTTTCACTTCCTCGCTTTTTAGTGCTTCCTCTCCGTGCACATCGCGGATATGGTCGAGGATGCCAATCTTCTCTGCACCGCAGAAAGGGCAGATATAGAATCCCTCCCTAACTTCACGTCTTGCTGGTAATATCTGCTTGTATGCAAGAGAGAGCCAAAGCAGGAAAGGTAATGCTACCCTGCAGGTTCCCGATAGGAAGATAACGAATATGCCGTAAAATTCACTTACAGGAGGAATCTGAAGATAAATATAAGAAATCTGTAATATTGTGCGAAATACAAAGAGAACAGGAATGCCAAGTGCAATCAGAAAAGCCACCTTCTTCCATTTAATCTTCGGAGTCGCTAATACCAAAGCAATAAAAGGAGGGATGCAACTGCGGATGCCTTGAGAATAGAGGAAATCTGGAGTGGGGTTTAAAGATACTTCGATTCCAATGAGCTTGAAATAAGCGGCGGTTATTTTTAATATCGCAGAGAAATAAGCTGATGCAAATGGTATCCAGAGGAGATAAAGTAGTGTAGAAAGTAAAATGAATTTAATGAGAAAAGAGGAGTATCGCCCAAGACACTTTCTTTCTAAAGAAAGAACCTGTGCTAAAAAAATTCTTTTGCTTTTCTGTGGTTTGCTTTGCAACTTCATCCTCATTCCACCTCTACCACTTTATCTCGCCAGATCAGGAAAAGAAGCACAACGAAGACGATAAGGAACACCTGCCAGAGGTAAGTATGGAAGAAATCAAGCATTGAAGGTATGAAAACACCAACCAAAGCGGTTGAGATAAGTCTTACTAATGTTAGCGCATACAAAATCGGAATTCCTATTAAGCCAACCGATTTATTTCTAAGAGAAGTAGGATATGCAAATATGACAGAGCAATAAACGATGATGGAGAATATCCCAGTACATTCGCCAATTACGTCAAGTGAAGAGCTGTTCATCAGCACAACTGTTCCATTTACTTCGGCATTCAATCCAGGGAATAAGTTTAGAAATAAAGCAATTAGCGATGCGGTGAACGATCTTGGAATGATTTGCTCGCCTGCGAGCTTGAAATAAGCGAAATTAAGTGCGAAACAAAGGATTAAGAATAATGAGACTGCTTTTAATGCTTCTTTTCGCTCCGGGAGGATATTACTTATTCTTTTCATAAAACTTTTCTTTTAAAAAGAAACTTTTACTAAAGAAACAACTTAATAGCGGGTATCCAGTCA
>JAGXOS010000169.1 GCA_023659775.1 Methanomicrobia archaeon LH_S14 | reverse complement strand
AAGCGGGACTAATACGATACAGAGAATGACGGAGGAAGGTATTTTTGGCGCTGAGCTATTCGCTTTGAACACCGATGCCCAACATTTGCTGTTTACGAAAGTAGAGAGAAGGTTATTGATAGGAAAGAAGACAACGCGGGGGCTGGGAGCAGGAAGTATCCCAAGGTTAGGAGAAGAAGCGGCGAAGGAGAACGAAGATGATATAAAGTTAATTGTTGGGGATGCGGATCTGGTATTTGTAACTTGCGGATTAGGCGGTGGCACAGGGACAGGAGCAGCGCCCGTAGTTGCACAAGCAGCGCAAGAAGCTGGTGCTCTTACCATAGGTGTGGTGACTTTACCTTTTAGAGCCGAAGGAGAGATAAGAGTGGAGAATACTAACTTTGGACTTGAAAAACTGCGTGAAAGTACTGATACTTTGATCGTGATGCCAAATGATAAGCTATTGGATGTAGTCCCGAGATTGCCATTAAACGATGCTTTTAGAGTCGCCGATGATGTATTGATGCGTGCGGTTAAGGGAATAACGGAGTTGATAACAAAACCAGGTCTTGTAAATCTGGACTTCGCAGATGTGAGAACGGTGATGAAAGATGGAGGAATAGCAATGATAGGATTTGGGGAGTCCGATGGACAGAGTAAAGCGGTAGAATCGGTGAGAAAGGCGTTAAGCTCTCCTTTGCTTGAGGTTGACGTATCAGATGCGAAATCTGCATTGGTAAACGTAACTGGTGGCGAGGACATGACAGTAGAGGAAGCAGAAGGAGCCCTTCAGGAAGTGTATAGAATGATGAACCCAGAGGCAAGAATAATATGGGGCGTGCAGATAAGCCCGGAGCTGAAGAACATGATAAGAACTTTGCTCATCGTGACCGGCGTGAAATCAGAGCAAATATACGCACGGAAGGAACTGAAAAAAGAGAAATATGGCATTGAAATAGTGCGTTAGTGGCAATTGCAATGTAACGCAAATGAAGATCGAAGACATTTCGAAAAAGTCGAAGGAGTATATAAGAATACTGAAATTGGCAAAGAGACCAAAAAGAGAGGAGTTTTTCAAGATTTCTAAAATCGCGGGTGCTGCGATGGCACTGATTGGCACCATCGGTTTTTCTATCTATCTTTTGATGACGGTTTTACCAAAGGGGCTTTGAGCTATGGTTAAGGTATACGCAGTAAAAACAACAGCTAAACAGGAGCAGGCAGTTGCAAATCTGGTTGAGAGCGCGATACGAGATAAAGATAAGAGTGAGCATGGAATAAAGGCGATACTGGTGCCTGAAGAGCTAAAGGGATATGTGCTGGTAGAAGCTTCCTTTCCTGAGCCCGTAGAACAGATAATTCAAAGTATCCCGCATGCAGGGGGTTTGGTCAAAGTCAAGAAGGATAAAGACGAATATGTGATCAGGGAAACGAAATTAGAAGAGGTAGAACATTTCCTCACACCTAGACCCTCAGTAACAGGAATAGAGGAAGGGAGCATAATAGAAATAGTGTCGGGACCGTTTAAAGGTGAGAAAGCAAGGGTGAAAAAAGTTGACGAGACGCATGAAGAGCTCACTATTGAACTATTTGAAGCGATGGTCCCGATACCTATCACCATTAGAGGGGATAGTGTAAGGGTGTTAAGCAAAGAGGAGAAGGGAGGGGAGTAGATTCAAAGTGCAGAATGCACAAGATATTTG